>JANYBM010000137.1 GCA_025361125.1 Holophagaceae bacterium | reverse complement strand
CAAGGGGGGAAACTGGTGCTGCTTTCCCTTCATACGGACCACGATGAGATCTATGGAAAGCGTTAGGATCGAGACCCAGGAATCTTCCCTTACTTCGCCATGAGCGAATACATGATCGCCTTCTGCGCGTGCAGGCGGTTCTCGGCTTCGTCGTAGATCAGGCTGCGGGGGCCGTCGATGACCTCCTCCAGCACTTCGTAGCCGCGGTAGGCCGGCAGGCAGTGGAGGAAGATGGCATCCTTGCCGGCGGCTTCCATCACTGCGTTGTCCACGGTGAAGCCTTTGAAGGCGGCCATGCGCTCGGCCTTTTCCTCTTCCATACCCATGCTCACCCAAGTGTCCGTGGCAACGACATGGGAGCCCGCCACGCCTTCCATCACGTTGTCGGTGAGGGTCAGCGTCGTGCCTTGGGCTGCGTGGTCTTCCAGAGCCGCTTCGACGATGGCGGCGTTGCAGAAAAATTTAGGATCCTTGGGCGTGATGATGGTGCAGTCCATGCCGGTCTTGCCGGTGCCTTGCATGTAGGAATGGGCCATGTTGTTGCCGTCGCCGATGTAGGTGAGTTTCAGCCCGGCGAGCTTCCCAAAGTGTTCCCGCACGGTCTGCAGGTCCGCCATGATCTGGCAGGGATGTTCCAGGTCCGTGAGGCCGTTGATGACCGGGATGGAGCCGTATTTCGCCAGGTCCGTGACGGTCTGGTGCGCGAAGGTACGGGCCATGATGCCCTGGACGAAACGGCTCATGACGCGGGCAGTGTCGTAGATCGGTTCGCCGCGGCCCAGTTGGATATCACGGGAGGAAAGAAACTGCGCCACGCCGCCCAATTGGTACATTCCAGCTTCAAAACTCATGCGGGTGCGGGTGCTGGACTTCTCGAAAATCATCGCGAGCACTTGGCCCTTCAGCGACTTGTTGAATCGCTTGGGGTGGTGCTTCATTTCGTCAGCGATATCGAGCAGTTGCTTGATCTGCTTCGAGGAATAGTCATTGATGGAAAGGAAATGGGGCTGCCTGGCCATGGATCGCTCCGCGATGAACGGCTTAGTTCATCACGGAAAGGCCCATGAATCCAGCGTTCACAGTGTGATTCAGCCCACTTTCGGCTTCAGGCTCTCATGCCAGGCGGCCAGTAGTTTGGCTTCGGCTTCAGCGGTCGGCCCCGCCAGCTTGTTGCGCCCTTTCTCCACCTTTTCCTGGGTCTTGAACCAGGCCAGGGTGTCCTTCACCGTGGCGTCAATGGGACGGAAGCGCAGTCCCGCCTTGAGCGCGCGCGCATTGCGCCAAGTGTGGAAGCCCTTGGAATCGCCTTCATAGGGTGCCCAGATGGGAAATTCCAGCCCTTCCTGTTTGGCCAGGAAAGCGGGACTCACCCAGGTGAGAGTGCTCGGAGCGCCGCCAGCCTTCTGACAGGCCTTCACCACCTCGCCCCAGAGCATGTGGCGATCTGGCCCGGTGGCGTTGAAGCGGCCCTTGGTGCCGTCCTCCACGAGCTTGATCAGCCACTCGGCCAGATCCCGCACATCAATAAGCTGAAGGGGGTCTGTCGGGCTGCCGGGCACGGCCACCTCGCTGCCGCGGTCGAAGCGCACGGGCCAATAGGTAAAGCGGCCGGTGGGGTCGTCCGGGCCCACGATGTAGCCCGGGCGGATGATCGTGGCCCGCCCCGGCAGGGCCTTTTCGGCAGCCTGTTCACAAAGGGCCTTGAGCGCGCCGTAATTCGCGAAATCCTTCCCCATGGTCTCCACGGTGGGGTCGGACAGCGTGGCCAGGGGTGCATTTTCGTCGCCATTCTCTGGATTGGGTTCCTTGTAGCAACTGATGCTGGAGATATAGAGATACTGCTTGATGCGTGGCCCCAACAATTCGGCGGAGGCCTTCACCGTGCGCGGGTAGTAGCCGGAATTGTCAATGACCGCATCCCAGGTTCCCGTGCTCAAAGCTTTAAGGCCTTCATCTTTAAGCGGATCCCGGTCGCCGTTCAACTCGGTGACCTTGCCCTTGAAGTAACCCGGCCGCGTCTTCCCACGGTGGAAGATGGTGACCTGATGCCCCTTCGCCAGTGCCGCGTCCACGGTGGCGGGTCCCAGGAAGCCAGTACCTCCCAGGATGAGGATTTTCTTGGAGGCTTTGGCGGACGGGAGACGTCCGAGCAAGCCGCCCGCGGTGGTGCTTGCCGCTGCTGCAGCGGTGAGTTCCAAAAAGGTGCGGCGCGAAACGGTCATGGCATCTCCAGAGGTGCTGAATCGTGGACCGGGAAAAGGCGGCCTGGTGAGGGCTGGAACATAAAAAAGATTTTACATCGTTACACAATGTAGGATCGTTCCTGACCCTTCGCAAGGTGCCTATGTTTTTGAGCCAATCCAGAAGCAGAAGTCTGCGCCACGCCTTCCTGCTGGAAGAGGGTGAAGGTGTGGCGGTGCTGGAGTCCGGGCTCTACTTCTTCTTCCTGTTGCTGAGCTTCTATCTGCTGCGCCCCCTGCGGGAAGCCATGGGTATCGCGAGGGGCGCCGACAAGCTGCCCTGGCTCATGACGGGAACTCTGGTGGCGATGCTGCTGGTTAATCCGGCTTTCGCGGCCCTGGTGGCGCGTTTCCCCCGCAAGCACTTCATCCCGATGGTCTACCGGTTCTTCGCGGTGAATCTGCTGGTGTTCTTTGCGCTCTTCCATTGGAAGGCGGGGAATATCTGGCTAGGCTACGGCTTCTACATCTGGCTCAGCGTATTCAACCTTTTCGTCGTGTCGGTGTTCTGGGCCTTCATGGCGGACCTTTTCAACGATGGCCAAGGTCGGCGGCTATTCAGCCTCATCGCTTCGGGCGGAACCCTTGGCGCCATCGCCGGGGCAGCCCTTACGGAAGTTTTGATGCGCGGCTTCTTTTTAGGGGCATGGCATGTCCAGGCAGCGCCAGCAGTGCTCTTCCTGTTGTCCGCGGCTTGTCTGGAGTTGGCGAGCCAGTTCATGAACGGGCTAGGCCGGCGCTTCGACCTAGGCAGCGTGGAACAGAAAAAGCGGGAACCGGGACCGGGCGTATTCGAGGGCTTGCGTCTGCTCTTGCACTCACCTTACTTGCGGTTGATTTGCCTCTACCTGTTGCTGTTCACGCTTACATCAACCTTCCTGTATCTGATCCAGGGTCGCATCGTGGAGCGGGCCTTCCTGGGGACTGCGGCCCGTACCGGAGCCTTCGCGCGCATTGATCTCTGGGTGAATGTGTTGTCCCTGTCGGCGCAGTTCCTATTCGCTGGGCGTATCTTCAGGCGGCTGGGCATGAAGGGTGCGCTCTGTCTGGTGCCCTTCCTTACGGTGCTGGGGTTCGGCGCGCTATGGGCCTGGCCCACCTTTGCGGTGTTGGCTTTGGTGCAGGTGGTGCGCCGCGGCCTTCATTACGCCATTGATAAACCTGCAAGAGAAATGCTGTACATCCCTTTGGGGCCCGAAGAGAAGTACAAGTCGAAGCCGTTCATTGACACCTTCATCTACCGTGGTGGCGATGCCATCGGCGTGTGGCTGCCCACCTTGACCGCTCTGTTGGCTGTGCCCATTGGATTCCTGGGCCTGGCTACAGGTGCGGCATGGATCTGGTCCGGTGCGAGATTGGCGGAACAACGCGAGGGCATTCAGGAAAAGGTCGGTTCAAAGCCCATCGGCGATCAGCACGGTGGGCTGGAAGGGCAGGGTCTTGGCAGCGGAGAATGACTGCATGCCCCAAAGCACCAGGCGATTTGCGTAAGGCTTCCAGAGCTCCGGTTTCGCCATGACTGCCGCGATCGGGGGATGGAACATGAGGGCTTCCGGCAACTCCGAAAGTTCTTCATCCGTCAGCTCCATGGCTTCTTCCAAGTCCCATAGAAACCCACAGCGGGCTTCGTGACAGTCGGCCCAGAGCTGGAGTACTTCGCTGGGTTCGAAACTGCTGAAGAGTACGCGGTCCAGGGCATCGGCGGCGTCCACGGCGGCCAGGGCCTGCTTCCAGCCGGGCTCACCTTTCAGCTCCACATTGATGAGCTTGGCCGGGAGCTCCAGCACATCACTCAAGCGGGGGACGTTCTCGCCATTTTTGAGCTTGGGCAGTTCATTCACTTTCAGTTGCCGCAGGAGGCCGCCACCCATGGCCGTACGTGCCAGGTCCTCGTCATGCAGCACGCAACATACCCCATCCCTTGTGGGTTGCACATCCAGCTCGAAGCCATCCATCCCTGCTTCGATGGCGGCGCGGAAAGCCTCCGTGGAATTTTCAAGGTGTTTTGAGGAATAGCCACGATGGCCGAGGAGCAAGGGTTGTGGGGCGGGCATGGGAGGCTCCAATAACACTCATTGTGGCTGAGTTTGCTGGGTTTTTTCGTTGACCGGGAGCAAAGAATCGGGAAAGGTTTCCTTATGCGCATTGTGTTCAATCCATCCCCGCTGACCGTGAAAGCCTATTTTGCATCCTCGGGCCTGGGCTATGTTCAGATCAATTCCGCGACGACAATCATGACTACGACTACGACCTATGGGGCGCGGCCGGTCTAGCTTTCCACTTTTTGCTAACCCGGCCCCGCACTTCATCGCGGGGCTTTTTGTTTTGGGACTTATATGCGAGTGATGAAATTTGGTGGCACTTCGGTGGCTTCGGCAGCGCGCATCCGAGTTGTGGCGGAGATTGTTCGTGAAGCCGCCACCACGGGCCCCGTGCTGGTCGTGATATCGGCCATGAGCGGGGTCACCAATCTACTGCGGGATGGGGTCCAGGCCGCCGTGGAGGGTGGAGACACGGATCTGTGTCTGACTCGCTTCTCGGAACTCCACCGTTCCACCGCGGCTGAGCTGTTCCCCGGAAACGAAGCTCTGCTGGAGGCCGAACTGCAGAGTCTGGGCAAGGATCTCGCGCAGTACCTTCAAGGCGTAAAGCTCTTGGAGGAGTGCCCACCGGGTGTCATGGCGAGTCTTTACAGCCTGGGCGAAAAGGCCTCCAGCCTGTTGCTGGCCAAATTTCTGGGGGCGCACCTGCTGAACGCGGCGGACTTCATCCGCACCAATCGTGGTTTCCTGTTCGCGGCACCGGAATGGAATGCCACCGACAAGGCGTTTGAAAAATTCAAGGAGAATCCACCTCCGCTTTCGGTGATGCCGGGTTTTTTTGGTGCGGATGCTGATGGCCGGATCACTATTCTGGGCCGAGGCGGCTCGGACTATAGCGCCGCCATCGCCGCCTGGGCGCTGAATGCCGATCTGCTGGAGATCTGGACCGACGTGAATGGCATCTACAGCGCCGATCCACGCCTGGTGCCCGAAGCTTTCACGCTGCCCGAAGTCAGTTTCGAGGAAGCCATGGAGCTCTCCTATTTCGGCGCCAAGGTGCTGCACCCTCAGACTATTCAACCCGCTCGTGAAAAAGATATTCCAGTGCGCGTGCGCAACACTTTCGCCCCTTTGTTGTCCGGGACTTTGGTGCACGGAAACGCCCACCCATCGCCCTATGGCGCCCGTGGGTTGACTTTTCTGGGCGGGGTCTCCTTGATTGATGTGAGCGGCTCAGGTATGACTGGCGTACCTGGAGTCGCTGCGCGAATTTTCCAGGCCATGGCCGCCGCGAACATCTCCGTCATCCTCATCACCCAAGGTTCCAGCGAATGTTCCATCTCATTTTCGGTGGCGGAAGCCGAGGTTCGCAAAGCCATGGAGGCCCTGCAATCCACTTTCGTGGCGGAACTCGCGGCAGGCATGCTGGACCCGATCCAACAACGCAATGGCCACGCGATCTTGTCCATCGTCGGTGATGGCATGAAACACCGCCTCGGCGTCGCGGGCACCTTCTTCGGAGCGCTGGCCGCGGTGGGCGTGAACATCGTAGCCATTGCCCAGGGCAGCAGCGAACGCAACATCTCCGTGGTGATCCGTGAAGGCGACGAAGCCCGTGCCCTGCGACAGGTTCACGCGGCCTTTTTCCGCTCTCTTCCACAACTTCAATTGGTGGTTTGGGGAAAGGGCAACGTCGGTTTCAAGCTGCTTCGAGCCATCGCGATCCACCAGGCCAATCCCCGGCGGAAAGTGGAGCTGAAGCTTTGTGCCGTGGGAAACTCCAGGCAGTTTGCCTTCGATGCAGAGGGATTGAAAGATTGGGAAGCCCTTGCCGCTGACACCGCCGAACCCGCCAATCTGGACGCCCTGCTACGGTCTGTGGCCAACGCGCGATTTACCAACCCGGTGTTCGTGGATTGCACGTCCAATGATGGGGTGGCGGAGGCCTATCCAAGCCTGATGGAAGCGGGCCTTCATGTGGTGACTGCCAACAAGAAGGCCAATACGGCGAGTTTTGCGACCTACCGGGCCTTACGCCATGCGTCGGAAACCCTGCGGCGTAAGTTTCTGTATGAAACCAACGTGGGTGCCGGGCTGCCCGTCATCGAGACATTAAGGAATTTATTACGGGGGGGCGATCGCGTGCTGCGTTTCGACGGCACGCTGTCGGGGTCGCTCTCTTTCCTGCTGGGACTGTTGGATGACGGAGTACCGTTTTCCGAAAGTGTGCGCATCGCCAAGGAAAAGGGGTTCACCGAACCCGACCCACGGGATGATCTATCGGGCCTTGATGTGGCGCGCAAACTGCTGATCCTGGCACGGGAAATGGGCGCAGAGCTGGAATTGGCGGATATTTCCGTGGCAGGCGTGCTGCCGAATGATTTTGCTGCCTCAGGAAGTGTGGAGTCATTCATGGCGCGGCTTCAGGAACTGGATGGAGGCTTCGCGGAGCGCATGGCGCGGTTGAAAATGGAAGGCCGAGTACTTCGTCACGTAGCCAGCATTCAGGCCTTGGAAAATGGTTTCCAGTGTTCAGTGCGCCTTGAGTCCGTGGGCCCAGAGCATCCGCTCTACACCGTCAAGGGTGGCGAGAACGCCCTGGCCTTCCTCACTGAGCACTACCAGCCCACGCCGCTGGTGGTCCGGGGCTACGGCGCTGGAGGCGAAGTGACGGCCGCGGGGGTGCTAGCGGATATCCTGAAGATCGCTTCTTTTGAAGGGCTCTCATGAGCTTGACCATCCGAGCCTACGCACCCGCCAGCATCGGCAATTTTGCCGCGGGTTTCGACTTGATGGGGGCTGCTCTGGCACCCCTGGATGGCTCATTGTGGGGCGATGTGGTGAGTGCCAAGGTCGCAGCCCAAACGAGCCTGCTTGCGACGGGAGCCTACGCCCATCTCATGCCGCCAGACCCCACACAGAATCTGGTGCTGCGTACCTTCTCTTTTGTGAAGGACGCGCTCCTTTCCAAAGGCATGGCCTACCCTGAACTGGCTTTCACCCTTGAGAAAAACCTTCCGCGTTCGAGCGGTCTGGGCTCCAGCGCCAGTTCCATCGTGGCGACGCTGGTGGCCTGTCAGGTGCTCCTGGGAGAACCGTTCACAAGATCGGAACTGTTGCAGATGGCGGGCCGAGCCGAGTCGCTGGTCTCCGGGTCGGTACACCTGGACAATGTGGCGCCCTCGCTTCAAGGGGGCTTGCTGCTGCTGGTGCCGGGTGAGGGCGGAAGCTCCAAACCCCGTGCTCTGCCTTGGCCTTCGGAGTTGGTGATCGCGGTGGTGCATCCCCATTGCGAACTCTCCACCGAACGGGCGCGGCAGGCCATGCCAGCCCAGCTGCCCATGCCAGAAGTGTTGGCCTTCGCCCAAAATCTCGCCGCTTTTGTTCACGCGCTGCACACCCAGGATCAGGAAATTTTTGTGCGCTGCTTGCGCGATGTGTTGGCGGAACCCCGGCGCGCGGACTTGGTGCCAGGCTTTCGCGCGGCCCAAAAAGCAGCCCTGCGGGCCGGTGCGTTGGGCTGCACATTATCCGGATCAGGCCCTTCTGTTTTTGCGGTCGCCGAGGGTACTCACCACGGAAAAGAAGTGGTGGCAGCCATTCAGGAAGCTTTTCAAACCGCTGGGTTGGCCTCTGAAGCCCGGCTTTGTGGCGTGGACCCCTTGGGTGCGCGGGTGCTCCCTTGAAATTCATCAACACCCGAAACCCTAACCAATCAGCCACCTTCAGGGAAGCTGTCTTGAGGGGCGTGGCCCCCGCTGGCGGACTTTGGATGCCAGAAGCCCTGCCTGTGTTCGAAGATTGGGATAGCTTGCTGCAATTGCGCTGGGTGGAACGGAGCGAAATCATCCTTCGCCGTTTCATCGGCGATGAGTTTGATCAAGACGCTTTTGCCGCGGCCATTCACAGCGCCTTGGACTTCCCCATCCCCCTGACGCAAGTACGGCGCGGCCTCTATGCGCTGGAGCTTTTTCATGGCCCGACGCTGGCGTTCAAGGATGTGGGCGCGCGGTTTTTCGCGCATATCCTGGACCTGATTCGTGAACCCGGGACACCCCTGACCATTCTCACCGCCACCAGCGGAGACACGGGCGCGGCGGTGGCTCAGGCTTTCTGGCAGCGTCCCGCCGTACGCGTGGTGGTGCTCTATCCGAAGGACCGTGTGTCCGAGTTGCAGGAGCGTCAGTTCGCCACTCTCGGGGACAACATCACCGCGCTCGCGGTGGAAGGATCCTTCGATGATTGCCAGGCCTTGGTGAAGGCCTGTTTCAATGACGCGGACTTGTCAGCCCGCCACGGCCTGACGTCCGCGAATTCCATCAACGTGGCGCGACTACTGCCCCAAATGCTCTACTACGCCGAAGCCGTCGCGCAACTGCACAAGCAGGATGTGCGGGATGGCATCGTCATCGCGGTCCCTTCGGGAAACTTTGGCAACCTTTGCGCGGGGCTCATGGCCAAGCAAACTGGGCTGCCCTTGCGAGCTCTCGTGGCCGCCACCAACGCGAATACCACCGTGCCCCACTACCTGGACAGTGGCGAATACCTGCCCCAAACCAGCATCGCCACCATCTCCAACGCCATGGATGTAGGCGCCCCCAACAACTGGGAACGCATCCAATATCTTTTCGAGGGCGATATCCATTCACTCCGCCAAGCCTTGCGGTGGGGTTTCAAGAACGACGCCGACACCAAGCGTTCCATCCGTGAGTTGATGGGCATGGGTTACCTCGCGGACCCCCATGCGGCAGTGGCCTACGCGGTGCTGGAGGAACGCCTTGGCCTCTGCGAAACCGGTGTGTTCCTGGGCACCGCGCACCCGGCTAAATTTCTCCCGGTTTACGTGCCCATGGGCATCCAAGTCCCCATTCCAGACGCTCTGGAAGCGTTGCGGAAGCGGCCCTTGCTGTCGAAAGAAATCCCCAATGAAATAGCGGCTGTTCGTCAGGCGCTGGAAAATTGTTAGTTGGGAACCGTGCCCTTCTCGAGTTGCTCGATGAGCGCTTTCAAGGCTTTCTTGTTGAGTTCGTCCGGCGCCTGGGCAAGCGCCAACCGGGCGTGTTCCAGGGCCTTTTTCGTGTCCCCGTTCGCGGCATAGCCACGGGCCAAGCCTACGTTCACCGGCCATTGCCCTGGGAATTTCTTGGCGTTGGATTGGAAGATCTTCAGTGCTTCGGCCTTGCGTCCCTGCTGTAGCAGTTGCCGACCCAGTTGGTGGGCGTCGGTGGGCTTGGCCGATGGATTGGCGATGGCCTTGTCGAAGGTGGCCTGGGCTGCCTCCGCACTTCCCAGCCCGAGCTGGATCTGTCCCAGCGTTGAGAGGGTCTGGAAATTCTCATTGCCCACGAAGGGCGCGCTCACAGCTCGTTGCGCCCAGTCCAATCCGGCGTCCAGGTGCTTGCCCGTCTGGAGCGCGAACTGCGCGGCCGCCAACAGGTCGGACCACTGGAACCCGGGGGCTCCGTGCATTTCCTTCTCGAGATTCTGGAAATACAGTTCATCGGGATCGTCCACGGAGATCGCAATGGGAATCCGCAGGTTCTCCCAGCGCAACTCCAGCTTTGCCTTGGCGGGTTCCCGCTCGGTGAATTCGTAGGTCAGCCATTCCTGAAATTCGCCTTTGGCGGGCTTCACGTCCACGCGCAGCACATCCTGTTGCGGGTTGTACCAATAGCTGCCCCAGGCGGAAGAATCCTTCGAGAATATGACCGTGAACTTCTCTGTGCCTGGAATCATATGGAGCCCGTAAGAGCCCGCCG
This sequence comes from Holophagaceae bacterium, assembly GCA_025361125.1. Lineage (GTDB taxonomy): Bacteria > Acidobacteriota > Holophagae > Holophagales > Holophagaceae > JANXPB01. The sequence continues at coordinate 50,043 of JANYBM010000137.1, read as the reverse complement.
CCAGTGGTTTTCCTTCGATCTTCACAGCATGGGTGATCTTGAAAACGGTATTCTCATTGGCCCCGGCGCGCCAGGGGCACTCCTTGCAATCGTTGACGCCCAGGTCGCTGAGGCCATAAGGCACCAGCTCCCCCCAGATTTTTCCCGTACGGTCCTGCCCCGCGCGATGCACCCTTGGGCTGCTGTAGCTCATGGTTACTTTGACCAGGCCGATATGCTGCGTGACCGAGGCCTTCTGATTTTCACCGCTGGGTGGTAAGGTCAGGCTCTGGGAGTAGGCGGGAATAACCGCGAAACAACCAACGGCTGCCATTCCAGCAAGAGTGTTCCAGCTAGGTGCGAGTGTCATACGGCTCTCCAAAAAACTAGGATGACCTGGGTGGGTGTGATGCCGCCCCGAGTGGGGCGGAATTTGCTTGGCTTGGGGTGAGCCGCGACCGGCTTCAGGTAAAAAACGATGGGAGGGCGAAGCCAAGATACTCCGGAAAGGATTGAAAAGGAATGGTAGGGGTTGGCCTCATGCGTGTTCAAGCAGGCATCGGGTCCCCAGCCTTCCAGCCACCGGCTTCCAGGCGATCCAATCTCGTTCCTACCGCTTCCCGAGCCTTGCCACCATGGACCGGCAGCACCAGCACATCCCCGTCCCTGGCCCAGAGCAGGAGGGTAAGCACGGCCTCCTCTTCGGGAAGCACGACCCGCAGCCTATCTGCGGCCATGCCGCACGTTTCGAGTTCACTCCGGAGGATGTGCGGGATTTCCCCCGGTTCCCGCCCCCGTAGAAAACCTGCAAGGTCTTTCAGCACCACCAGGTCTGGATGAAAGTGCGCGGCCGTGGCCGCGAGATCGCGGATGGCGCCATCCTCGCGGTTTCCTGCCTGGCCCAGCAGCAGACCCAGGCGACCTGGGCCGCGGACCGGCGAGGCCACTTGCATGAGGCCTTCGAGCCCCTCGGGATTGTGGGCGTAGTCCATGAAGACCGTGATGCCCCCGAAGCGCCAGGACTCGAGCCGTCCGGGATTGTCTCCGCGGGAAGCGCCGAAGGCGGCCAGGACGCCAGCGATGGTCGTGGTTTCGATCCCCAGTCCCGCCGCGGCCAGAGCCGCCCCCGCGAGGTTTGAGATGTTGTAGGCCGCATGGCCACCCGCACTGAGGGGCATGGCTGCCACAGCTCCGAGATCCTGGACAACCCCTTCCCAATGAAGCTGCAGGCGGCCTTCGCGCACGCCGCAGGTCGCACCGCCGGAGGTGCGATGGGCTATGAGTCTTGGGTGGTCGTCGTCCAGAGAGAACCACCCCAGGGCGCAGGGAAGTGCGGCGCTACGATCTGCGAGGATCCTGTCATCGGCATTCAAGACCAGCAGGCCACTCGACCCCACAGCGCGCGCCACCACAAGCTTAGCCTCGATCAAATCGTCGAGCGTATGGATCCCGTACTCTCCGAAATGATCAGGGCTCACGTTGGTCACCAGTGCCACATCTGCCTGGCGCACCGCCAGACCTCTTCGCAGGATGCCGCCCCGGGCTGTCTCTAGGATGGCGACCTCCACACGTTCATCACGCAGGACTGTTCGCGCCCCGCCGGGCCCGGAGAAATCGCCTGCCTCGATGAGTTCACCTGCGACATAAATGCCGTCGGTGCAGGTGTGGCCCGGTGTCCACCCGTAAGCCGCCGCCATGGCCGCCAGCAAGCGCACGGAGGTGGTCTTGCCATTGGAACCCGTCACCAGGATCGTGGGGATGCCATGGAGCCGTTCCCAGGCAACTTCATCAGGCGAGGGCAAAGCAGCCATAGGCCACGCCACGTGACCGGAGCCTGCTCCCATGGAAAGGATTGTTTCATCCAGAAAGATTGGGAGGTTCCTCCGAGCTGCTTCCCCAAGCAGTGGCATCAATCCAGGGCGGGCTTCCGCTGACGCCAGGGCGTGTAGGGTCGCCATGGCCGCAGCCTTGTCCCAACTTGCCGGGTGCCCAGGTGCGTAAAGTCGGGGATAAAGGGTGTCCGAAGTTTCCTCCAAAGCCCGTTGCCAAGCCCACTCGTTCGCTTCCGTCGCGGTGAAGAGTTGGTCCTCCGGCGCGGCGAAGGCCAGGGTAGCGCCGCTGGCATGGACCCTTGCCACCACTGGCACCTTGAGCCAACCCAGGTGAAACCGGAGCTCTTCCGCGAGGAACGCCCAGCGCGAACGAGCCTGCTCCTGCCCACCTTCCGGCAGGGGCGCTTCGAGCACCGCGCCGCAGGATCCGAAAAAAAGATTCGGACCCGTGAGTCGGCGGCTGTCCTCAAAGGGAGTGGGAACTATTCCGCTCAGTCTTCACTCTCCCGGGCGAAGCGAATGCCACGTTCATCCCGAATGAGGCCTTCCAGGTCGGCTACCATCTCCTCACCAAATGCTTGGGTCGGCTGTGCCATCGTCTCGGAGAATTTGGAGGGAGCCGCCGCGGCCTTGGAGTGCGACGTACCTTCAGGTTTGAACTTGATGATCTGCTTCCAGGAACGCGTGAGCGCATCGGCGAATATCAGCAGCAGATCGCCGGGCTGGCCCATGCGCAGGGCTGCGTCAATGGCCTCGTATTCGTCGGGAATGATGCTGATGGCTGTAATGGGGACGCCCTTCGCCTGGAGCGCCTTGGCCAGGATGCGGGGCACCTCGTCGCCATCGCGACCGCGCAGGCCATCATCGCGGCGACAGACATAATGGTCGAAGCGACCCGCGACCGTGGCAGCGATGGCCACCAGGTCCTCATCCCGGCGATCGCCAGGGCCAGCCAGGACGACGATGCGCTGGCCCGTCACGTCCAGGGCGCAAGCCAGGTCCGCCATCACCCCCACCGCATGGGCGTTGTGGCCATAGTCGAAGATCACCTTGAAGGGATGCTCGTCGAAAACATTCATACGCCCGGGCGCCTGGAAGAAGGTGGTGTCGAAGGTACGCAGGCCCATGCGGATGGCATCCAACTTGATGCCGAGAGAGAAGGCCATGGCCGCCGCGAACATCGCGTTCTGCACGTTGTGCAGCGCGCGGCCTTCCATGGTGGCCGGTACCAGATGCGTCCACAGCAAGGGGATGTGGCTGCCCTTGTCGTACAGCGTGATCATCTGGCCGTTGACACCGGCCTCCAGGGCACAGGCGCGGCCCCCGGCGCGGATGTGCTCCCGCACGAGCAGGTGCTGGGGATTCATGGTCACGTAGCAAAGAGTCTTCGCCTCGGTGTAGGCGGACATTTTTACGACGTAGGCATCATCCGCATTTAGCACAGCGCAGTCTTGAGCGACCTCGACGATGATGCGCTTCACCTCCGCCAACTGCTCCAGCGTGTCAATGCCCTTCAGCCCCAGGTGGTCCGCCTGCACGTTGAGGACAGCTCCGACGTTCACGAAGGGGACGCCCATGCCAGCGCGCAGCAGACCCCCTCTCGCAATCTCCAGCACGGCCAGATCAATGTTCGGGTCTGCCAACACCATGCGGGTCGCCACGGGTCCCGTCATGTCCCCTTCCACGGTGCGCTGGCCATCAATGTAAACGCCGTCCGTCGTGGTGAGCCCCGGCGTGTGGCCGGCCATTTTCACGATGTGCGCCAACATCCGGGCCGTGGTGGTCTTGCCGTTGGTGCCGGTGATGGCCGCGATGGGAACCCGCGAGGGCGCGCCCATGGGAAACAACATATCGATGACGGGACCCGCCACGTCCCGGGGCGTGCCTTCGCTGGGGGATACATGCATGCGGAAGCCCGGCGCGGCGTTCACCTCGCAGATGGCGCCGCCGACGGTGCGGTAACTTTCCGTGATGTCGGGACTGAGGAAATCCACGCCGCCCACATCCAGGCCGATGGCGCGGATGGCGCGGGTGGCCATATCCCGGTTATCCGGATGGATCACATCGGTCACATCCGTGGCGGTGCCCCCAGTACTCAAGTTTCCCGTGGATCTCAAAGGTACGATCTGGCCTTCTGGCGGCACGGAGGTCTCGGTGAAATCCTGGCGTGTGAGCATCAATGCCGCCTGAGCATCCAGCATCAGCCGCGTCAGTACTTTTTCGTGCCCCACGCCGCGGCGTGGGTCATCGTTCACGAGCTCCACCAGTTCTTTGACGGTATGAACCCCATCTCCCACCACCTGGCCAGGCGTGCGGCGAGTGGCAGCTACCAGCTCGCCATTCACCACCAGCAGGCGATGGTCGTCGCCCTCCACAAAAGTCTCAACGATTACCGATCGGCTGTGTTCCTTGGCTGCTTGAAAGCCCACCCGTACTTCATCATCGGTGGTGAGTCGGATGGAAATGCCGCGACCGTGATTGCCGTTGTAAGGTTTGGTCACCACGGGAAAACCGATGCGCCGGGCAGCGCGGATGGCGGCTGCTTCGGTCTGCGCCAACTCCTGCCGAGGCACGGGAAGGCCCAGGCTGGATAGGATCTTGTTGGTCTCTTCCTTGTCGCTGGCCAGTTCCACGGCGATGTGGGAGGTCTTCCCCGTCACTGTGGCCTGGATGCGCTGCTGATACTTGCCATGGCCGAGTTGAACCAGTGACTGGTCGTTCATGCGCATCCACGGAATGTTCCGGTCTTCCGCCGCCCGCACGATGGAGGCGGTGGAGGGTCCCAGGGCTCGACGCTGAGCGTAACGAATGTATTCGTCCCGGGCTATTTCCCATAGCCAGCCCTCGGGGACGCTGCGCTCGGGTCGGATCTCCTCGGGCAGAAGGGAGCAGAGTAGTCGCATGGCCAGTTCGCCCGCCTCCACACCCTCTTCTTTCTGGGCGTACTCGTAGATCACCGTGTAGACGCCCTCGCGGCCCGCGCCACGAGTCTTGCCAAAGGTCACCTGCTCGCCCGCCACGTTCTGCAATTCGATGGCCACGTGTTCCAGGACGTGGCCCAACCAGGTGCCCTCATCCTCCCGCATGCGCCGCACGAATCCGCCAGGTTCGCCGTAGCTGCAGCCGTGTTCCTGAAGCCCTGGCAGCGCCCAGAGCAGCGCCTCGATGAACGTCCCCCCCAGTCGCGCCGTGGGCCACTGTTCCAGAGCTTCGAGATCCAGTTCCAAGCGGATGACGGGGAAGTGGGCGTACAGGGACGGGCCGACGTAGGTGGATCGGTCAAGAATTCGCATGGGGCTTTCCTTTTACAGCTCACTGAAGTGGGGATAGCAAGAATCTTACCCAGCTGCGGTGACGAGCGTCTGCCCTGAAATCTGGGCCGTGGGATCAAGCCTCAGGACTCAGGACTTGGAACTCGAGCGCCCACCTGAAGCCTGAAACTCAGTTGCTCGCTTTGGCCCATGAGCGTGCCTCGGGACCAGGAAAGGCCTGGCGGGTGCTGAGGTTGAAGGAGGCCCCGGCCACCAGGATGTGGACGGTGAGACCCAACATGCAGATGGGTTGGCCTGGATCTGTGTCATCCAGGCCAGAGTATTCGATGTTGGCAGCGTCCACTACAGTGATACCGCCCTTGCCTTCGACTTGCAGCAGGTTGTCGGGGCCGATGAAGGCAGCGGTGTCTTCGTCCAGCCCCAGGCCCACGGAAAAGGGATTGAAGGCGAGGGCGGATAGCAGGCGGCCCAGGCGATCCCGCTGCCGGAAGTGCTGGTCAATGATGAAACGGTTGGTGAGCCCCAAGCCTGGTGCCAGGCTCACACAGCCCAACGTAGGCACGGCGCCCTCTTGGCCAAAAGCGATCATGTGTTCACTGAGGAAACTTGCGCCGGCAGAGGTCCCGGCGGTGTGTATGCCCCGCGCGTTTAGGCTGCGCACCAGCTTGGCCACGGGGGTTCCGCCAAGGATGGTGGTGAGCCGCAATTGATTGCCGCCCGTAAAGAAGATGCCGCGGGCCTGCGCCAGGCGTTCCAATCGACCCTGCTCAAAGCAGTCGCGGCGGGTGTCGAAATCCAGCGCCGTCACGCGGCCCACGCCCAGATCCGTGAAAATGCCTTCGTAGCGGGAACCGGTGTCCTTCAGGCGACTGGCGGTGGGGATGACCACGATGTCCGCAGCCTGTCCGCCGCAGAGTTCCACAAAGCGCTTCAGAATGCGGGGATCGTGCGCCTTCTCCTTCTCCTCGGCGCCACCGATGGGAATGATGAAGCCGCGCTGCAGCCCTTCGGGCACTTTGCTGGGACTCATGGATCAGGGCTCCTCGAACATGCCGCGCCGCAGTGCCATGCCTGAACGCACGAACCAGGCACCTTTCATCATCACAGCTTCGAGGCCAGATGTTGAGCCCGGCGGTCCGAGCACGACCAGATCCGCGTCGCCACCCATGCGTATCCGGCCCTTTCCGGAAAGCCTGAGCAGGTCGGCCGGATTCGACGTGAAGGCTGGCAGCACATGCTCCATCGCCTCGCCGGTGGCGGTCAATTCCAGCAACGTCTCCAGCAGCGAAGCCGGAGAGCCCACGCCCATGCGGGTGATGCGGCCCTCGCCGTCGAAATGGGGCAGGCAGCCACCGCCATCTGAGCTAACGGTCACGCGCTCCGGGGGCGCTCCGCTCGCGAAGTAGCGCCGCAATCCCTCGGCGGCGGTCCAGGCGTCTTCGCCCGCCTCCACCGGGAAAGCCGTGAGATCGATGGTGCAACCCGATCGGGCCAGTTCCAGGGCCTCTTCGAAGAGCGCTCGGCGGCGGTTCACGTGCGTGGGGTGAAAAACGCGGGGTGGGAGTTCGCTCAGCGCGAGGGCCTCACGGATCAGCGACAGGCCTCTTGGGCCGTTGCCCAAGTGGAGGTGGAGGACGCCAGCCTTGCCTGTGAGAAGGCCGCCCAGATAGGCGTCCGAGGCGATGCGCAAGAATTCATTAAGAGTGGGCTGGCTGGAACGGTGGTCGGAGATGGCCAATTCCCCCACGCCCAGGATGCAGTCCACGAAGGCGATGTCATCGCGCACGCTGCCGGTGAGGGTCAGCGGCGGCACGGGATAGCCACCGGTCCACGCGTAGGCGCCCATGCCCTCGTTCCGCAGGCCGTTTACCGTGGCCACGAGATCGCGCATGGTGCGGGTGGTGCAATCCGTCCCCAGCACGCCCACCACGGTGGTGACGCCGCCCAGGGTGAAACGGGAGAGCGGCACGGCAGGCACGCGCGTGTGGGCACCGGCTTCGCCTCCGCCGCCAGTCACGTGGGCGTGGCAATCGATCAGGCCCGGGATGAGGCGATGCCCTTCGAGATCCACTTCCTCTGCATGGAGGGTGCCGAGGCCGGATACCTCTTTCCCGATCCAAAGCACCTTGCCACCACCCACGAGCACGTCATTCAAGCCCAAGGCTTCCGGCGCGTAGATATCCGCGTGGCGAAGCAGGGTCATCGTTTGCACGGAGGCCTCGGGGGCTGTGGTCATCACAGCTTCTAGTGTAGGCGGGCCTGGAGTCTGGCTGCTAACTAGGCTCTGGGCGCTGGGGAATTACGAATGGCAGCCCCAGGCTGGGGGCAGGCTCCTCAACTCCTCAACTCTCGCTAGATCACTTTCCCCGGATTGAAAATCCCCAGGGGATCCCAAGCGTGCTTCAGGGCGCGCAACAGCTCGATCTGGCCGGGATCGCTCAAGGCCAGAAAGGCTTGGCGTTTGGCTAGGCCGATGCCGTGCTCGCCACTCAACGTGCCACCTAAATGGATGGACAGCTTGAAGAGATCCATCACTTGGCGCTCCAACTCTGCAGGTTCGGTTTCACCTGCGCCCAGCAGATTCACATGGAGATTCCCGTCGCCCAAATGGCCATAGGTGACGGCAGGAATATTTAATGTTGCGAGGCCTTTGAAAAAATCTGGAAGGCGGGTGCGGGGCACCACGATATCCTCGCTGACTTTTTTCGGATGGCGCTCCTTCAGGAAGGCTGAGGTCAGCCGCCGGAGGTTCCAGATCTGGTCCCGTTGGCGTGCATCAGCTGCAATTTGCAAATGCTCTGATAGTGGCCCCAGCGCCTCCGTGAGCGATGAAACGAAGGCGTCTGACGTGCAACCCCGGTCATCAAATTCCAGAATCGCGAGTGCTTGGCCCGGCAGGCGGCGTGCTTCCTCCGGGCCGCTCTTCCGCAGTTCCGCCAAAACGGCGGAATCGAAAAACTCAAAGGTCGCTGGCAGAAATCCACTAGCGCAAAGGCGGCCGGGCAGTTCCAATAAATCGTGAAAATGCGCAACCGGGAGCAGCAGGGTCAGGCACTCGCTGGGCCTTGGAATGAGCCGCACCGTGGCGCCGGTTATCATTCCGAAAATGCCTTCGCTGCCGATGAACATTTGCGTAAGACTCGGCCCCGCATTGGCTTTCACGCTGCCAATGCCGAAACTATGGATTTCACCATCGGCCATGAGCGCATCCACCGCCAGCACCCAATGCCGGGTCATGCCGTACTTGCAGGCGTTGGGTCCACCAGCGTTCGTCGCCAGGCTTCCGCCAAAGGCGCAAAGAGGCCATGAATTGGGATCTGGCGGATAGAAAAGATTGGCAGCTTCCGCAGTTCCCTTGACATCCCGCAACCAGGCGCTGGCGGGGGCAGTAAGGGTGAGGTTCTGGTTCGAGACCTGGATTTCGCCCGGCCAAGCGCTCATGTCCACCACCACCACGCGGGTTGTGGGTACGCAGCCCCCGGCCTTCCCGGTTCCTGCGCCTCGGGGCACCAAACCAAAGCGTTCGGATTTAGCAAGGCGGACCAGTTCCCGCAGAGCTTCCCGGCTCTTCGGTTTCACCACCGCCAAAGGAAGATCTCCGGCTAGGTGGGACTCGTCAAAGCGGTAGGACTCCAGGATCTCGGGATCTTGGAGAACCTCAGCATCGGGAAGGCGCAGCAGCGGGAAGGTAGACATCACTCTCCATAATGCCCGCTCGAATCGCTTTTCTGACAAGCGTCACAACCCTTATCCGTCAGGTTTATCGGTCTACACTGAGCATTGAGCATTGAGCATTGAGCACTGAGCACTGAGCGACCAGCAACCAGATCCTGCCTATGACCGGAATCCCATCTCTTACCTTTATGCTGCCCTGGATCGCGGTGGGAGTGGCTGTGGTGGTCGTATTGGTGCTGGCGGGTGCCTTCCGGCGGAGTCGCAGCGAGCGTGACCATGCGTTGGCTGTTCTGGAGCATGTGACAGGGGTAGCGGGGCTGCTCATCGCTCAAGCTGATTTGGAAGGCCGGTGGCAACAGGTTCCCAATGGACTTTGTGTGCTGCTTGGCCTCCAGGAATCCGAGTTGCTGGGACAGCCCATTTATGATTGCCTGCATTCAGATGACCGGGTGCGCTTCCAAACTGAAGGCGGTGACCTGTTTAAGGGTGGGCAAAGGTCGTGGTCCATGCAAGCGCGAACGCTGCGGTCGGATGGCAGCGAGCTTTGGCTTCAGCTCAACGCGATGCCAATCGTTGCCCGTAATGGCCATGATGGGCCTTTGCTTCCTATCCAGGTCATCATTCGTGATATCAGCCAGGCCCGGGCAGTCGCCCAGTCCCTGAAGGACAGTGAAGAGAAATTCCGCACGCTGTCCGATCACATCAACTGTGGTGTATTCCTTTACACGGATGTTTTCCTGTACATCAACCCCGGCATGGAAGCCATCACGGGGTATATGGCCGAAGAGCTGTTGGGGCAGCCGGTCTGGAAGCCAGTTCATCCGGATGATCAGGCCATGGTGCGAGAGCGGGGAGCGGCCCGGCGCCATGGAGTGGCGGTCCCTGACCGCTATGTGCTGAAGTTGCTCCACAAGGACGGGCGCACGCTCTATACGGATTTCATCGCCCGCGCGGTGATGCTTGGAGGCAAAGTTTATGGTCTCGGCACAGCCTTCGACATCACCGACCGTGTGGTGGCCGCCGAGGATCGCCTGCGGATGGAGCGACACATACTGGAGGCGCAAAAACTCGAAAGCCTTGGCTTATTGGCGGGTGGCATCGCTCACGATTTCAACAACCTGCTTACTGTGATCCTGGGCAACGCCAGCATCATCGTGGAAGAAGCGCCACCGAAAAGCTTGCTCCAAGCCTGCGCCACCACGGTGGTGGAAACGTGTCACCGGGCCTCGGATCTCACAAGGCAGATGCTGGCCTACTCAGGGAAAGGGCGTTTCGTGGTGGAGGCCACCGATCTGAACACAACCGTCAAGGGCATTGCAACACTGGTGGAATCCACCCTGCCGAAAGCCATCACACTGCGCTATGAGTTGGGGCAGGACCTTCCGGGGCTCAATGCCGACCGCTCTCAGCTGCAACAGGTGGTCTTGAATCTGGTCACGAATGCCGGCGAATCCATGGCCGAGGGTGGTGGAGTCATCACGCTCCGCACAGGCTTCCAACGGCTGGAGGAAATTGACATCGTAACGGCCTATGCTGGCCAGGAACTAATACCAGGCCCTTACTTGTTCCTGGATGTCACTGATAACGGCGGGGGCATGGACGAGGCCACCAAGGCCCACATCTTTGAACCTTTTTTCACCACCAAGGCAACGGGGCGGGGCTTGGGCCTCGCGGCCATCCAGGGCATTGTGCGCGGCCACAAAGGTGGCATCTGGATTTACAGCACACCCGGGAAAGGCACCATGTTTCGGGTCCTGTTGCCGGCCCTCGACGTCCCCGTGGACATGATGGCCGCGTCATCCTCAAAGCTGGATGATTGGCGCGGGTCAGGCCTGTTATTGGTGGTGGATGACGAAGAATCCATTCGCACCATGGCTGCCGCAGCTCTGCGACGGATGGGCTTCGAGGTGCTGGAGGCCAGCGATGGACGGGAAGGCCTCGACGCCTTCCGCCAGCACACCTCTGCGCTGCGGGCGGTGCTCCTGGATCTCGTCATGCCGGTGATGGATGGCGAAGCCGCGCTGAAAGAGATGATGCGAATTGCGCCGACAGTGCCCGTGATCCTGAGTTCTGGGTATGAAGGTGATGGCCAGAGTACCGGAATCATCAATGGGCGACCCTTCCTACAAAAGCCTTACACCATCACAGAATTGTTGGAGAAGGTGCGGAGCGTCGTGGGTGATGATTCGAAGGAGATTCATCGAGACGGCCAGAATCTGGCTTAGCTCGCGCCAAAATTGCACAGAAAAAGGGAGCTCTGGAACTAAGCTGGAACCATGGCGCGCTTACTTCTACTCCATACCGGTGGCACCTTGGGCATGGCGCCCAGCGGTGATCCTTCCTCGCTGGCGCCTGGACCCTACCTGCATCATGTGCTGGAGCGGGTTCCGGAGCTAAGGGACCTGGCGGAATTGCAGGTGGAAGTGCCCTTCAATCACGACTCGGCCTCCATGGAGCCGGAAAACATCCTGGGGCTGGCGGAACATATCCGTACCCGCGCTGACCGTTTCGATGGGGTGGTGTTGATCCATGGCACCGACACCATGGCGTTCACGGCATCGCTCCTGGGTTTCCTGTTGGCGGATCTGGGCAAGCCCGTGGTGATCACCGGCTCCCAACGGCCCTTGTCGTATGTCCGCAGCGATGCTCGAGGAAACTTGGTGAACGCCGTGGACCTGGCCACCCGTGGCGTCAATGAAGTTGGCGTTGTGTTCGGCACGCGGTGGCTGCGGGGCGTGGCGACGGACAAGGTGAGCGTGCATCATTACGAGGCCTTCGAGAGCCCGAATCTCGAGCCGCTCGCAGAGATCGGCATGGACCTGGAGATCCACCCCCAGGCCGGGAAATTCGAGCGGCGCGTGCCGAAAGCCTTCAGCGTGGCCTTCGCGAGTGATATCGCTTGCTACCGGCCCTTTCCTGGGATGCACTGGGAGCTTCCAGCCCCGGGCACTCGAGGCGTCCTCATTGAGGCCTACGGCGCGGGAAATCTACCCATGGATCGCGAGGATCTGCTGCAGATGCTGCGTCACTGCCACGAAAGCAAAATACCGGTCGTGGCCACCACCCAGTGCGCGTCGGGTTCGGTGGATCTGGAGGCTTACGCTCTGGGCCGGGCTCTGGGGATTGAAGGCGGTATCAGCGCCGGCCAATACACGCGCTGGGCAGCCTTGGCGAAACTTGGCCTGTTGCTGGGGGGAGGCGCAGGTGTGGAAACGGTGCGGGAAGCTTTCGAGACATCCTGGGCCGGAGAACCCATTTGAACCCGTTAAACTGGAAGTTTCCCGGGAACCCACATGCTTGATCCCCAACTCCTTCGCCGTGATCTGGAGACCGTTAAGCACGGACTCGCCAACCGGGGTGCGTCTTTTGACGAGGCCACCTACCAGACGCTTGAAAGCGAACGGCGACGCGTGATCCAAGAAGCGGAAACGGTGAAGGCCGCGCGCAACAAGGCCGCTGAAGAAGTCGCAAAACTCAAGCGGGCCGGGGAAAGCGCCGATGCCATCATCACGGCTCAACGGGAAATGGGCGATCAACTAAAGGCCCTTGAGCAGGCGGAACGGGAAGCTGAGGCTGCGTTTCGCGCCTTCGTCGCCACCATTCCCAATCTGCCGGATGGCTCCGTGCCCGTCGGCTCTGATGAGCAAGCCAACGTGGAGATCAAGTGCTGGGGTCAGCTTCCTGTCATCACCAAACCCATGGATCATGTGGATCTCGGCACCAAACTCGGCATCCTGGATCTGGACCGCGCGGCGAAACTGAGCGGCGCGCGCTTCAGCGTGTTGATGGGTTGGGGCGCGAAATTGGAACGCGCCCTGGCGGCCTTCATGCTCGATCGGCAATCAGCCCGCGGCTACCTGGAAGTGATTCCCCCCTATCTCGTGAATGCGGAAAGCCTGTATGGAACGGGTCAATTGCCCAAGTTCGAAGAAGATCTTTTCAAGCTGCCCCATGGCGAATCCCACCTCTACCTCATTCCCACTGCCGAAGTACCCGTGACGAACCTCTACCGCGATGAGGTACTTGCCTACGATCAGCTGCCCCTGCGCCACTGCGCGTTGACACCCTGCTTCCGCAGTGAAGCCGGCAGCCATGGCCGCGATACCAAGGGCCTCATCCGCCAGCATCAATTCCACAAAGTCGAGCTGGTGAGTTTCGCCGCGCCGGAACAGGCGGAAGCCGAACTCGAGCGGCTCACGGGCAATGCCGAAGCCATCCTGGAAGAATTAGAATTGCCCTATCGCCGGATGCTGCTGTGTACCGGCGACATGGGCTTTTCCAGCCGCAAAACCTACGATCTGGAGGTGTGGCTGCCGAGCCAGAATTCCTACCGCGAGATTAGCTCCTGCAGCTGGTTTGGGGACTTCCAGGCCCGGCGCGCCAATATCAAGTACAAGCCCGCCGATCCGAAAGCGAAGGCTGCTTTCCTGCACACGCTCAACGGTAGCGGCCTGGCGGTAGGCCGCACCTGGGTGGCGGTGCTGGAAAATGGCCAACAACCCGACGGCAGCGTGAAAATACCGAAAGCGCTGGTGCCGTACTTGGGAACGGAGTTGATCGCTTAGGCGGCCCGTGTCCCTTCTCAACGTCAATAACCTTTCCCTGGTTCGCGCTGAGCGTTGGCATCTGCGGGGCATTTCCTTCGAGGTTCGGCCTGGCGAAGCTTGGGGGGTCGTGGGCGAGAGCGGCGCGGGCAAGACCACGCTGATGCAGGTGATTCTGGGACTACTGGAGCCGACTCAAGGCGATGTTTTGCTTGGGGGAGAAGCCTGGTCAGGTATTCCAGAGAAGGCTCGCAGACCCCGCAGACCGGGTATCCAGGCCCTGTTCCAAGATCCACTAGCCAGTCTTCCACCTCACCTGACGGGCTTTGAGATCCTGGAAGAACCGCTGGTCATTCATGCCCGCGGGGATCGAAAAGCCAGGCGACAAGCCGCCCTCGAGATGGCCGCCAGGGTGTGCTTTCCAAACAGTGCTCTGGATCAGAAACCACAGCAGTGGTCCGGCGGCCTGGCGCAACGGCTGGCGCTGGCGCGGGCACTCATGCTTTCACCGAAAATCCTGGTGTTGGATGAACCACTCTCGGCGCTGGATCCTACCCTGGCCGGCCACATGCTGGCGCTGCTGGGAGAACTCAAAGCCGAAGGTATGGCGATACTCTTCGTCAGCCACGATCTGCTTGCCGTACGGAGTCTGTGCGATCAGTTACTGGTGCTGTACGGTGGTGAAATCATGGCAAAGGGTCCAACGAAAACTCTGCTTTCAGAACTGCGCCATCCATACGTGCGTGGCCTTTGGGAAGCAGTTCCAAACTTGGAGCAGGCGTCTCGCCCACGACGCTGGGGCGTCGAGAAAACGCGCGATCAAGAACCCGGTGGCTGCCTATTGTTAGATCGCTGCCCAGACGCCTCCGACGATTGCAAAGCAGCGCCCAGTTTAGACCTGGATGAGCGTTGTCATCATCTATAGGTAGTCAGGTCTAGCGGTTCATCAAGGTAGCGGTCTGAGTCCCGGCATCCAATCACGCGCCGGAGACCTACGCCTCATGCCGCGTATCCCAGTCCTGGCAACCTTATTCCCCGAGATCGCCTTGCTCTGGCGGCCCGATGTTGGGATTGATCCAGATGCCGCCGAGGCGACCCCAAAGGGAGCTGAAACCTGGACGGAGTTTGCCTTCTGATTCCAGGTAGAGCGATTCGTTGTCGAGTTGCTTGGTGACAAGTTGCTTTTGCAACTCTTCCAGTAAAGCGCGGCGCTGCTGAAAATTCATCTCGGGGGCAGGAATGCGGGCGATGACTTTCCCGATCCACAGCTTGCCGTCATTACCCCATACCGGGGCGCTGATCTGACCTACGGCAGTGGCCAGAAGTTCTTTGCGGATGCTGCTGGACGCGGCCTCTGGATAGGCCTTCACGGTTGTGTCCGGAGTGGATTTCACTTCTCCCAGAGCCTTAAGGTCACCACTTTTGAGCTGTGCAGTGGCATGTTCCAACAGCAGCCGCTTGGCTTCCGCCGCCTTCCAGGAATCCAATACTTTCACCCGGATCTCTTTCAGGGCCGGCACGGCGCTAGGCAGTTCCGAAACCACCTTGAAAACCACCAAAGAGCTGCCCACTTCCTGGGCCTTCGAAACCTCACCCACACTGAGCTTGAAGACTTCATTCACCAGCATGCCGGCGAAGCCCATACCCCCTATACCTTCGATTTGGGTGGTTGGGTCCTTCAGCAGCGGTTTGCTGGTCTTCACTTGCAGATCCATGGCTCGGGCCGCAGCGTTCAGGTCCCCACGGTTGCCGGTGCGCTTGCGCAACTGGGCCAACTTCTCTTTGGCCCGATTCGAAAAGCGTTCCTTTACGAGACCGGCGCGCAAGGTCTCTTTCACATCCTCGAAGGTTTTCGTGCGACGGCCATCCAACCGGATGATGTGGATACCAAAATTGGTGCGTACAGGCTGGCTGAATTCGCCTTCCTTCAACGCATTGGCGGCATCTTCGAAAGGCTTCACCATCTGCCCGGATTTGAACCAGCCAAGATCACCTTTGTTGCCCTTGGCGGAAGGATCCTCACTCAAGGCTTCAGCCTTTTTCGAGAAATCGGCACCTTTAAGCAGATCCTGGCGCAGCTGTTTGGCCTTCTCGGTGGCGGCGGCGAATTCCTCATCGGTGGTGGCCTTGAACAGGATATGGCTGGCCTTCAACTCCGAATACTCAGCCTTCTTGGATTCATAGGCGGCCTTGAGCGCCGAGTCATCAGGATTCAACGTGGTCCCAAATGAAGCCAGGTCCAGGGTAACGAACTGGATCACCCGGCGGGGACCCTGTTGGAACCTGGGGCCCGATTCCTTGAGATAGCTCTCCAGCTTGGCGTCGCCAGGATCCTGCACGGTGGCGGGGTCTGGTGTCAGGGCAACCACTTCGATACTTATTTTTTCGTTGCGCGCGCGATTTTCCAAATTGATCCAGGCCGCATCCACTGGCATTTCACTGGCCATCTGGGCATTGAGCTTTTGCAAGACCAAACGCTCCTTGGACTGCTTCTCAAATTCTCGAAGCGAGGTCTGGCTGGCCTGCAAAATTCGGTCAATCTCGGGGAGGGGCCGCAGGGTGCCATCTGGATTCTTGAAGAACTCGTAGCGCTTGAGTGTGGAGGTGAGATCTTCGCGCACTTCCTGGTCCGTAATGACCACATGGTGGCGATCCGCCTGCTCTTCCTTGAGGGCTTTGTCGATGAGCATGCGCAGCGCAGTGCTTTGGGCATAGGCCAGCCCTTCGTCTGTTCGGGCCTTTTCGCCCATGCCGCGCTGGATGTAGAGGGTGTTGAGGTCCCAGTCACCTTTGAGGACTTCGTGACCGTAGACTCTCGCAACCACATTGTCAGCCGCCTCGGGCTTGCCGCTTGGAGCAAGGTAGGCCACCATGCCTGCCAACGTGAGGATCATCATGAACGCGGTGGGCGCCTTGTTGCCTTGAAAGGTTTTTCGAAAATTACGGA
The DNA here is from genome assembly GCA_025361125.1 of Holophagaceae bacterium. Classification (GTDB taxonomy): domain Bacteria; phylum Acidobacteriota; class Holophagae; order Holophagales; family Holophagaceae; genus JANXPB01. Next base: position 33,794 of record JANYBM010000137.1, on the reverse strand, counting down.
GCATGAAGGGGCTCTCCTGGAGTAGGGCAATAACTCAAGTGCTCCGATGAACCGCGGAGCGGAAGGCCACTGGCCCGAATCTTCAAGCTTATCAAAGCTTCGCTCCTCTCTTAAGCTGAAAGATCGAGGAATGCATGGCTGTCCGACCCATACTCACCTGGGGTGACCCCCGATTAAAGCTGAACAGCGCCGATGTGGACGCCTGGTCCCCAGAGTTGGATCAGCTGGTGGTGGACTTGTTCGAGACCGCGTTGGATGAAGAAGGGGTTGGATTGGCGGCCCCCCAGGTGGGGGTGAATCTCAATATCGCCGTGATTGATTGCTCCTGCGGAGAGGACCCGGCCCAGAAGCTCATACTCATCAATCCTGAGATCACCAAGCAGGAAGGCAGTCAAATAGGCCCAGAGGGGTGCCTGTCCATTCCGGGGATCCATGAAGTGCTGGAACGTCCCAAAAAAGTCACGATCAAGACCCGCCGACCCGATGGCACCTGGACCGAGATTTGTGGTGAAGATCTTATGGCTCGGGCCTTTTGCCATGAAGTAGATCACCTGAGGGGCAGACTCTTCGTGGAGTATTTTGGCCCTGTGAAACGCCAAGTCATCAAACGAAGATATCAAAAGCAGCACAAACCCTCGTGATACGCATCGCCTTTCTGGGTACGCCCCAGGTCGCCGTTCCGGTGCTCCTCGCTTTGGCAAGGGCTCATCCGGTGCAGGCGGTTTTCTGCAATCCCGATCGTCCCACCGGAAGAGGTCGTGTGCTCACAGCGCCGCCCGTGAAATTGGCCGCTCTTGAGCTGGGCATCACCATTCATCAGCCGGTGCGGTGGAAGTCCGAAGCAATAAAGGTGCTTTGGGACTCACTAAGCATAGATCTGGCTATCGTGGTGGCCTACGGACACATCCTGCCTTCCTGGATGTTGGATTCGTGCAGGCTGGGTGTATGGAATCTTCATTTCTCCCTACTGCCCCGCTGGCGTGGGGCCGCGCCCGTGAATCACGCCATCATGGGCGGGGACGACGCAACGGGCGTGAGCCTCATGCGGTTGACCCAAGGCCTTGATGAAGGCCCAGTATTGGCCATTTGCCAACGCCCCATCACGATGCAGGACACTTCGGAAACGCTGCTTGGGCAATTGTCCGGGGATGCGGCGGAGTTGTTAGATAACTACCTGCCATCGCTGCTGGGTGGAACAGCCCATCCCCAAGCGCAAGATCACCCAGGCGCCACGTTCGCCCCTAAACTCACCAAGGAAATGGCGCGCCTTGACCCATCCAGACCTGCGCTGGAACTACATCGCCGCATCCGTGCCCTGCAGCCCTGGCCAGGCGCTGAGTTGAGGTTGGAAGCCCAAACGCTCAAGGTGATCGCCATTGGCTCCATTACCACCAGCAACGATGCACCGGGCACGTTGCGTTGGAATAAGGAGGGGGCCTGGCTCACTGCGGGTGATGGACAAGCGATTGAGCTTACGCATCTCCAACGCTCTGGGAAGGCCGTACAGAGCGCGCTCCAGGCCCTGCAGCCATGGGGTGCGTCTGGCATGAAGTATGAAGGTTGACTTGAGTTAAAAGACAGGCCGCTGCTTCATGCCTCAACGCTCATTCCGCATTCCTCAGTGCTTGCAACCTGCCTCAGCCCAGCCGCGCTGCCACTTCTCGATACTCCGGGTCCATGTCATGGACGGCCTTGAATTCAATCATGGCTTCCTCTTTACGGCCCATGGACGCGAACAATTCACCAAGGTCATAGCGCAGTCCGATGCTGTCTTCAGGGGGGAAGCCCGGCGCATGGATGCCCTGGTTCAGCCATTCGATGGCGGTCTCCTGGTTGCCCAGTTCGAGTTCGCAAATGCTGAGCATGGAGCAGCATTCCTGGGTTCGCTCTGGATCAACCATGGCTTTCTTGAATTCTTCAACTGCGGGCTCGAGCAGCATCATTTCCTTGTAGGCGATGCCCAGGTTGTAATGGGTGTCGTAGTCGTCGCCCTGCACCTGTTTTTCGACGCCATCGCGGAAGGCCGAAAAAAGCTCATCCACGCTCTGTACTTTCTCCACGACGTTGGTGGCGTCGTGCATTTCCTCACCCTCGCCGGTTTCCAGCAGGGCGTCTCCAAGCACATCGGTGAGATCGAAGAATGAGTGACTGAAGTCGTCATCCTCTTTGGATTTAGCCTCAAGACCGATCTTTCGAAGGTTTTCATCCGCACGTTGCAGCCGGGACAGTAATTCTGGGTGATCCTGGTAGTGCAGAAGTGCGGCTTCAATTTCTTCCTTGGCTTCATCGGGGCTGCCGTAGTCCAGCTGAAAATCAATGTCGGAAAGCAGCGATGAGAGTTCATCATCAACCACAGGGCCGGTGGCGGGAATTGCTTCGTGAAAACCCTCGGGGATCGGAAAGCCAGGCAGGGTAGGGGGCTCGCCGCTCGTTCCCAGGATTCCTCCCACGGCCATCGGCATGAGTGGCATGGGCATGGTCGGCAAGGCTGAAATCTGTTCATCAAAAGCAACGGGAGGTGGAGCCGGGGGGACACTCAAGGCTTCCGGCTCTGGAGGAATGAAATCGAAGGGTGAAGAAACCGTGGAACCAAAGGATGGAGCCGCGCCCAAGTCCAGGTCAGCCATGAAGTCCATGGAATCCGTGGGTGTCGGGAGGTTGAAAGGGATGGATTCCGCGGAGCCGAAACCGACCGGAGAAAGAGGTGCCGCCGGTGCTAAAAAAGGTGCGGGTGGGGGGGTAATGGGAAGGTCACCGGGCAAATCCAGCGGGATAAGCAGCTCTGGCGAGGGCTCAATTCCACCAGAGGTTTCTGGAGGTAACAGCGAATTCAGCGGAACACCACCCAGCGATTCACTTGGAGGTGGTCCCAGGGCGATGGACTCCGAGCTGGGCGGATTCGCAGAGAAAGGATCCGGGCGTGGGGCGACCGCAGCTGGAGCAATGCCTGGTTTGGGGGATGGCGGTGCAATCCCCGGAGGCGCTGCAGCTACGGCCGGGTCAACAAGTCCCAAGGTCCGCCGATGCAAGCGCGTGGAGCCAGGGAACATTTGTTCGGCGCGATCCAACAATTCGATGGCCTTGGCCCTGAAACCCTTCCCCACGAGGACCTGAGCCGTCTGAACGTAATGCATCTGCACGCGGCTGAGGATGCCGGAAGCCTTGTGAATCTCGGCGATCTTATCAATGGCGATGTCGAAGGCAGGATCCAATTCCAGAATCTTTTTATAGGCTTCAATGGCGCGATCAGTGGATTTTGAGCGGGTGTGGGCTTCGGCTTCCCGAACCAGTTGCTGGATCTGCAACTGCTTGACCGGATCCATCTCGGTGGTGTTGCTGGGCCTGCCACCGCTCTGGGTGTTATCCATGGAATCGGAGTAAGCGGGCATCCCTGGCGTGGAGGGTGGTGAATCAGGTGCATCGCCTGGGTTCAGGCCCAGAGCTCGAAGTTGTTCGCCCAGATGGGTGGCGAGATTCAAGTCCCGCTGTTGAGTAGCCAAAGTGTAGGCATTTTGGAGCGCAACACCCTGTTCTTGGCGATTGCCACTTTGATGGGCGATCTCGGCCAACTGGATATAGGCTTCGCTGGTCCAATGGCCCTGAAGGGCGTTCTTCAATGCCTTGGCGGCGCTGTCGCCCATGCCGCGACGCGCGAATTCACGACCGATGGGCTTGAAAAGTCGCAGGCCTTCTTCAACACGATTGGCCTTCAACAGATCCCGCAGACCACGCTCGCAAAGCTGAAGTGCCTTTTCTGGTAATTGGGGGATCTGTCCAAGAGCCTCAAGGGCTCGGTCAGGATTCTTGCTTTGGATCTCGATTTCAGCCAGGGCCTCCAACAATTCGTTGCTGCGGGGATTGGCAGTCAGGCCTTCCCGTAAATGACTGGCTGCGGCGCTGAGATCTTTCTGAATCACCGCCAAGCGGCTTTGCGTTAAGAACACCTGGGGCGTGCTGACCATGGCTTTGGCCCGCTCGAGAATCTGGTTCGCCTCGGTATGCATCTGCTCGATGGCCAGGGCTTCGGCAACTTCCAGATAGATGGCAGCGGCGCGATCTTTCATGCCTTCTTTGTTGTAGAGGTCCGCGAGTTTCACCTTGTTCTTGAGGTTTTTGGGATCCAGCTCCACGACCTTGGCGAATTCCTCTAGCGCCCGCTTGATGAGGCCTTTCTTGGTGAAGAATTCCGCGACGGAGAGATGGACTTGTAAGGCGTCCTTGATCATCCCGACCTGACGATACAGGTCCGCCAGCCGCCCGCTCATCTCCAAATCGTCGGGGGCCAGGCGCGTCGCTTTCTTCAGAACCGCGATGCCCTTCTGGGTAAAACCATCCCGCTCATAGGTCATCCCCAGCCGTTTGAAAATATCTATGGCTTCACCGATGCGTTTGGCCTGGACACAGAGATCCCCGATGCGATTCATCAGCGGCAGGTCTGAGGGCTTGTCGTCCAAGAGCTTGCGATACTCTTCGATGGCCTTGTCAATGCGCCCCGCCGCCAATAATTTGTCGGCTTCCTTGGTGACTTTGGCGCGATCAATGGACATGGGTGGCCTAGCAGAAGTTAAAGTCAGTGTAGAAAGGCTCCCGGATTACTACAAGGGGGCTAACGCCTGCGACCTTGAAGGGAAGCATCACCCTAGGTTTCGGCCCGTGAAGGCATCGGGAAGCAAGTCTTTCAAACGGTGCAAGGACTTTTGACGGCCATTGTCCAGTAGAATGGGCAGGTCAACCGCAAACTCCACCAGGACCTGTCGGCAGGCCCCACAGGGAGGGGTAAGGGTGTCCGCTCCGGTGACCACGACCAGTGCTTCCAGTTCGCCTTCCTTCATTCCTCCCGCCACCGCAGCGCAAACTGCCGTGCGCTCGGCGCAGGTACACATCGGGTAACTGGCATTTTCCACATTGCACCCGACCACCATTTCCCCGCTCTTTCGAAGCAGTGCGGCCCCTACCTGAAAATCAGAGTAAGGCGCATGGGCCATACCCCTGGCCGTCCAGGCGGCTGCCAATAGCGGTGCCCATTCTGGGGCATCTGTATTTTCAAAAGGCATGGGCGCCTCCGTGAAGCGGGACGTCAAGTGAACCACCAGTATCGAGGATGGGGGCAATATTTCTGGCACCCTCAGGCTCAGAAATGGCCAGGGCACGCCAACAGGCGGTATGACCGAAGGCCTCGCGGCGGGCCTTCTCACCGAAAACCTCAAGCGTAACGTCTCGTTTCTGAAGCCTGGCCTGCAAGATGGCACCCGAGAGCCTTTCCAGTTCCCGTTCAAAGGGCCGACCGGGCCCCCAATTCTTCAATTCCAGGCGAAGGTGCAACCCTTCGGGCTGTTCACCTTCGAACGTACGAACCCAGGGGTGCCCTCGCTGGGCTGTGCGCTTCCAGTGCACGCGGCTGGGTGAATCCCCCTGGCGCAAAGGGCGCGAACCCTCTGGACTGCTTTCACCAGCCACCGGAATGTTGTGGCGAACCTCCCCCCTCGGCGCTCGCGGCGGCAGGATGTTGGTGCGGGGATGGGGCAGGACAAGCACCTTTTGATCGAGAGGGAAACGATAGGATTTTTCGACAAAACCGAACGGATAGCTCGTGCGGATTTCGAGACTATGAATATTTGTCCAGCCGCGCTTCTCGCATCGCGCATGAAGCACCATCAGGGCTTCACCACCGGTAGGCTCACCCCCAGCGAGAAAGCCTGGTTCCACCCGGCCCCCTTCCATTTCCAGGTAGACTTCCACCGCCCTCATGCGCGTGGGCACTTTGTCCTTGAGCTTGAGCCGCAGGCCGCCCCGCACTCTCGCAAAAAGATTGCCCTCTTCCAGGGAACCCAGGCTCACACCCTGGAGCGCCGCCCGGCTCACCCAGCCCGAAACCAGGAAGAGCCCGAGCATCATGGAGAAGATCACGTAGAGCAGGTTGTTGCCGGTATTGACTGAAAAGGCACCCACAAGGAAGAGTGCCACCAGGTATTGGATGCCCAGGCGGGTGAGGTTCAAGCGGAGTCGGCGGTCTTTCCAAAGGAACATGGGCTTGGGCTTTAGGTTGTGGGTGGCGGGCTGATGGTGCGGCCATAGGCGGCGTCTGCTGGATCACCTACAGCCTACCGCCTACAGCCCACTGCCTACCTGATACCCTGGTTCTTTCCCCAAGAAACGTTTCAGATTCAGGAAAGACCCGTATGAATTTTTTCCGTACGAAATCCCTAGAACAGCTCAAAGCCACCGCCGAAGAGCCTGAACATCAGTTAAAGAAAAACCTCGGCGCCTTTGATCTGGCGATGTTCGGAATTGGCGCCATCATCGGCGCGGGCATTTTTTCGAGCATCGGCACCGCGGCTGCTGGAAACATGGCCGACGGTCGCTTGCCAGCGGGACCCAGCCTGGTACTGAGCATTCTGCTGGTGGCATTGATCTGCGGCTTCACGGCCTTGGCCTATGCGGAGCTGGCCTCCATGATTCCGGTGTCGGGCTCGGCCTACACCTACGCCTATGCGACCTTGGGCGAGCTCATGGCCTGGATCATTGGGTGGGACCTGCTGCTGGAATATGCCGTGTCCAATGTGGCCGTGGCCATTTCCTGGGGCGACTACGCGCGCAGTTTTCTTTCGAACGTCTTCCATGTGAACATTCCCGGTTGGCTGGCCATGGATCCCCGCAGCGCACTGAAGCTGGGAGCGGGTGTGGACAGCCTGGGCCTGTCGCAGAAACTGCATGTGCTCGCGGACGCCAAAGCCGGGCTAGTGAACGGCTCCGCCACCTTTGCCAATTGGGACGTGCTCAAGAGCGCACCCACCCTTGGCGGTTTTCCCATCACCATCAATCTGCTGGCCGTGATCATCACAGTACTCATCACGTGGCTCTGCTACATCGGTATCAAGGAAAGTGCGCGAGCCAACAGCATTATGGTGGTGATCAAGGTGGTGATCCTGCTGACGGTGGTGGGCCTCGGCATCCAGTTCATCTCCCCAGCCAATTGGCAGCCCTTCATTCCTCACGGGTTCAAGGGGATTCAAGCGGGGGCGGCCATCATTTTCTTCGCCTTCATTGGCTTCGATGCGGTGAGCACCACGGCCGAGGAATGCCGGAATCCGGGCCGGGATCTGCCGCTGGGCATTCTTTGGTCCCTGGGCATTTGCACCGTCATCTACGTGGCCGTGGCGTTGGTGACTACGGGCATGGTGCATTACACCAAGTTGGGTGGCATCGCCGATCCGTTGTCCTACATTTTCACCGAACACAAGATGACCGCCATCGCCGCGGTCATCAGTTTCGGCGCCGTCATCGCTACCACAGCTGCGCTGTTGGTCTACCAGGTGGGTCAGCCCCGCATCTTCATGTCCATGAGCCGCGATGGCCTATTGGGCCCCTGGTTCGGAAAGATCCATCCGAAATTCAAGACCCCCTCCAATGCGACGGTGCTCACGGGTTTCATCGTGGCCATCCCCGCAGCGCTGTTGAATATTGATGAAGTCGTGGAGCTTACCAATATTGGAACCCTGTTCGCTTTTATCATCGTCTGCATCGCTGTGATGCTGCTGCGCCATCGTCGTCCCGAAGCGCCCCGGAAGTTCCTGATGCCCGCCATGTGGGTGCTTGCGCCCGCGGGCATCATCGGTTGCGTCTGGTTCGCCCTGGGCCTCCCCTGGCTGACCTGGATTCGCTTCGTGGTGTGGCTGGCTATTGGCCTGGTGATCTATTTCCTTTACGGCGCACGGAAAAGCGCCCTGCAAAACGGCGATTTGAAGGCATAACAAATGTTCACTGGTCTGATCCGCCACCTTGGCACTCTTGAATCCCGCTCACCCCGCAGGGGTGGTGCCAGGTTGCGCATCGCGGCGCCCAAGGCCGTGCTGGACCGGGCGGAGTTGGGGGCGAGTATCGCCGTGAACGGAGCTTGCCTCACTTCGGTGCTATGTGTTGACCGGGCTTGGGAGACGGAACTGAGCGAAGAGACACTCGCTAAGACGACGTTGGGCCGTCTGGCCATCGGCGCCAGCTTGCATCTGGAGCCAAGTCTCCGGGTGGGCGATCCACTGGATGGGCATCTGGTCAGCGGCCACGTGGATGGCCTTGGCGCGCTCCTTGAGCGGCCCATTGGCGAAGGCATCTGGCGCTTCTCGATGCCTTCCTTTTTCGCGCCCATGACCGCGCCCAAAGGCAGCATCGCCATGGATGGGATTTCACTGACCGTCGTGGATTGTGGTCGAGATTGGTTTAGCGTGGCGCTCATTCCCGAGACCGTGAAGCGCACCGCGCTGGCCACGATGAAGCCAGGGGATTCGGTGAATCTGGAAGCCGATCCCATCGGACGCTACGTGGCGCGGGCGCTGGAAATGCGAGGCGTGGATGATAAGCTCAACCGTTTTGTGAAACGGGGTTTTGAAGAGAGCTGAGTTTCATGGCACCCCTGGAAAATGATCCACCCACTGGATCTTGAGATCTGGAAAATGATCCACGATCTGCACCTTCAGATCCGGGAAATGGTCTACGATCTGCCACTGGCCGCAGGCATCCGGGAAGTGCTCAACCTTTTGCACCAACAAGTCGGGGAAGTGGTCCACCACCTGGATTTTTAGATCTGGGAAATGATCCACCATCTGCACTTTCCCATGGAGCTTGAAACCGCCGTAGGTGCAGTCACCCTTGTTGACCTTCCCGCTGGCAAGGGTTGGAAGGCCACCGGCAGACATGATGGTTGCGAAAGTTAGCAACAGATCTCGACGCTCCATCAAGCTATCCGCTTGGTCTCGCCAGGGTTGCCTGACGCCAATATTTTAAGAATTTCAGCCACTTCCAGTGCGGAGGCGGGGCGATCTTCAATGCGTTTGGCCATGAGCCGTTCCAGCAGGTAGCTGAAACCATCAGGCAGGTCTGGAGCCATGTCCTTGGCTTTTGGCACCGGCGAACTCAAATGCATGCGCAATAGCTCGGTGATGACGGCGTGCTCGAACGGCGGAAAGCCTGTTGAAAGTTCGAAGAGCATGACGCCCAGCGCATATAGATCCGTGCGCGGATCCACCCGCTCACCTTTAACTTGTTCGGGCGCCATGTAGCGCGGTGTGCCGAAGACCTGGCCTTCCTCCGAGGTGCCTTTGGCGGCCACCGGCGCGGCTAGGCCGAAATCCATGATCTTGGCGTCGCCGCGGGCATCGAAAAGGATATTCAAAGGCTTGATATCGCGATGGACCACACCCTCGCCATGGGCGGCTTCCAAGCCTTCGGCCACCTGGCGGCCGATGCGCAATACCAAGCCGATGGGCAAGCTGCCGCGATCATCCAATAGTTGCTTCAGCGTGACGCCCTTCAAGTACTCCATGGAGACGAAGGGCAGACCTTCGTAGTTACCAAAATCGTGAGTGCGCAGAACATACTTGTTGGTTATTTTTCGTGCAAGCTTGATCTCCTGCTTGAGCTGTTCCAGGAAGCCTGCGGAAAGATCATGCTCAGGACGGATGATCTTCAAGGCAACCTCTTCGTCCAGCTGCTGGTCATGGGCCTTCAACACAATGCCCATGCCACCTTTTCCCAGGATATTTTCAATGCGGTAGCGACCGGCGAAAATCTCGCCCTCTTTCAAGGTGACGCGCTTGCGTTGGAGCGCGGGTTCCACGCCGCGGAGGACCTGGGAGGTGGTTGGAAGCACCATGGTGGCGTCCACATCCACGGCGCTCATGCTCATCCGACTCTGAGCGATGGACTCCATCTCCGCTCCCATGCCCCGGCGTTCATTTCCAGAGCCCAATTTTTCCATCGCTGCCAATAATTCGTCCTTCGCTTTCAGCTCTGAGAGCATGGCCCTGAATGCTTGCGTTAGATACCCCACTTCATCCTGGCTGTTGAGGGCGGGGATTTCGGGTCGCTCGCCCTCCGCCAACTGCGCTGTGGCGCGGGTCAGGGCAGCCAGGGGCGAGGTCACGGCGCGGCTGGAAGTCAGTGAAAAAAGGATCGCCAGAAGTAAACCTCCCGCGCCAGTCGCCAGGATCACGTTCCGGATGACCACAAAGGGTGCCAGGAAGGGTTCCAGTGGCATCATCACCACATCCCCGATCTCGAGATCCAAAGCATTGACACCCTTCAACGGCGCCAGAACCGCGAGGTAGGAACGTCCCTGCAGCGTGACCGGGATGGTTCCTGACCGGTTTCCGGCTACCACCCCTTCTTTGGCAGATTTAAAAGAAGCTGCATGGGAAAGCGCCTGCTGCAAGTTGTTGCGCTGGTCGGTCTCTGGAATGGTCACTCCCTGGATCTGGAAGCGACTGAGGAGGCCGAGGTGCGGAGGGGGATCGCCTTTTCGGCCTGGGGGTAGGGATACGAATCGGAGATCCTTGGCAGCACCATCATTCAGCTTATTGCCGAGCAGCATCACACCGAGGGACGCCCCACTGGGGGAAGTGATGGGACGAGATACCGCATGGTAGACACCTTTGAAGGCGCCTTCGTCAATCTGGAAAAACCCACGATAGGAAGGACCAGGTTGGCCCACTTTCTTGGCTTCATCCGGGTACATGGCCATCTGCACGATGCCCACATCGTGGTAATCCTGCTTCACCCCATCCGTGGTACAGGAGAGCAACAGGCCGGTGGGGCGCACGATCACGGCGATGTCTGAAGACAAAAGGGAGAGGTTTTGCAGGAGGGTGTCGCGAATAGACGTCACTTGCCCGCTGGTCGCGCCCTTCTCGATGTTGGCCAGGTTGCCCGAATATTGCGTAAAGACTTCCAGGCCCGCGTCCATGATCTTGCCCTGCTGCTCGAAAGTACGGTCTATCACCTGGCTGGCGGAGACCATTTGCGCTCCAGCGGATTCGCGGGCTTTGCGGTCCGCCACCGTGGACGTGATGAAAACCAGCACACCGATGATCACCAGGACGGTTACGCTCGTGCGAAGGAAAAAATTCCAGGCGAGCGAGCGATACCAGCGCACTTCATGACTCATGGCAAACCTCGGGGAAGGAATATTAGATTGAATCCAGCTTAGCTGTTTTCCGTTCATTGCCTTCGATGCGCAAAAAGGATGGCACGTGCCAAAGGTTTCTGGCATCCAAGCCTTGAACCCAATCACAGTGCTTCCTGTTTTTGTTCACCAACCCCACCTAGCCACGGAGTGTCCATGTCAGACCGCCGCGTATTTCTCAATACACTGTTGGGAGGAGCCGCCTTGGCGGCTTCGGGCAGCCTGGTGGGCTGCAAGAAAACCGAGGCCACTCCCAGCGGGGACGCCAGGCCCACCGGGGATCTCAGCATTCTCAACGGGGCACTGGTGTTGGAACACACCGCCATCTACGCCTATGGGCTGGCGGGGGGCTCGGGTCTGCTGAGCAAGGGAGTACTGGCCGTGGGCGGCACCTTCAAGGGCAGCCACGAGAGTCATCGCGAAGCCCTTAGCGCGGTGATCAAAAGCCTGGGCGGCTCACCAGCTGATCCCAAAAAGGAGTACGATTTCAGCGCTTTCGAGCTGAAGTCCGAAGCCGACGTGTTGCGATTGGCCTTGTTTCTGGAAATGAAAGCGGCCAGGGCTTATCAATCGGCGGTCTCACAGTTCAAGACCAGATCCTTGTTGGAAGCCGCCACCCGAATCATGGGCGATGAGGTGAGCCACGCAACGGTGCTGCGCGCGGCCCTTGGAAAAGTACCGGCCGGGTTCTACAGCCAGATTGATGAATTGGATTAGTCGTCCTTCAGCACCCTCCGAAGTTCTTGCAACTTGATGAATTGGAGTAGGCTTCCTGGGACGCCCGCCGGAGTCCTCATGCCTACCAAGCTTTATGCAATGCTACTGGCCGCCCCCCTCCTTGCGGGTAGCCTTTCCGGCCCTGTGAAGCTGTTGGACAAGAATGGAAAGCCGCGAGACACGCTGAAGGATGTCATCGCCATCCTGGAGCCCGTGAGCGGACCCAAGCCCATCCTGGAGAAACGGCCTTTGCTGCGGATCCGCACCGTGGGCAAGCGTTTCTCGCCCCGGGTGGCCTGGACCACGCCCGGCAGCCTGGTCACCTTTCCCAACCAGGACTCCATTGTCCACAATGTTTTCAGCGTCTGTTGCACTGTGCCTTTCGATACGGGACAGTACGAACCCGGCGATACCCCAGCCCCCATCAGGCTTAAAAAACCTGGCCTGGTGAAGTTGTATTGCAATGTCCACCACAAGATGAATGCGTTTCTTTGGGTTCTGGAAACACCTCATGCGCAAGTGCTGGATGGCAAGACAGGTCTGGCCTTCGATGAAATCCCAGAAGGCACCTACCGGTTGAAACTATGGCATCCCGAGACAGGAGAAAGAATATTCCCCGTCACCATCGGCCAGTCCAATGTCCGCGGTGAATGGACCTTGAGCGCGAACCTACCTCCTTTCGAACCCCACAAAAATAAATTCGGGAAGGACTATCCGCCAATGAAGGATGAGGGCAGCTATTAGATCTGGAATGTGGGCAATAGACCGTGGGCGGTGGGAGGGACCGCCCCTGCTTTTGGCCACCAGCCCAATGCCCAATGCCTACCGCCGAACCAACTGGACTTGGGCCTAACTCGGCGGAATTGCGGGTGCCGGATGCTGGGTGCGGCCAAAGCCCACAGGAAATACGCGCAACGTGATGCCAGCGCTCAGGCGGCCCTGGCTTCCCAGGCCCACATAGAAACCCGGCGACCACCAGCTACCGGGGCCCAAGATCCCCGGATAGACATTCAGACGCACCTTGAGATCATCCGTGCCATTGATGATCAGCGAGGCCAACAGTGAGTCGTTGCGGTCGTAAAACAGGCCGCCACTGAGCCTCGTGATGGTCGGGTCCTGGGCTTTCTGGATGGAGGCTCCGAAGCCCCAGGAAAAGCTGTCTGATCCCGTTATGGAATGGGACAGGCCCACAAGGGTTGTGAGTCCGAAATAAATGAATGGGCGTGCTTGGCCAGGTCCCGCGATGACCGGGCGTATGACGAAATTCTGGCTCACGTTCGTAATCCGGCCCTTGGCACCCGAAGGCCTTGAATAATCCGGCTCATACATCGGTTGACCGTTCCATTCCACGAGATGCAGATCGTCCGCCGCAAAGCGTGCGAAACGGTCCCAACTGAACAGCATCATTCCGAGGGGCCGGAACAGGTAGACATCGGCGATCTCATCATCGGGTTTGGTGGAGGTCTTCTCCACCGTCTCCTGCAGCAGTTCAGCGGCAGTGCCTACCAGCATCGCGGTGAGCCTGGGAAAAGGGACATCGTGGGCCTCGAACCACTCCGCATTTTTGCGGTAGACCATGCCGCCGCCTATAAGGTGCAGCGAATAGTTGGGTACCCAGTCGGCGCGGCCACCCCGGTAGGGAAAGATCTGGCGATTGACGAAGGCGTTCCAACCGCCCTGGCGCTGAATGGCGTTGTTCGGATGTTGCAGATCAAAGCGCACCGTTTCCCAATGCTTCGACATCTCGAAATCGTTGAAGCTTTCCGGTACTTGAAGCGTGTCGTAGGACCATGTAATGAAGGATGTCAGCGGATTGAACTGGGATTCAGAACCGTAATCCATGGGTTTGTAGAAGAAGTATTTCGAAGCGTTCGCCTCCGCCTTGTCTAATTTTACTGTCTCCACTTTGGTCAGCCCAGCTGGTTCTTGTGCCCCACAAGGCATGAGTGCGGCAAGGCCCACCGTCAGCCAGAATGCCATCCGGCGCGCAGATGGCTGGATTGCCATGGTCGGGGTCTCGATTTGCTCAGAAGGTCGCATGCGGGACTACTTGGAACTTGAGGAAGGAGACTTGGACCTGGACTCATGCACCTTCTTCACCATGTACCGCGGCCTGTCCCTTACCTCCACGTAGATTCTTCCGATGTATTCGCCCAATAATCCGAAGGCGAGAAACTGAGCCCCAATGAACATGAACAAGATGGCAAATAGTGTGAAAACACCTTCCACGGTGCGCTCCGGATGCAGGAACCGGTAAATGAACAGGTACACGCCAAAGCCCATGCCCAGCGCGCTCACGAGTACTCCCAGCACCGAAAGCATCTGCAAGGGCAGCAAGCTGAAAGAGGTGAGCAAATCAAATTGCAGGTTGATGAGCTTCCATAACCCGTATTTCGAATCCCCGGCGGCGCGCTCGGCGTGGGCCACGGGAACCTCGGTGATGCGCTTGGCAAAGGAGTTGGCCAGCGCTGGAATGAAACTGCTGCGCTCCTTGCAAAGAAGCATCGCGTCCACCACTTCGCGGCTGTAGGCACGCAACATGCAGCCGTAATCGTGCAGTTTCACACCGGTGGTCCTCCGGGTGATGGCGTTCACCACCTTGCTGGGTAGACGCCGGAAGACGGAATCATTTTCTTCGCGGCCCTGGCGCCAGCCACCCACCACGTCAAAGCCCTCCTCGATTTTCGCCACCAGCTTTGGGATTTCTTCTGGAGGGTTTTGCAGATCTGCGTCAAGAGTCACCACCACGCGGCCTTCAACTTCAGAGAGAGCAGCAAATATGGCTGAATGCTGGCCATAGTTGCGGTTGAACTCCACGACCTTGATGCGAGGTTCGGCCTTGGCGATCTCCAACAACATCTGCAGCGAACGGTCCTTGCTCCCATCGTCGGTGAGAATCAGCTCCCAGTTCCTAACTCCGGTGAAATTCTCGTTTAAAACCTTCGCGAGGCGCAGCCACAACTGGGGGATGTTGGCTTCTTCGTTGTAGATGGGGATGACAACAGATAGATAGGGGCTCATGAGGCTATTCTACTGTCAGTCTCGGAGAACCACATGAACGGTAGCCCCAACATTCTGCTGGTGGAAGACGAACTTAGCCTGGCCGAAGGCATCAAGTTGAACCTCGAGATGGAAGGATTGCCCTGCACCTGGATCACGCGAGGCGACGATGCCCTGAGGCGCATCCTGGCAGAAAAATATGAGCTGGTGATACTTGATGTGATGTTGCCGGGCATGGACGGATTCAGTGTTTGCGAGCGCATCCGTGAGGCCAAGAACTACACGCCGATCCTGTTTCTCACCGCCAAGAACACCGAGGACGACCGGGTTCACGGTTTCGAAACCGGCGGCGACGATTACCTGGGCAAGCCTTTTCAGGTGCGAGAGTTGCTCATCCGGGTGCGGGCTATCCTGCGCCGCGAAGCCTGGTATCGCAACCGCACCTTCGGGGGCCACCAGAAATTCGGTGAGTTTTGGGTGGACTTCGAGAATTTCTGCGGCGAAGGTCCTCAAGGTCCCTTCACCATGGGTGTGAAGGAATGCATGATCCTGAAACTCCTCATGGAGCGAGCTGGACAGGTGGTGAGCCGCCAAGAGATCATTGACCGCGTTTGGGGTGAAGATGCCGAGCCCACCCCGCGCACCGTGGACAATTTCATCGTCCGCTTACGCCGAGTCATGGAGGCGGACGCCCATCATCCACGGTGGGTGCATACCCTCCGCAGCGTAGGCTACCAGTTCGACCCAGAGGGCCGAACCCGTAGCGGGTCAGGAGATGACAGGCCTTAATGGCCTGTCGCGAATGGGGCCCCCGCCGGGTGAGGTCCCGTAGCGGGTCAGGAGATGACAGGTCCTATGGATGCGATAAGAAATTCGAGCGCTTCTTGACTCTTTGTCCACCCATTTTACGCCGCAGCCCTGGCCAGGCCTGGCAGGCTGAAGATCACGGTGGTGCCTTGGCCCACTTCGCTGATCAGGCGGATCTCGCCACCGTGGGTGCGCACGATCTCACGGCAGATGGAAAGGCCCAGGCCCGTGCCCTTGCCTTCGGGCTTGGTGGTGAACATCGGCTTGAAGACTTTGGGCAGCACCTCGGGCGGAATGCCCTGGCCACTGTCCTGAAGCTCGACGTTCCACCCATCACCTTCGGGATGAACGCGCAGGTGGATCTGCCCACCTCCCGGCATGGCGTCCACCGCGTTGTTCACGAGATTGATAAATAGTTGCTCCATCTGCTTGCGGTCGGCGTTCACCACAACATGCTTCGGTGAAGCCACGTCAAAAACCACGCCATGGGCCGTGAGAGTTGGTTGCCAGAGCTGTTGCAGGCCATCCACCAGCTCATTGAGGGACACAGGTTCCTGCTTGAGTTGGGGTCGTCGGGTCATGTCCAGCAGACGCCGCACGATCTCGCCCACCCGCTTGATCTGCGAATGGATGACGCCCAGGCGATCCCTGGTTTTATCCGTCAAGTCCTCCTGGCCTTCCAGCAGTTGCAGGTGGCTGTTGACCAAATTCAGCGGCGTGCCCACTTCATGGGCGAAAGTAGCGGTCAGCTGGCCTGCCACCGCCAACCGCTCCTGTTGACTGAGCTCTTCTCGAAGCAGCGAGTTGCGTTCCACCAACGATTCCAGCTCCGCGTTTTTCGCCTGCAAATCCGCTAGCGCCGCGTCAATGCGATTCTGCAGATTCCCATTGAGACCACGAATTTCTTCGATGAACGACTCTCGCTCACCCGAAGCCCGTTCCAGTTGGCTGGCCATGAGGTTGAAGCGGTTGGCGATGGCACCCAATTCATCTGCGTGCCCTACGGATGCGCGGGCAGCCGCCTCGCCTTGTTCCAGACGCTCCATGGCCTCGGTGATGTTGCGCAAGGGGTCATTCACAAAAATGCCCAGGATCACCCACAGCAGGATAAATTCACCAAGGATCACCCAGGGGAGTGTTTTCAGGGTGCGGCTCTGATTATTCGCCCACACCGTTTCCCACCGCTCCAGGTTGCAATAGGCACGGATAAGGCCAATGGGCGGGTACTTGTCCCCCTTGGGGTTTTGGATGGGCAGATACACCTTCCAGCCCTTGTTGCCCGTACTCAACTGCACCAGTTCCGCGGTGGGGCCCTTCAAACTCATGAATTTGCCGAGTTCTGGCGTCCACTGAATTTCGTCTTCCACACCACTGGAGATGGGGCGGTCCACTTGTTCGGTCCGATCAAGGCGGGGGAACACATCCATCTGGAAGATGCTGCGGTCATCACCCGCGATGCTCTCGAGCATTCCCTCGACTTTGCGCTTGTCCTGGAATTTTGGATCCCGCTCAAGGATTTCGGTTTCAATGGTCCGGGCCGCTTCGATGGTGAGGTTTTTCGAATAGGATTCCAGTTCCCGGCGGCTGTTGCGAGTGATGTTGTAGGCCACAGCAATGGTGAGCACGCTGGTCACCAACGCCACCAACAGGAAAAGTTTCGCGTGGAGGCTTCTCAGCCATTTGAGAGGCTGGATCTTCATGCGGCGTTGACCCCCAGCAAGGCCTGGATCCGGGCGGAAAATTCGGCCGCGTCCCAGGGACCATCGAGGGCGCAAAACCTCTCGAAGGCTTGGTGCCGAGCCTGTATCACCGCGTCCAGCACTTCGGTAAGGCTTGCGGAAAGAATGGGCCTGACTGCTTCGGCAAGCTGATCCCGATGTTTCCCAAGCAGGGCTTCCAGGGCGGCTTGATCGTGATGGTCGCCGAGGGCGGTCTGCATGGCCCGCAGTTCCAGCAGGAATCCCGTAGGTTCCGTGGGAAAGGCTGGAGCAAGGGCCTCCAAGGTGTCTCGCAAGCGCTTCACTTGGATCCTGGATTCATGGAGCCCTTTAATGTCCTCCTGGCCTTGACTGGACGCAACGTGAGTAAGCGCCTCGGTGATGCAAGGGTGCAGGTGCCCCCAAGCAGACAGAGCCACTGATGGACCCTCAAATGGATTGGGCAGGTATTTTACTTTCAGGAGCTTGGTGAAACCAGGAGGCTTGGGATTCAAGGCCTCAAGCCGCCTTTGGCGACGTCTGGTCACGATTTCCAGCACGTGTTCAAGGACAGCCTGGTGAAGCGGCTGGGAGGCATCGGCGTGGAGCTGTGCCAAGGCCGCAATCTGGACATCCAGATCCCGCACCACCCCCAGGTCTTTGGTGAAATCATGCAGGGCTTTGATGTGGCTTTTGAGATGGGGATAAGCCGCCTCCTCCAACAGCCCCATCACTGTCCTAAGGCGGCGGCAGGCCACGCGCGCGCGGTGGACGACCTGGGGGTCGCTGAACCCGCCTTCGCTCGCGGCGGCTTCCTGCAACTCACGCACCCGGGCCTCAAGGGCGCGATGCAGCAGAACTGAGAACTCGACACCATGCATAAGGAAATTCTAGGGCCGATTGGATCCATCTAAGATCAAAAAGGGAAACACCCGTATCTTAGACTTCAATAAGCAACCGAAGGAACCATGGACGCGATTCATATCAAAGGTGCCCGCGAGCACAACTTGAAGAACTTCGACTTGACGCTGCCGCGCAACAAGCTGGTGGTCATAACGGGTCTCAGCGGCAGCGGCAAATCCAGCCTCGCCTTCGATACGCTCTACGCCGAAGGCCAGCGGCGCTACGTGGAGTCCTTGTCGGCCTATGCGCGGCAGTTCCTGGACCAGATGGAAAAGCCCGATGTGGATTCCATCGAAGGACTGAGCCCCGCCATCTCCATCGAGCAGAAAACCACTTCGAAGAACCCGCGATCCACCGTGGCCACGGTCACGGAAATCTACGACTACCTGCGCCTGCTGTTCGCCCGGGCGGGCAAACCCCAGTGCCTGGCTTGCGGCCAGCCCATCGCGTCGCAAACCATCCAGGAAATGGCGGATCAGATCCTGGCGCAGCCCGAGGGCACCAAGCTGCAAATCCTCGCGCCAGTGGTGCGGGGCCGCAAAGGCGAATTCAAGAAGATGCTTCAGGACTTGGTGAAACGCGGTTACATCCGGGCCCGCGTCAATGACAAGATGCTGGACCTCACCGAAGGCATCCCCGATCTCGACAAGCAGAAGAAGCACACCATCGAGGTGGTCATTGACCGGGTGAAAGTGGCCGAAGGCACCAGTACGCGCCTGGCAGACAGCCTGGAAATCGCCTGCAATCTCTCCGAAGGTTCCGCCCTGGTGGACTTCGATGGCCGCGAAGTGTTGTTCTCTTCGAAGCTCGCCTGCAACAACGCGAAGTGCGCCCGCTTCGGGCTGGGCTTGCCAGAGATGGAACCGCGGAGCTTCTCTTTCAATTCACCCTACGGTGCCTGCGACACCTGCGATGGCTTGGGCTTCAAGCGGCAGTTTGCCGAGGAATTGATTGTTCCCAATACAAGCCTCAGCATCAACGAGGGCACCATCCAGGCCAGCGGATGGAAGAGCGTTTCCGAAGACGGGTGGCGGGCGCAGTTCATGGAGCAACTGGCCCGGGCGCTCAAGTTCAGCCTGGACACGCCCTGGAAGAAACTGCCGGAACAGGTGCGCGACATCATCCTGCACGGCATGAGCAAACAGATGAAATTCATCTACGAAAAGGGCAAGAACCGCTACGAATTCATGCACCACTTCGAGGGCGTCATTGGCAATCTGGCGCGCCGGTACCGCGAGACCAGCAGTGAGGACATCCGTGAGGAAATGGAACAATCCATGCGGATCACTCCTTGTGAAAAATGCCGCGGGCAGCGCCTGAAACCAGAAGTGCTGTCGGTCTTCGTGGCGGGGCGGAACATCGCCGAGATCGTGCAGCAAAGCGTTCGGGATGCCCGCGTCTGGTTTTCGGACATGGGACTGGAAGGCAAGGATGCGATCATCGCCGAAAAAGTATTGAAGGAGATCCGGGAACGGCTGGGCTTCCTGGATGACGTGGGCCTGGGTTACCTGACGTTGGACCGTGGCGCGGCGACGCTTTCCGGCGGCGAGGGCCAGCGCATCCGCCTGGCCACACAGATCGGCTCCAAACTCCAGGGCGTCATGTATGTGCTCGATGAACCGAGCATCGGGTTGCACCAGCGGGACAATCAAAAGCTGCTGAAGACGCTTCAAGAAATGCGCGATCTCGGCAATTCGGTGTTGGTGGTGGAGCACGATCTGGAAACGATCCTGAGCGCCGATTATGTGGTGGACATGGGCCCCGGTGCGGGCGAGCACGGCGGATACGTGGTGGCCCAGGGCACACCCGAAGACATTGCGAAAAGCGAAACCTCCATCACGGGCCATTTCCTGTCGGGCAAGGATTCCATACCTGTGCCCCGCAAGCGGCGCAAGCCCGAGCGCGACCACATCGAATTGCTGGGTGCCGAAGAGAATAATTTGAAGCAGGTGGATGCCCGCTTCCCCATAGGCCTGTTCACCTGCATTACCGGCGTGAGTGGCAGCGGCAAGAGCACCCTGGTAAACGAGATCCTGTATAAGGCACTCGCCAACAAGCTGCACCAGGGCGTTCACGTGGTGGGTAAACACAAGAAAATCACCGGACTTGAACAGATCGACAAGGTCATCGCGATTGATCAGGCTCCCATCGGCCGCACGCCACGCTCCAACCCGGCCACTTACACGGGCCTCTTCACTCCGCTGCGCGAGCTTTTCGCGCAGTTGCCGGAAAGCAAGGCGCGGGGCTACATGCCTGGCCGCTACAGCTTCAATGTGAAGGGCGGTCGCTGCGAAAAATGCGAAGGCGACGGCCTCATCAAGATCGAGATGCACTTTCTTCCCGATATCTACGTCACCTGCGAACAGTGCAAGGGCAAGCGTTACAACCGTGAGACCTTGGAGGTCCACTACAAAGGCAAAAGCATTTCCGATGTGCTGGCCATGACCGTGGAAGAAGCCTTCGGGATTTTCGCGCCCATCCCCGTGCTTGCCAACAAATTACAGACGCTCCTGGATGTGGGCCTGGGCTACATTCGCCTAGGCCAAAGCGCCACGACCCTAAGCGGTGGCGAAGCCCAGCGCGTGAAGCTCGCCAAGGAACTCAGCAAGCGCGCCACCGGCCGCACCCTTTACATCCTGGACGAGCCCACCACGGGCCTGCACCTGAAGGACATCCAGAAGCTGCTGGAAGTCCTTAACCGACTGACCGATACCGGCAACACGCTGATCATCATCGAGCACAATCTCGATGTCATCAAAACGGCCGATTGGGTCATAGACCTGGGCCCGGAGGGCGGCGCCGAAGGCGGTCGGATTATTGCTTCCGGCACGCCCGAACAGATTGTGAAAAGCAAAGCAAGCGTGACGGGACACTATTTGAAACCGTATTTGAAATAAAGCGACTTTGGTTCAGTGGCTCAGCGACTCTTTGCCGCCAGGATCGCTGTCAGCAGGTCCGGAGTTCCTTCGAGGCGGGTGAGCCGGGGATACCGCTCACCATTGTGGTAATCCACTTTGAACACTTTCACGAAAGAGCCGTTCTCGGTGATGAACTCCATCGGTGCCACTGATGTTTTGGAATCCTTCAAGGCCTGGTGAAGGCCATCGCTGGACCATTTCCGGCCGTTCACCGCCATCAGTTTCATACCGGGGATAAGACCGGATTTCGCGGCAGGTGAGGCCGGAAGCACATCCGTTACGGTTCCTTCAGTGCTCAGAAAAAGGCCGAGGGAATGGCTCACATCCAGGTTCTTGTTGGATTGTTCCTTGGCCTTCCAATAGTCAGTGGGTTCATCACCATAAATGAGTTTCCAGCCGCTCCGTTCAATGCCACCCATGGGCGCATGGGCAGCGAGACTGTCCAAACGGCCGCGCAAGAAGGCCGCCCAATCGTGGGGCGCCACCTGATTCAGCGCCGCGACCACGTCCTCAAAGGTGTAGGGGCTGACAGCAGGCGCACCACTGGGTGCGCCGTGAAAAACATGGCAGAAATCATCCAACGATTTTTGCTGCTTGGTGAGCTCGCGAATGGTGGTGTCCACCTCCAGCCAGATGAGCTGGCCTTCGGGGTAGTAGTCCACGCCGCGCCGCTGGGAGGCACCGGCTTCGGATGCGCCATAGAGCAGTTGCGCTTCATCGCAGGTGTCTTGCATAGGTCTCCATGTGCGACCCGGTGCAGTGTCCAGCGTCGCGGCCAGGATGGCCAAATCATCGCGGTAATCCTGCGCGGTCCAGAGGCCGCTCCGGGCCGTCAGGATCGAACCCAGATATTCAGTGAGCCCTTCGTAGACCCACAGCAGATCACCCTTCATGGGCGCATCAAAGTTGCCGGTGGCGAGGCCAGCCGGCCGACGATACTTGCCGTTCCAGCTATGAACCATCTCATGGGGCAACAACCCCGAGGTCGCTTTCAGCAACTGCGGATCAATGAGGGATCGTTCACTGGTGCGGTCGTCGCTGCTTTCGTGATGCTCCAACCCGAAATGCGCCACGTTATCGCTCAGCGTGTACAGAAAATCATAGTGGCCATAATGCCGCGCGCCAAACAACGCGCCGCTTTCCGCCACCAGGTTCTTGTAGTGCTGGGTGGTCTCGGGCGTCATGGCCAGAGCTTCCGCGCTATCGGAGGCAAGGTCCAGATAGTGGGCTCGGCCCATGCTCGACCCGAGTTCCACCCTGCGGAAATGCGCCCCTGCCAAAATCGGTGAATCCACCAGGGTGGTGAGGCTAACCGGTTTGAAGGTTACTATTCCGCCAGCTTCATTCGCATCACTGGTTGCTTCCAACGCGGTACCAAAGCCCCAGCCAGCCGGCAGTTTGAGACTCGCGATGAAAGTGATGGAATCGCTTTGAGTGCCTTTGGGATAGAGCAACACCTGGTTCCAGCTCAGCACTGCCAGCTTTTCAGTCACTGAAGCGCCGGCTGAAAAGCCGCTCGCGCCGGTGGGTGAAAGAAAATCCAGGCTGGCTTCCACGGCGCTGGCACCTTGAGGCACATCGAGCTGAATGGCGTACATGTTCACCAGATCCCGCCGCCAGGCCAGAGCCTTGCCGTTGGCCACGAAGCGCAAGTTCACGAGATCCGTGACCGGACCCGTGGGGCCATGTTCGCCAGGGATCCACTGGGGATAGAGCAGTGTCAGGGCACCAGGTTTCACGGCAATGCTGAGCTTGGCGTGGAGTATGTGGCGGGGCGCATCGGTGGCATCGAGGGCGATGGTGATCGGAGCATTGGAAACATTCGGACTTTGAGCGACCAAGGCGATGGCAGATGATAGGCCTAGCAGCAAACGATTCATTTAAGCGTCTCCGTGTGGGGTTACAGCAGTCTATCGCCGGTTTCCCGTTATTCTTTCGATTGCTGTTCAATTCAGGGAGTCTCGCGTGGATCGTCTGGTCATCATTGGAGGAAGCTCACTCAAAGGCCGCATTCCCGTGTCCGGCGCCAAAAACGCCGCGCTTCCGTGCATCGCTGCGGCCCTGCTCACCCCTGAGCCCGTGACCCTTTCGCATCTTCCAGCGGTGTCGGATATCCGGACTATGCTGAAAGTGCTGGAGGCCCTGGGTTGCTCCGTGGAGCGTTCCACCGACGAGGATGGTCTTCAATACACGGCGGTGATCCGCGCCGCGGGTCTTGAAGCTGGTGAAATGAAGGCTCCTTACGAGTTGGTGAAGACCATGCGCGCCAGCATCCTGGTGCTGGGGCCGCTGCTGGCCCGTTATGGCCACGCCACGGTTTCCTTGCCTGGTGGTTGCGCCATCGGTGCCCGGCCCATCAATTTGCATCTCGAAGCGCTTACCCGCATGGGTGCCCAGATCGAGATCGTGCAAGGTTATGTGGAAGCCAAGGTCCCGGGCGGGAAACTCCAGGCCATCGATCATACCTTTGAGAAAGTGAGCGTTGGCGCCACGGAAAACACCTTGCTTGCGGCGACCCTGGCCGAAGGCACTTCGATCCTGCGCAACGTTGCCATGGAGCCTGAGATCGGCGATCTCGCGGAACTGCTCAACCAGATGGGTGCGCGCATCCAGGGCATGGGAACCGCTACCCTCACCATTCAAGGCGTGGCTGCCCTCCATGGCACTGCGCACGCCACGATACCCGATCGGATCGAGGCGGGCACGCACCTGTGCGCCGTGGCCATCGCGGGTGGCGACGTGGTGCTGGAGCGCGTGCGACCCGATGATTTACGAGCACTCATTGATCTGCTGGAGCGGATGGGATGCATCATCACCGAGCGTGAGGGACCCGAAGGCAAGCAGCTGCGCATCCAGCGGGAACCCACGCAAAAACTCCGCGCAAGGGACATCACCACCGCCCCTTTCCCGGCTTTTCCTACGGATCTGCAAGCCCAGGTCATGGCCGTCATGACCCAAGCCCATGGCATCAGCGTCATCAAGGAAACCATCTTCGAAAACCGCTTTCAGCACGCCATGGAACTGGAACGGCTTGGCGCCAATCTCCGAATTGATGGCAGCACCGCCATTGTCGCGGGTCCCGCCAAGCTCACCGGCTGTACCGTGATGGCCACGGACCTGCGCGCTTCGGCAACCCTGGTGCTCGCAGGCCTGGTGGCCGAAGGCGAAACCACCGTGGATCGTATCTATCACCTGGATCGTGGCTACGCCGGATTAGAAAAAAAACTCCAGGACGTAGGCGCCCACATCAAGCGGGTGGGAGGCGGGAATGTTTAGAAGGGATAGGGATTGAAAGCACGGCGGATCGCAATCCTGTTTCACGAAACCGACCGGAATCGGGATCTTTCGGGTTACCGGATCAATGCGCTGGCCAGCTATTGGAAACAGGACGGACATGAGGTGTTCCCGGTATTCGGCATCCAGGAATTCACCCCTGCGGACTTGGCCATCGTGCACCTGGATCTCTCGGTGGTACCGGAGAACTATCTGGCCTTTGCCAACCGCTACCCGATTGTGCTGAACGGCAAGGTCCGCGACATTCGCAAGTCGACGTTCAGCACCCATTTGGTGAGGCGTGGGGACGCTTGGCGGGGGCCCGTCATCGTTAAAACAGAACGCAATTACGCAGGCCATCCCGAAGCCATACGGGGTCTGCCCCGAGTGGATGGAAAGGGGCTGCAACCTTTGTTCCGCTCACCGCTCGACTATAAGATTTTCAGCCAGATTCAGAAAGTTCCGGACGTAGTCTTCGACATGCCCGATCTGGTGGTCCAGCGCTTCCTCCCCGAAATGGAGGGCGGCCTCTTTCATGTGCGAACTTACCAGTTCCTTGGGGACCGGGACAGTTGCTCCAGGGAGGGTGCGAACCATCCCATCGTCAAATCCGAGACCCATGTTTTCAGCGAATCGGTGACGCCACATCCCGACATCGTCGAGCTGCGCGAGAAGTTGAACTTCCACTATGGCAAGTTCGATTACGTGCTCCACAACGGTGAGGCGATCCTGTTGGATATCAACAAGACCACGGGAGTAAGCTGGCCGCCCTCGCCGAGCATCGAAGCCGAGCGATGCAACATAGCCCAAGGCCTGTATTCCTATTTCGAAGCCTGATCCTTCGAAGTGGTGTTAAGCATCGCCGCCCTCCATCTCCACATGGGTTCCATTGGCTGGTGCAGTGCTTCGCGTTAAGATCCCAAATCCAACCCGAGGTGCTCATGTTGTCCCTTTTCCTGCGCCCGATCTCTATCGCGCTTATCTGCATGTCGTTGTTCGGGAACCAGAAGCAGAAGGGCGGCGTCCCTGCTCCTACACCGAAGCCCGCCAATCCCGTTGTAGAGTCCGCCCGGCTGGCCGCCCTGAAGGCCCGGAGCATCGGCCCAGCCATCATGGGCGGCCGGGTTTCCGAGATCGCCCTGGACCCATGGAAAGCCGATACCTTTTACGTCGGTCTCGCCACTGGTGGTCTCTGGAAGACCAGCAATGCGGGCGCCACTTTCTCGCCTCTGTTTGACAAGCAGGCCGTGTCCTCCATTGGTGCTATCGCGGTGGCACCGTCCAACCCAAAGATCATTTGGGTCGGCACCGGCGAGGCCAATGACCGAAACAGTTCTGGCTGGGGGAAGGGCGTCTATCACTCTACCGATGGTGGCGAAACCTGGAACCAGCCTGGGCTGATAGGTAGCCGTGCCATTGCTCGTATTGTGGCGCATCCAAAAGACCCGGACACCGCTTGGGTAGCAGTGATGGGCGATCTCTGGACACCTGGGGGCGAGCGGGGATTGTTCAAGACCACAGACGGTGGCAAGACCTGGAAAGCCGTGCTCAAAGCTTCAGCACCCCTGGATACCCTCGTAGGTTGCGGGGATTTAGTCCTGGACCCCTCAAGCCCGGACACCCTCTACGCAACCCTTTACGCCCGCCGCCGCGCGCCCTGGTCCTTCACTTACGGTGCCGCTGCCTCTGATGGAAAGGATGTTGGCGGCATCTTCAAGAGCCTCGACGGCGGCACGACCTGGCGGAAACTTGAGAAAGGATTGCCCACCCAGACCGGCCGTATCGGCCTGGACGTGTCCCGCAGCCAGCCCAACACCGTTATGGCGGTGGTCCAGAGCGACGAAGGCGGCACCGTGGGCATCGACGACCTGCTCAGCCGCAAGGGCGGCGTGTTCCGCTCCGAGGATGGCGGCGAGACCTGGACCCGCGCCAGCGCCCTCAATCCACGTTCCTTCTACTTCAGCCAGATCCGAATTGATCCGGTGAATCCCCAGCGAGTCTATGTGCTGGGCTTCATGCTCCACGTCTCCGATGATGGCGGCCGCAGCTTCCGCGAAGACTTGTTCGCGAAAGTCCACTCGGACTGCCATGCCCTGGCCTTTCCGAAGGCCGATCCCCCGCGGCCGGAACCGCCCACGGCCGGCGAGCCCGTCCGGGCTCCCGTCACCGCCCGGCTGCTGCTGGGCACGGATGGCGGCATCTACCAGAGCTACGAGGCCGGCTCGAACTGGGTCCACCTCAGCCGCATCCCCGCCGGTGAGTACTACCGCATCGCAGTGGACGACAGCAGTCCCTACCGCATCGCCGGGGGCCTTCAGGACAACGTCAACTGGGTGGGCCCCAATCGGGTCTGGTCCAAGGACGGCATCCAGAACACCGACTGGACCAACATCCAGGGCGGCGACGGCTTCTACTGCGTCTTTGATCCGGACGACCGCGATGTGATTTATGCCGAGAGTCAGGAAGGCTGGCTGCACCGCTTCAATCTCCGCACCGGCGAAATGAAAATCCTCCGCCCCAATCCCTCCGAGGGCCAACCCGCTTTCCGCTTCCACTGGAACTCGCCCCTGATCGGCAGCCGTCACGCCAAGGGCACCCTGTACCTCGCGGGGAATCGCGTCTTCCGCCTGAAAAATCGCGGCGAGGAATGGACTGCCATCAGCCCAGACCTCTCCACCCAGGATCCTCACAAGACCAACGCAGTGGGAAGCGGGGCCGAGAATTTCGGCGTGGTCTATGCCCTCGCCGAATCACCGCTGAAGGCAGGTCTTCTCTGGGCGGGTACCGATGACGGCAAGCTCTGGATCACCGAAGACGATGGTGCCCACTGGACAGATCTCAGTGCGAATGTGCCAGCCCCCGCCAAGGGTCAATGGGTGAGTCGTATCGAGCCCAGCGCCCAGGATCCCAAAGTTGCCTACCTTGCGGTGGACGGTCATCGAGCCGGTATCTATGCCCCGATGATCCTGCGCACTTCTGATAGCGGTCGCACCTGGACCAGCCTGGCCGCCAACCTGCCTCCCGACATCCCCGTGAAGGTGGTACGGGAAGATTCTGTGAACCCAGACTTGCTATATGTAGGGACGGAAGCCGGCCTTTTCGCGAGCCTGGATCGCGGCGGATCTTGGGTGAAGCTGGGCGGCTTGCCGACCGTGGCCGTGGACGATATCCAGATCCAGCCTAGGGAGCATGATCTGGTCATCGCCACCCATGGACGCAGCCTCTACGTTTTGGATGACATCACCGCGCTGCAGTCCCTCACACCCGAGAACCAGGCCAAGGTGATCCATCTGTTTCCACCCCGGCCCGCCCTGGGGGCCTACCTTCTACCCGGTTGGGAAGACTCGGCAGGGAAGGGTAATTACCGGGGCGAGAATCCACCAGAAGGCGCCCTTATCACGTACTGGATCCATGACCTGAGCGATGACCAGCCGACCCTTGCCATCACCAGTCAGGACGGTCAGCCGGTCGCTACTTTCAAGCTACCGAGGACCCCCGGACTCGGTCGGGTGAATTGGAACCTGCGCCCAACCAAGGATCACCTGACCGAGTATGGGGGCCTGGGACCTGAAAAGTTCGTCCGGCCCGGCACCTATACCCTGACGCTCTCCATGGGCGATGCCAAAGTTCAGCAAAAGTTGCAGGTCACCATCGCCGCGGGAATCGAAACACGCTGAAGACAAGGCCGTAGGCCAGCTCAGGAGGCAGAAACAGGATCCTCCGAGCGGGCACACGCAAGATGTGCAACCTCCGTGACGTGGAGAATCGCCGCAAGAACCGGGTCGATTTCAACTCGGGCAACCCTCAACTTGGAAATGAGCCGAGTGGCGATTCAGGGTGACCCATGAGTTTTCGAGTGCTTCCCATACCCACCGTTCTTACCCAGCAAGCCCGCCACACAGGCCGGGCTCCGGGGAATGGTCATCCGGTCCAGGCGAGTGTGGCTTCCGCATCGGGCTACGGCCCTTGCCGCCACTGCCTGCGCCGCACCCGGGAAGGCGAACGCCACCTGTTGCTGACTTTTAACCCCTACCCGGAAGCTGAGGAGATATCCGTGGTGGGCCCCATTTTCATTCACGAAGAAGCTTGCGAGGCCTACGTTGGAGAAGGCTTCCCCGAGGAATTGAGGGGCCTGCCCATGGTGCTGCAAGGACATCTGCGGGAAGGCGCGGGCAGCGTGAATCGGCAAGTTGATGTCCAGCATCCCGAAGCTGGCATCGTGAGCCTGTTCGAGGATCCGCGAATCGCCTTCAGCACCATCCGAAACATGGAAGCAGGCTGCTTCATCGCCCGTATTGAACGAGCCTAGGACTTAGCCATGTCCCTCAGCGACTACAGCAAGATCGAAAAGGCCATCCGTTTTCTGGAGCATCGCGCCCTCGACAAACCGTCCTTGGCTTTGGTCGCGGCAGAAGTGGGCTTGAGCGAATTCCATTTTCAGCGCCTATTTCAGCGTTGGGCTGGTGTGAGCCCCAAGCGGTTTCTCCAGTTCCTGACGCTCCAGGAGGCCAAGCGGCTGTTGCGGGAATCCCGCAGCCTGTTGGACACCAGCCTGACGCTGGGACTTTCCGGAACTGGGCGTCTGCACGATCTCTTCTTCAGCCTGGAACGCATGACGCCGGGCGAGTACAAGGCCCAGGCCGCGGGTCTTTGCGTGCGCTGGGGCGTGGCGGCTACGCCTTTCGGACAGGCCCTTTTCGCAGGTCTCGATCAGGGCCTTTGCGGCGTGGATTTCCTGCTGGAGGATGGGGCCGAAGGAGCCCTGGAACGGCTTCAGGCGAGGTGGCCCGGCGCGCGCCTGGAGGCTGCGCCGCCCCTCGCCCAACACTATGCGGACGCCATCACGGCGCGCCTGGAAGGCCATCCCGAACCCCTGGGCCTGGTGCTCAAGGGCACGCCCTTCCAAATGCAGATTTGGGAAGCGCTGCTGCGGATTCCCGAAGGACGAGCCCTGGCCTACGGCGATGTGGCCTCCCTTGCGGGCGCTGCGGGCGCGGGCCGGGCCGTGGGCACCGCCATTGGGTGCAATGCCCTCGCGGTGGTCATCCCCTGCCATAGGGTCATCCAAGCTACCGGGGCCATTGGTGATTATCGTTGGGGCGGTGCGCGGAAGCAGGCACTGCTGGCTTTCGAGCAGGCCCGGTTGGAGATTCGATCAGCCTAGCCGGGTGAGCGGAAGTGACTACCTTTTTCGATTTGGACCATTAGATGCAGGTCATCTAAACAACACGATTTTGAAACTAAGACAGGCAGTAAAGCTCAATTCCGCACATGTCCGTCACCATCTATCAGGTACTTGGTGCTGGTCAAAGCCTTCAGGCCCATGGGGCCCCGGGCGTGCAGCTTCTGGGTGCTGATGCCGATCTCGGCGCCGAAGCCAAACTGACCTCCGTCGGTGAAACGCGTCGAGGCGTTCACGTACACACAGGCGGCATCCACTTCCTGTTGGAACCGCCGGGCGGCCTTCAGGTCTCGGGTCAAGATCGCCTCCGAGTGTCGCGTACCATAGCGGCGGATATGCCCTATCGCTTCATCAACATCTGCGACCACCTTCACGGCCAGGATCAGGTCCATGTATTCCGCTTCCCAATCGGATTCCTGCGCTGGTATGGCGGCTGCAAAGCATTGCACCGTTTCGGGGCAGCCGCGCAGGGCCACACCAGCGGCTTGCAACGCCGCCAATATCGGCACGAGATGGGTGGCCACGGCATCGCGGGAGATCAGCAGCGTCTCGAGCGCATTGCATACGGAGGGGCGCTGGGTCTTGGCGTTGCTGGCAATGGCGATGGCGACCTGCACCTCGATGGAAGCCTCAACGTACAGGTGGCAAACGCCTGCACCGGTCTCGATCACGGGCACCTGACTATGGGTGACAACGTGTTCGATGAGGCCTTTTCCGCCACGGGGAATGATCAGATCAAGGTCGCCCCGCAGGCGCAACATCTGATCAAGCTCACTCCGCTCCGGCGTGCCGACCAGTTGCAGCAATTCCGGTGGCAGCCCTTCGTCCACCAACACCTGTCGTAAAACAGTCGCCAGGGCACGATTGGTCAGCAGCGCTTCTTTTCCGCCTCGTAGCACTACGGCATTGCCACTTTTCAGGCAAAGGCCCGCGGCATCCACCGTGACGTTGGGGCGGGCTTCGTAGATGATTCCAATGACCCCCAAGGGTACGGTCACTTGGCGGATTTCCAGCCCGTCCGCACGTTTCCATCCGCCCACAACTTGGCCCAACGGATCGGCTAGCCTGGCCATTTGGCGCAGTGCGGCCGCGGCCTCGTCCAGCCGGGGAGGTGTCAGAGCCAGGCGGTCCAGGAGCGAGGCGGTCAAGCCCGCAGCCTCGCCTGCCCTCAGATCCTGGGAGTTGGCCGTTTGAATGTCGTCGGCATGGTTCAACAGGGCCCTGGCCATGCGCTCGAGCAGGCGATCTCGCAAAGCGCCAGTGGTGCGGGCCAACCTCGGCCATGCCGCCTTGGCCGCTTTCGCCAGAGTATCAACCGGGGTGTCCCAAGGCTTCATTCCGCACTCCTCTTGCTAGCTCGCAGCCACGACAGTCATGGTCAGATCGTTCCGGTGGATCGCTTCGGGCGAGGTTTCGCACCCCAGTCGCCGCCGTACTTCAGGTGTCGCGCAGCCAAGGACTCTTTGCAGATCTCCCGCATTCAGCGCCGCCAGGCCACGACCGATTTCCATTCCGTCAGGACGGCAAATACGAACGACTTCACCTGCCTCGAACTCGCCCTCCACCAAGCGGATCCCTACCGGCAGAAGGCTGCGGCCTTCGTTCAGCATGGCCTTCGCGGCCCCCTCATCCACGATCACTTTTCCGCTGGGCAAAACGCCGTAGGCGATCCAGCTCTTGCGGCTGTCGCGGCGGCTTGGCGCTGGCAGGATCGTGGTGCCGATCGCCTGCCCGGCCAGAAGCTCCAGGATTCGTTCGGGCTGCTGGCCATGCATGATGGTCACAGTCGCGCCGCCTTCAGCTGCGACGCGGGCCGCCATCAGCTTAGAGGTCATCCCACCTGTCCCCACGCCGGAACGAGATTCTCCAGCCGCGTTGAGCACCTCCTGCGTCACCTGGGCCACCTCAGCCACCAGCTTGGCCTTCGGGTCAATCCGTGGGTCGGCAGTATAAAATCCGCCCGTATCCGTCATGATGACCAGCCGCTCGGCGCCCATGAGGTTAGCCACCAGCGCGGATAACAGGTCGTTGTCGCCGAACTTCAATTCCTCGGTGGCCACGGTGTCGTTCTCATTGACCAGCGGCACGACCTGGCCCTTGAGCAGGAATTCCAGTGCCTGCCGGGCATTGTTGCAGCGGCCCCGGTCCGAGATGTCCGCACGGCTCAACAGGATTTGGGCCACCGTCAGCCCCACCCCTTCAAAATGTTGGCGATAGGTTTCCATCAGCCGCCCCTGTCCAACCGCTGCAGCGGCCTGTTTTTCCACCAGGGACAGTTTCTTCCCGGTCAATCCGAGCGGCGCCCGCCCGGCGCCCACAGCTCCGGAGGTTACGATTACCGGGGACCATCCCAAGGCCTGCAATGTGGCACACAAGTCTGCATAGGTGCTGAGCACCGGGCTGGGTTCCCCACCGACGGCGGTCACAGTACTGGTCCCGAGTTTGATCACCAGGCAACGCATGGTTTCCTTTTTTCCCTATTGAGCATTCACACGATCCAATCAGAGTAGGTCATGGCGACAAAATCACTTGCCCATTTGGGTGGCATGCGGGCCTACAGCCCCCGACGCTTGCCCCCAAAGGATCGAATCTTGCCAATCCACCCTGGCCTGATATTCTGATTTATCCACTGGGGAGTGGTCTAACGGTAGGACAACAGATTCTGATTCTGTCAGGTGAGGGTTCAAATCCTTCCTCCCCAACCAATCCGGCCCGGCGTTCCGGCCCGGTCCCAAAGCTCCGGCCAAGGGCAGCAGCAACCAAAGCACAACGGTCCCATCGTCTAGTGGTTAGGACATCGCCCTCTCACGGCGGTAGCAGGGGTTCGACTCCCCTTGGGACTACCAAACAAGACCCCCGGGAATGCGGGGGTCTTCTTGTGGAAGGATTTGCCGATGCGTGCTCCTGCTTTTGGTCTCGTTCCCATTGGAATTGTTATTGCGGCTGGTTTTGCTCCCAGCCTGTGGGGGCAAACTGATTTACAGACGGGGCTGAGAGCGTTAAGAAAAGGTGACTACCAAATCGCCCTGGTCCATCTGCAAACCCTTGCGGTGGCTGGAAATGCGGAAGCGCAATGTCGGCTCGGGCGGATGTACAGTCTTGGCCAAGGTGTCAGCCAGGACTATAGGTTGGCGGCGGCTTGGTTCACCAAGTCGGCGGACCAGGGGAATCCAGAAGCCCAATCCTTTTTAGGCGCGATGTATGGCCTTGGCCAGGGGGTTCCGAAAGACTATAAAAAAGCCGCGAGTTGGTATCAAAAAGCAGCGGATCAAGGAGATGCTTTCGCACAATCTTCCCTTGGGTTTATGTATGGAAAAGGTGTGGGTGTCCCGAAGAATTTGAAGACAGCCGCGACCTGGTCTCGGAAGGCGGCTGATCAGGGGAATGAATACGCACAATTTACGGTGGGGAGCATGTACGAAAACGGGCGTGGAGTTCCTAAAGACCTTGTTGAAGCCTACGCCTGGTTCAACCTTGCAGCCTTGGCAGGTCACCCGGAAGCACTCAAATTCAGGGATTCCCTGGCTTCCCGGATTACGGCACAACAAATCGAACGGGCCCAAGCGCGTGCCCGGGTTTTGGAAGTGACTATCTCAGCCCGAAAAAAGTCCCCGGTCTGGCAGGTGCCCAACTAGGGCTTGGGGATTTCGACTTTCCGCTGGGCTGCGAGGAGAGATCAATGCCTGAGTAACCACTTTTCCTGAAGCTGAGGACACTCGGGCTAGGATTCCCTGGGCGCGATCACCTCACGGTCAAATTCCATAGGTCGTTTGCGCCGGTCGGCCAGTCCTTCCTACGTCCATGGACAGAGCACCCTGGCCCTAGGGACGTGTAGCCGTTGCAGAGGTGCAGCCCGGATCACCCTAGACTGGGGGATGCCCTACCGAGAGCACGAACCGATAACCACCGCCACGCCCCAGGGGGGCACCGCACCGGAGGGTCTGGCTCGGGATCTGGGGCTCTGGGGCTCCACAGCATTGGTGGTGGGCACCATGATTGGAACCGGGATCTTCCTGAAGCCCGCCGAGGTGGCCGCCAAGGTGGGCTCGATGGAATGGGCGTTGCTGGCGTGGCTGGTGGGGGGCTTGCTCTCCTTGGCCGGAGCCCTGACCTACCTGGAACTGGGTACGGCCATGCCCGCCTCGGGGGCCGATTGCGAGTACCTCAAGCGGGGGCTGAGTCCGGTCTTCGGTTTCCTGTATGGGTGGAACAACTCGGTGGTGAAAGGGCCGACGAGCGTCGCGGCCCTCGCGCTGGCGGCGGTTGCCTTCGGGGGCTTTTTCTGGCCCGCCCTCAGCAGCCAGGGCTGGAAGCTGGGAGTCCTCAGGATCTCCCTGGGCCAG
>JANYBM010000082.1 GCA_025361125.1 Holophagaceae bacterium | reverse complement strand
CGCCGTGACGATATAACCCTTCGGCGCTTTTTCCACATGGTCGCCATGGCTCATCCATACCACTTGTTCGCCAGCCATGCCTGCGAACAAGATGCTGTCCTGCCCCTGGCACAGGATGGTGGCCTTGCCATATTCGCGCTGGGTTGAGCGGTGCAATTCCCCGCCGAAATCCCGCGCCATGAGCTGCAGCCCGTAGCAGATGCCCAGGACCGGAACACCCAGTTCAAAGATCGCCGGATCTATCCCAGGCGCGCCTTCCTCCAACACAGAATTCGGCCCGCCGCTCAGGATCACGCCCCGCAGGTCCGCCCCGCCAATTTCATCCGCCGTGGCGCTCGGTGGATACACCAGTCCGAACGCCCCCAATTCACGCAGCCGCCGCGTGATGAGACGCGTGTACTGGCTGCCGTAATCAAGAATGGCGATGCGCTCGTGATGCATGCGGGAACCTCAATGTCGAAGGGCAATGGACTCGTTCACCGGCAAACGATATAGCTCACTGCCACTGGCTGAAATCAGCTACGCGCAAGAAGGCAAGGTGCAGGCGGTGGAGAAGCGAGAGTCTTGCCGCGCGGAGGGCGGGATCGTCGCACTTCACCATCACAGCGGTGAAAAAGGCTTCAAGGGGTTGAGCCAGTTCGGCCAAGAACGCGAGGAGCGAGGCGTGATCCGGAGCGGATTCCATTGCCGCAAGATGTTCTGCTAAGGATTTCTCTTCTGCCTGCTGCAGCACCGAAGTATCAAAGGACTGATCCAGAGCTTCATCCTTCAGGATGTTGCCTATGCGCTTGGTGCTCTGGGCCAGGGACTCGAAGCGGGGATCTTCTGCAAAGGCCGAGAGCGCTTCGCAACGAGCTTTGAGATCCACAAGATCGCTCCAGCCAATTGAAAGTGCAGAACGCCGCACGGGGCCTGCGTATCCAGCCTGCTCCAATTGGTGGGCCACGCGATCCCGGAAGAAGGATTCAAGCGCCGCCATCGTGTCCGTTTCGGACTTGGTGGCCTTTGGTCCCACAACCCTGAACGCGATGCTCGCCAGTTCCATGACATCAATTGACCAGCCCTGCTCCCACAAGATGCGCACCACGCCCTGCCCGGCGCGACGGAGCGCCAACGGATCCTTGGAACCGGATGGGATGATGCCCACCGCAAAGCAGCCCACCAAGGTATCCAGCTTGTCGGCGAGAGCCAATGCAGATCCCATCGGTGTGCTGGGCAGGCCGTCATCTGAGCTAGAGGGATGATAGTGTTCTTTGACCGCGAGCCAAATATTGGTTTTGCCTTCAAGGCGGAGATACTCGCCGCCCATGATGCCCTGGAGTTCTGGAAATTCGCCCACCATAAGGGTTCGAAGGTCGCATTTGCACACCATCGCCGCTTCCCTCAAGTCGTCGATCATGCCAGGGTCGATTTTCCGGGCCACGGCGTCAGCGATGTCGCGGATGCGAATCGATTTCTCTCGATAAGTTCCGAGATCCCGTTGGAAAGTCAATGAATTCAATTTGTCTTGACGAAGCTCCAGCATAGTTTTGCGGTCCTCGGCAAAGAAAAATCGTGCGTCATAGAGGCGAGCCTTGAGCACCCATTCGTTGCCTCCGGCGACCAGCTTTTCCGCTTCGCTGCCAGGTTCGATGGGCCGGTTCGCGGCCGCGAGGAAGTACGGCAAGAGCCCCTGGTCATTGCGGATGCAGAAGGACTTTTGATGTTCCTTGAGCGAGGTGATGAGAACTTCCTCTGGCAGATCCAGAAAATCCGCCGGAAATCCACCCCTCACGATCATCGGAAATTCGACAATCTCCGCCAGTGTGCTCAGCAGTTCCTCGTCCATCACCACATGACCATCTACACCCTGCGCCAGCTCGTGCAGTTGCATTTCCATGCGCCGCCGCCGTTGCTCGAAGGAAACCACAACACCTGCCTTTTCCAGCGCAGCTTCGTAGTCCTCGGGCTGTTTAATCACTATCGCATTGGGGTTCTGCATGTGATGCAGTCGGTGGCCCCAGGTGGTGTTGGAACTGCGAACGCCATCCACCGTGAAGTCCACGACCTCGTTTCCGAACAGGCAAAGCACATTTCGAATGGGTCGCACGAACTCGAATTCCGAATTGCCCCAGCGCATGGCCTTGGGCACATGCAGCGCCGCGATGAGTTTCGGCAGCGCCTCGGCCAGCAATTCGATGGTTGGGCGGCCTTTTTTCGTGACCCCCACCACCGCGCAGGGTTCCTTTTTCCCAGCCGGTTGCTCGAAGCGCACCGCCGAGAAATCAACGCCCCATTTTTCTGCGAACTTGAGGCCGGTCTGGGTGGGCTGCCCCGCGGCATCCAGGCACATTTTCTGGGGAGGGCCCACCTGGGTTTCCGATTGGTCAGGTTGCTGAGTGCTCAGCGAGGTCAGCGTCCAGCTCAATTTCCGAGGAGAACAATGATGATCTAGTTCGGATTTTTCGAGTTTCTGCTCTCTGCAAAAATTTTCGAGTTTCTCAGCCAATTCGAAGGTAAGCGGTTTCAGGAATCGCGCAGGAATCTCTTCGCAATGCAGTTCCAGCAGGAAGGTGCGCGTCTCGCTCATTTCGCCACCTCCTGTTTTTTAATCGGGTCCTTCGTGGTTTCCGGTTCTTCATGCTCCAAATAGGCCCTCGCGCACCCCGAGGCCAGGTCCCGCACTCGCTTGATGACGCCGGGCCTTTCGGTGGTGCTGACGGCACCCCTCGCATCCAGCACGTTAAACGTGTGGCTCATCTTCAGGGCCTGCTCATAGGCGCTGCGGAAGTGGCCATAGTCCTTGAGCAGGTGCCAGCCCTCTTTTTCAAAGTCATCGAAGAGCTTGCGGTGCAAGTTCAGATCCGCGTGTTCAAAGGAGTAGGCGCTCAGCTCGAATTCCTCCCTATGCCGCACCTGCCGGTAGGTCACGGGGAAGACACCATCATCGGTTTTCACTTCGCCCCAGGTCAGGTCGAAGATATTGTCATAGCCGCCCAGGAACATGCAGATGCGCTCGATGCCATAAGTCAGCTCGGCGCTTACCGGGCGGCAATCCAAACCACCCACTTGCTGGAAGTAGGTGAACTGGCTGATCTCCATGCCGTCCAGCACCACCTGCCAGCCCACGCCCCAGGCGCCCAGGGTCGGGGATTCCCAGTTGTCCTCTTCGAAGCGCAGATCATGCTTGGTGAGATCGATCCCTAGAGCGGAAAGCGATTCGATGTAGAGGTCCTGCACCTTGGCGGGGCTGGGTTTCAGGATCACTTGGAACTGCAAGTGCTTGTAAACGCGAAATGGATTCTCGCCATAACGGCCGTCGGCGGGTCGCCTTGAAGGTTCCACGTAGGCCACGTTCCAGGGCTTCTTCCCCAGCGCGCCAAAGAACGTCAGCGGGTTCATGGTGCCCGCGCCCTTCTCAATGTCGTAGGGCTGCCCAATGAGGCAGCCGCGATCGGCCCAGAAGCGCTGGAGGCGCAGAATCAGTTCCTGGATATGCATGGAAACCCGCGAAAAACCTTCATTTTAGCGGGGTATTAAGAATCCTGGAACCGGTAATCCCAAAGCAATTCCTGGAACAGCTCGGTGCTTCAAGTTGTGCCCTATGTCACAACTCCCTTGAATCGGAAGGTTTTTGCTCAACAGCACTATTGGCCTGGACGGCAAACGAATTACATTTAGGGCCACGTGATTTGGGACCGAGAGCCTCCGTTTATTTTCCCGGGGTGAATATGTACGCTGAATCCAGCCTGGATCACTACCTTGATTACTATTCGTCGGGTCCCCGGGACCGGGATTTATTGTCGAGTCTTGGGCCCGAGGCCCAAAAGGCCCTGGATGCTCTCAAGGAACCTCGGACCTTTCAATCAGGACAGCAGGTCTACGCCCAAGGAGAACAGGCCCAGGGAATCTTCATCCTGGTGTCCGGGAAGCTCAGTGTGCAGCGAAAATGCGCCAAAGGACGCTTCCAGATCCTGCAAATTCTCCTGCCAGGGGATAGCGTCGGAGTCATCCCGGTCTTTGACGGCGAGCCGACCTCCTGTGGCGTGATCGCCCATACGGACGCCACCTGCTGGTTCATTCCCGCCAAGCCCCTGCGGCTTTTAGCCATGAAGCACGAGGAGATCTCAGAAGCTGTCCATCGCCATCTCTGCGGCAAATTCCGCAACCTCGTCGCGGTACTGGAAGGGATGAGCCTGCACAGTGTCCCCGAACGCGTCGCCAAACTTCTCCTCGACCATTACCGCAGCAATCCCGGCCACTTTCTGCTGGAATTCCCCGAAGGAGAAGAGGACCTGGCCCATTACATTTCTTGCAGCCGATCCACCTTCAGCCGGGCCCTAAGGCAGCTGGATGAGGAAGGCTTGATCCGGAACACCTTCCCGGTGATCCACCTGGTGGACATTCCCCGGCTTGAGGCTTTTGCAGGCTGTGGCTCCATGGGCCCAAATCGCCATCGTGCTCCGGCGGGCCATTCCCCCAGCCTTAGGTGAGCGCCACCGGCGGTTGCTCCAGTCGCACCCAAATCCGCAGCGCCTCAGAGGTGCTCCAGGCTTGAGCATCGCAGCCCCTTGAACGATGAGGAGCATCGCCATCCAGGAGCTCCGGCAGGTGCCCAAGACAACCTTCTCCTAGGAGCCGCCCGAGACCACCGAGCTGGGCCCGGGCCGCGGCGATCGCCAGAGGATCGAGTTCCCAAGCCAGGGCCAACGCTTCGCAGTAAATGGGAAGCCACCACACCCAGGCGGTGCCATTGTGGTAAGCGGGTTTGCGCTGGGTGTCTTCGTCCCCTTGGTAACGTCCCCAATAGGGATGAACTGGATCGTTCAGCAGCCTGCCATCGGCGGCACGGAGGGGGCGCGGCGGGTCTGCGGGCAGTGGCGCCAGGCTGCGCAGGGCCCCCGGCACCAGCAGGTGGCGCGTGGCCGCAGCCACCATACGACGGGCCTTCAGACCACTCACGCAGCCCAGGGTGATGGCCAGGAGTTGATTGGGGCGCAAACGAGTGTCGCGCGCGGCGTTGGCCGCCGGAGCTCCCGGCGGAGCTTCCAGTACATCGGCGAGCCAACCCGCATCTTCGATCCAAAAGCAATCAAGACTCCCTTGAGCCCTTGCTGCCAACAGGCCCCAATGATTTTGTTCCTCAGAGCTATCCAGGCGGGCGAGCTGGCGCAGCAGCCGAATCCAGAGCACCTGGAGCTCAATGGGATAGCCTTCCCGTGGCGTGCAATCCGGATAGCCCGTGTCCATCCAGGTATGACGGCCTGGACTGAAGATCAACGCCGATTCGGGGTCCATGCGCACACCGGCTTCGGTGCCCGAAAGATGGTGATGCCCCAGGGAAAGCAGCACGTCCCGAAGCGTCCTGCCATCGGGAAGGACCGTTTCGTAGAACTTTGGTCCGAAAGCCTCAGCGGTCTCTTCGCAGGCCAAGGCGAACCAGAGCGGCGCATCCGAAGTGACCCGGTCCCCACCCTGCCCCAAACGATTGGGTAGGCTGCCCTGCCGCTCTTCAGCGCCCAGCGTCAGCAGCACCGCTCGAGCTTCGGAGATCATGCCACTGGCCACCAGGCCCCGCACCGCCACGGCCGTGTCCCGGCCCCAATCCAGGAACCAGGGGAAGCCAGCGATAATGGTCCGCCCATCCCCCCGGGTGGCGAGAAAAGCCCGCAGGGACCCCCGCAGGCGCCCCTCGAAGCTTAGGGGGAAAGCAGGCTCCCGCAGCGATGATGGCGGATCGTCCAGCTCGGTGCAAATCGTCAAGGTCTTGGTTGCTCCTGCCGCCAGCGGCACTTCGAACCACCCAGGGCTCCAGGCATCGCCATGATCCCGCTGGCCGCGCTCGCCTTCCAGGGGATGGGCCAGGTAACTCCACTCGGGTTCGTGATGGTAAGCGCCGCCGCTCATCCAGGCTCTGAGCAGGCGTTCCGGCGCGGGTTGGAAGCAGAAGCCTGGCTGATGTTCCATGACCTGGGTACTGGCGTTCCAATGCCGGTCCGATTGCGGCGAGCTGATGGTTTCCTCATGGAAGGAGCGGTCCTCCAGATCCAGGCGCACCGTCAGGCTCACGGTGGCATCCAGCAGCATCTCTCCGGTTTTTGGCCGACCGAAGCGCAGCTTCACCGCATTGCGGCCGGGGACCATGTCGGCTTCCAACCACAGGCGCAATCGGCGCCCGTCCCCGGCATTCACCAGGAAGGTCCACGTCGCGGGCGGCCCCGGTTCCACAGCTTCCAGGCAGCCTTCATCCAGGAGGGTGAGAAAGCCGTCAACGTTCACCCAGACCCGAACCCTTTTGACCAACACATGGCGATCACAGGGATCACGGGGATCCAAGTTGGCGCCCAGCAGGCAGTCATATTTGGAAGTGATCTGGCCCAAATCAACCGGAATGCGGGCCATGGCTCCGCGCCCGTTGGTTAATAAAACAAGTCCTTTCCGCAGGATCGCCGCCATGGAAGGCCCAGTGGGTTCGGTGGGTTCGCTACCAAGGAATCGGAGTTGGCCCTGCTCCCGGCGGAACGGCTCCACCAGGCGGAGGAATTCCAGTTCGACGTCTTCCTCACGGAGTCCGGGCCGCGGTGGGGTGGCGGCGATGTGTCCACCAGGCACCGGGATGGACTGGGCATACCACTCGGTGCCTCCGCTGCGCGCCCGCAACCTGAACGCCGCCCTATCCCGGAACAGCAGCCAGTGGCCTGGCGGCACCGGTAGCACACGGGTCAGATCGGAGGCCTCCCAAAGCTGGACCGTGGGAAAGTGTCCCCCGTTCATGGCCCGTTCCAGCGTCCCCAGCAGGTCCGTTTCCAGAGCTTCAATATTCACCCTGCCCATGGATCCTAGGAAGGCCAAGGGAGCCCTGGCTACCAGGGCCGCGAGAGCGCGCCAATCATAAGGTCCCAGGTGGACCAAAGGCACGGCCACCGCAAGCTGCTGCAAGGCCCAGGCGGCTTGAGCGCGGGCTTGGCGATAGGCTTCTCCGGCCAAACCCCGGGGTGTTTTAGCTTCCGCCAAACAATAGGCCTGGCCCGGGTCCAGCTCCATATGAACGCCATCTTCCAGGAAATGATGAAGCGGCAGGGACCACCCCAGCAAATCGGTAGTGCATTCGCGCAGCAGATCTTCACCTTCGCCCTGCAAAACCAGGGTGCCGGGCTGCTTCGGATCCAGGTTCACCAGCACCAGGCAGCGATCCACGCCTTCCAGGGAGACCCGCTCCAGAGCCAGCACCTGGGACCCTTCGGGGCTCAGACGGCGCAGCCGCGCGCCATCGAAGAAACAGGGATGCTCCGCCAGCAGGGTTGCCAACTGGGCCAACTCCTTTACGAGATTGGGTTCCTGGCCCCAGGCCAGGTCAGCGCGCCCATGGACATCAACGCGCTCTACAGCCAACCACTCCACGCCACAGGTGTAGCCAAAGGCGCCGCAGCCGCTGGTCAGGGCGCACAACCGGTTCCGCATCAGGGACCAGGCGCGGCCCTTCGCCGCCAGGCGGGGATTGTCGTGGGTCTCGCTGTAATGCACCAGTGGACCCAAGCGGGCCGATTGCCCCAAGGCATGGTCCAGATAGGCGGCAACCTGCTGCCCATTGTAGTTTTGGAACAGCTCTGAATAGGCCCACTGCATGCCCCCTTCGCCCAGGAGGCTTTCGGTGAGCTCCCAGGCACCGCCGAGGCCTTCCAGCAGGAAGACCGCATCCGGGAACAGCTCCCGCACCCGGGCCTGGATATACTGCCATGCAGCCAGGGGAACCATGTAGCCCGCGTCGCAGCGGAAGCCGTCCACGCCCCGCCGACACCACACCAGCAAGGCTTCGGCCAGCAGGTCCCACAGGTGGGGATGACTGTCCTCCAGTTCCACCAGATCGCCCCACACCACGCCCCAGGCGCCAGGGTTCTGGAAGCGTCCGCTGGCCTCGCGCCGGAACCATCCTGGATGTTTCTCCATCAACCGCGAGCCCCATCCGGTGTGATGCACCACCAGATCCAGGATGACCATGCCGTCGCGGGCGTGGACCGCATCCGCCAGTTCCTGAAATTGATCCTCGGCAGTGGTGCGGCCATCAAACGTAACCAGCGCGGGATCTATGGCGGTCAGATCCAGTCCCGCGTAAGGACTGCCGAACGCGCCAAAGCGTGCGTAGGTGGTGGGCGTGGGCGCCAGAGGCAGCAGGTGCAGGATGCGGCAGCCCAGGCCATCGAAAATGTGCGGAATCTGAGCCGTGAGATCCCGCAACTTTCCCGAGGGTGGAATGGCGGTCCAGCCGATCTGTTCAAGAAAATCCGACGACCCTTCCGCCTCCAGATCACGGGCGGGCGCTGTTCCGAAGAGCCTGGGAAAGGCGCAGTAGATCACGTTGGCGCTGCGCAATTTGTCGGGGTTCACGGACAGTCCGAAATCGCTTCCCTCGGGCCAATGCTGCCGCCCTTCAGGGTCCAGGCAATAGGCCTTGGCCCGGAAGTGACCCACTTCCGTCAGGGGCAGCTCCAGGCACCAGGCGCCGTCTTTTTCTCTTAGCGGGATGTCTCTCCAGGAAGCGCCTGCAAAGGTGCGCGGTTCACGGGACACGACCCCCGCAAGGGCGATGACTTCGGCCCGCGCACACGCGGCCCGGGTGAGATTCGTGCGGAGAAAAGCCCTCCAGCCCGTTCCCCCTGCCTCGGGATGAACCAGCCGCACCTGAAGGCGATCCCCTACATACCGCACCAAATGGGTGCCAGGAGCCGGTTCCATGGTGGGGTGGAGCAAGCACGCCTCCGATAGTGATGGGTGATGGGTGATGGGACGGGGGCCTAATGGAACCACCCACCCATTTAGCTACAGCCCACAGCCTACCGCCACCCACCAAACAAAATAGCCAAGGGTAAATTAATTCCGTTGTGCTTCCCCGGGGCAGAGGGAAATTGCCATTAGGCACGGAGCACGGACCCCGAAGCGAACCATAATTGGTCCATTCTCCTCAGGGAGTGCGTGATGCCTTCCGATACGATCTTCCAGCATCAAGATGAACTGGCCAGCCTGAGTAGCAGCCATCCCCTTCGGGAACGCTTGGAGGAGCTGCACCGGATCATCCAAGCCCGCTATCCCTTCGTAGCCCGGGTGGCGGTGGCGCTTATGGATGAGGACACCCAGACCCTGAAGACTTACCTGCACAGCAGTGGCAAGGGCAACCCGCTCTCCAACTATGAGGCCTCGCTGGAAGCATCCCCTTCCCTCCAGCAGACGATCCACCTGCATAGCCCACGGGTGGTGAACGACTTGTCCATTTTCCAGAACGGGCAGCACCTCCACACGCAACGGATCTGGGAGCATGGCTACCGCGCAAGCTACGCCCTGCCCATCTTCCAGGAGTCCCGGCCGGCCGCCTTTGTGTTCTTTAATTCCCGGGCGACAAATTGCTTTACGCCGGAAGTGCTCAGGGATTTGGACCTCTTTGGGCACCTTATCGGGCAGCTGGTTTATGAGGAACAAACCAAATACAGGATCCTCATGGCGACCCTGAGAACGGCCATCCAGATGATTCACCAACGGGACCCGGAGCTGGGAGGACACCTGGATCGGATGGCCCATTTCTCCAGAATCATCGCCCGCCACCTCTACGGGCTCGGCCTCTACGATTTCACCGATGAGCTGGTGGAACAGATCTTTCAATTCGCGCCGCTCCACGACGTGGGAAAGATTGGAATCCCCGACCGGGTACTGATGAAGGCCGGCAAGTTGGATCCCGAGGAACAGGCCGTAATGCGCACCCACACAACACTGGGGCGACACCTGGTGGACGAGATCATGAAGAACTTTGGGTTACAGTCCCTGGAACAGAGGGGCATCCTGCAATCCGTGGCGGAACTGCATCACGAAGCCATGGATGGCAGCGGCTACCCGAACAGCCTCCATGGCGATGAGATTCCCATCGCCGCAAGGATCATCGCGGTCGCCGATGTGTTCGACGCGCTCACCAGCGAACGGCCCTATAAGCAGGCCTGGACCAACGATGACGCCTTCGCCTACCTGCTCGAACAAAGGGAGACCACCCTTGACCGAGATTGCATCAACGCCATGATCCAGCACCGCCAAGACGTGGAACACATCCAGACCATCTTCGGGGATTAAGGGACTGATCCAGACCAAGCAGCTGGATTCTCTGTTTACAGGAATGCGCTGCTCGTTACCCAGAGAATCGAAATCTTGCTGGATATCACCTGATAGCTCC
The DNA here is from genome assembly GCA_025361125.1 of Holophagaceae bacterium. Classification (GTDB taxonomy): domain Bacteria; phylum Acidobacteriota; class Holophagae; order Holophagales; family Holophagaceae; genus JANXPB01. The sequence continues at coordinate 1,075 of JANYBM010000082.1, read as the reverse complement.
CCCAACCCACGGACTGAGAGAACGGCTCCGGGTTGAGCTCGAGAGGCTTATTTCATAAAAAGTGGATTTGCCGCACATCATTTCGCCCCCATGGCTTCCTGCCAATGGCGGAACCAGAAATCTGACTTTCCTTGATCCTTAGGAAGCCCCAATTCGCCATATGGGTAGGCATTCACCAGCCGCATCATGGCGGTTTTGTTCCCCCGTGCTTCGCCAGCGGACAACATGAGCCTTCGAAATAGGAGGAACTGAGGTCGTAAAGGACCATGCAGCCCTCGGAGAAATGGCGTTTGGCCAGGGCTTCCTCGATCTTCTCCTGCCGCTCCAGCAGCCAGTCCATGGCTTCGTACAGCTCGTTCTCATCCACCTCGCCCAGGCCCAGCTGCCCTCGGTCACCCTTTCCTTCAACCTGCCTGCGGGCGTGGCCCTGGGCGATGCCGTGACCGCCATCGACAAGGCCGAGCAATCCATCCGCCTGCCCGGCACCATCCGCGGCAGCTACATGGGCACGGCCCAGGCTTTCAAGGCCTCCCTGGCGAACCAGCCCCTGCTGCTGCTGGCGGCCTTCCTGGTGGTCTACATCGTGCTGGGCGTCCTCTACGAAAGCCTGATCCATCCGCTGACCATCCTGAGCACGCTGCCCTCGGCGGGTGTGGGCGCGCTGCTGGCCCTCATGGCCTTCCGCACCGAACTGAGCGTCATCGCCTTCATCGGCATCATCCTGCTCATCGGCATCGTGAAGAAGAACGCCATCCTCATGATCGACTTCGCCATCGAGGTGGAACGCCGCGAAGGCAGCACCCCCGAAGCAGCCATCTTCCAAGCCTGTTTATTGCGCTTCCGCCCCATCACCATGACGACCTTGGCCGCCATGCTGGGCGGCCTGCCCCTGGCCATCGGCATGGGCACCGGCGCCGAACTCCGCCGCCCCCTGGGCATCGCCATCGTCGGCGGCCTCCTCTTCAGCCAGCTCCTCACCCTCTACACCACCCCCGTCATCTACCTCTACATGGACCGCCTCCGCCTGCGCTGGGCCAGGTGGCGGGGGAAGGCCGGGGAAGCGGGGGTGGTTCCC
>JANYBM010000065.1 GCA_025361125.1 Holophagaceae bacterium | reverse complement strand
GGGATTGCAAACCCAAATTTTTTCTTCGTGACCTTCGCTCCCTTCGCGTAGTGCTTTTTATTAGAACTGTGCGGCCTCGGTGCTTTCCTGAAGGGCCATGGTCGAGGACAGGCCCGCTGAGATGACCTGGGTCACGGTGTCAAAGTAGCCGGTGCCAACCTCGCGCTGGTGGCGGGTGGCGGTGTAGCCCCGCACTTCGGCGGCGATCTCCGCAGCTTGCAATTGCACGTAGGCGGACATGCCGTCTTCCTTGTAGGCATGGGCCAGCTCGAACATACCGTGGTTCAGGCTGTGGAACCCAGCTAGGGTCACGAACTGGAACTTGTAGCCCATGGCGTTCAGTTCCCTCTGAAAGCGCGCGATGGTGGCGGCGTCCAGGTGCTTCTGCCAGTTGAAGGAGGGCGAGCAGTTGTAGGCCAGCAGCTTGGTGGGGTATTCCTTGCGGATGCTCTCGGCGAATTTCTTGGCGTCGGCGAGGTCAGGCGTGGACGTTTCGCACCACACGAGATCCGCGTAGGGTGCGTAGGCCAGGCCCCGGGCGATGGCGCAGTCAATGCCGCCGTTGATATGAAAGAAGCCCTCAGGCGTGCGCTCACCGGTGATGAAGGGGTGGTCCCGCTCGTCCACGTCCGAGGTGAGCAGCTTCGCGCTATCCGCATCCGTGCGAGCGATGATGACCGAAGGCACGTCCAGCACATCCGACGCGAGGCGCGCCGCCACCAACGTGCGCAGGAACTGTCCCACGGGTACCAGCACCTTGCCGCCGAGATGACCGCACTTCTTCTCGCTCGAAAGCTGGTCTTCAAAATGCACACCGGCAGCGCCTGCCTCGATCATTGATTTCATTAGCTCGAAGGCATTCAACGGCCCGCCGAATCCCGCCTCCGCGTCCGCCACGATGGGTGCCAGCCAATGAGTATCCGTGCGGCCTTCCGCATAATCAATCTGGTCCGCCCGCACCAGGGCCGCGTTGATTCGTTTAACTAACTGCGGTACTGAATTCACCGGGTACAAGCTCTGGTCGGGATAAGTGGCCCCCGAGGTGTTGGCATCTGCCGCCACCTGCCAGCCACTGCAATAGATGGCCTGGAGCCCCGCGCGCACCTGCTGCACGGCCTGCCCGCCGGTCATGGCACCAAGCGCTGCCACGTGATTCTCTTCGTGAAGCAGGTCCCACAAGCGATGGGCGCCGAGATTCGCCAGTGTGTGCTCCACCTTTACCGAGCCGCGTAGTTTCTTGACTTCAGCGGTGGTGTAAGGTCGGGCGATGCCCTGGAAACGTCGGGGATCATGATGGGCGTTAGGGTTTAGTTCGAGGGTCATGGTTTCTCCAAAAAGGTTGTGGGATTTCAGCTGACGCGGGCCATTAGCTCATCGGCGAGCAGGTTCCCGTAGGCGGGGATGGTGAGGAAATCCTGGAGGACGGCATCGGTGCATAGGGATTCGAAAAGGAGCCGGGCTTCAGCGAAGCAGCTTCCGGTGAAGCGGGAGTCGCCCAGTTCGGCACGCAAGCGCGCCATTTCTTCAACGATGATTTGCGTCAGCATTGGCCGATCCACGATGCGGCCATCCGTGAGCTGCACGCGGTGGTGCAGCCATTGCCAGACCTGGGCCCGGCTGATTTCGGCCGTGGCGGCGTCCTCCATCAGGTGGTCGATGGGCACGCAGCCGTTGCCGCCGAGCCAGGACTCCAGATAGCGGATCCCCACGCGGACGTTGTGCCGAAGGCCCGCTTCAGTGCGAGGCCCTTCAGGTACCTGGAGCAGATCTTCCGCAGTAACGGTACCGATATCGCCCTTCACATGGAGCTGGTTGGGGCCGGGCATGTGGGCGTTAAAAATCTCAGTTGCAAGAGCCACCAGCCCAGGATGGGCCACCCAGGTGCCATCGTGGCCATCCTTCACTTCCCGCAGCTTGTCCTGACGCACGCGCTCCATGGCCGCCTCGTTGGCCTCCGCATTCTCCTTGATGGGGATCTGCGCCGCCATGCCGCCCATGGCCAGGGCGCCCCTCCGGTGGCAGGTCTGGATCAGCAGCTGGCTGTAGGTCCGCAGGAAGGGCTGGGTCATGCCGACGCTGCTGCGATCCGGCAACACCGCGCCTGGATCCAGCCGACGCTTCTTGATGAAGCTGAAGATGTAATCCCAGCGCCCGCAGTTCAGGCCAACGATGTGGTCCTTCAGCGCAAATAGGATCTCGTCCATCTGGAAGGCGGCGGGCAGCGTCTCGATTAGGACTGTGGCGCGGATGGTCCCCGGCCGCAGACCCAGGGCCGCTTCCGAATGCAGCAGGACATCGCGCCAAAGTGCTGCTTCATTGTGGTGCTCGAGCTTGGGCAGGTAGACATATGGGCCGCTGCCCTTCGCCACCAGTTCACTGGCGTTGTGGAAAACGTAAAGTCCGAAATCGAAGAGCGACGCGGAAACCACCGCGCCATCCACCGTCATATGCCGTTCCTCAAGGTGCAGGCCTCTAGGCCGCATCATCAGCACCGCAGGGCTTTCTTTGAGGTGGTAGGTTTTCCCCGTGGCGCCATCCTCGAAGCGCAGGGTATGCCGGACCGCCGCCATGAGATTCTTTTGGCCCTCCAGCAGACGGTTCCAGGTGGGGGCGCAGGAATCCTCGAAGTCCGCCATGAAGCAGCGGGCCCCTGAGTTCAGGGCGTTGATGACCATCTTGCGATCGGGTGGCCCGGTGATCTCCACGCGGCGATCCTTGAGGTCCTCCGGAAGCGGGGCGACGGTCCAATCCCCTTCGCGGATGGCGAGGGTCTCAGGGAGGAAATCCAGGCTCTTCCCGGCATCGAGATCCGTCTGAATCCTCTGGCGGGCTTCCAGCAGGGCCTCGATTCGGGGCTGGAAGGTGCGCGCCAGATCGGCTACAAAGCTCAGGGCCATCGGGCTCAACACTTCATCCCGAAGCCGGTGGTCCGGGTCCAACAGCGAAATTCCGGGAAGTTTGGGGCTTGCTTCGCATCGCATGGGCGTGTCCTAGGTGAGATGTAAAATATTTACTCCAGACCATAGAAACGCAAGGTATGCTTCATAAATAAGGTGTTAATGAAGTTAATAAATGTAAATTAACATTTCTGTATTTGTTAATTTTGTAAATCATCTCGGAGCTCGCCATGGCCCCTGCCCCCTCCCTTCTCGGCGCCAAGCTGCGCGGTCTGCGCAGACGTGAAGGCCTCAGCCAGGCGCAGCTTGCGCAACAACTGGAGGTCTCGCCCAGCTACCTGAACCTGATCGAGCACAACAAGCGACCCCTGACCGCGCCGCTGCTCATTAAGCTTGCCCAGCTCTACCGCGTGGATCTCAACACCTTCGCGCCGGACCAGGACGCAGCTCTTTCCTCGGATCTGGCGGAGGTTCTGGGGGACCCGCTTTTCGAAGAGCTGGACCTCACCACGGGCGAGCTGCGGGATCTGGTGCAGCAGTGCCCCTCCGCGGCCAGAGCTTTGAAAACGCTTTATGGCGCCTACCAAGGCTCGCGCTCTTCGGCAGAAGCGCTGGCCGCCAAGCTCAGCGATGGGCAGGATCTTGCGGGCGTGGACCGATCGCGGCTGCCGACGGAGGAGGTCAATGATTTCATCCAGACGCACCGCAATCATTTCCCCTCCCTGGAAGCCGCCGCTGAGGCTCTTTGGGAGCGGGCTAAGCTCGATTCCACCGGCCTGTTTCAGGATCTGGTGCGGCACCTGGCACGGGAGCACCGAGTCAAGGTGCAGATCCTCACCGTGCGCGAGAGCGGCGGCGTGCTGCGGCGCTTCCAGCCCGAACGGATGCTGCTGGAACTCTCGGAACGGCTGCCCCATCATTCCCGGGTATTCCAACTCGTGCACCAGATCGCACTGCTGGAATTGCCCGATGTGCTGAACGGCCTGGCAGCGGACCCCACCCTTTCCTGCGACGAAAGCCGAGCCTTGGCAAGGGTGGCGCTGGCCAACTATTTCGCCGGGGCCGTGATGATGCCCTACGCCCCTTTCCGTGAGGCGGCCCGCAAGGAACGCCATGACGTGGAACTGCTGGGGCGGCGCTTCCAGGCCAGTTTCGAGCAGGTCTGCCACCGTCTCACCACGCTTCGGCGGCCAGGTCAGGAAGGCATCGCCTTCCATTTCCTGCGCATCGACATCGCGGGAAACATTTCGAAGCGGTTTTCCGCATCGGGCATCCGCTTCGCGCGGTTCTCGGGCGCCTGCCCGCGCTGGAATGTCCACGCGTCCTTCCTGACGCCCGGCACCATCCGCACCCAGGTTTCCGAAATGCCCGACGGCACGATCTACTTCTGCATCGCCCGCACCATCCACCAGGAACGCGGTGGTCCCCACGCGGCCCATGCCGTGCAGGCAGTGGGCCTGGGCTGCCTCGCGGAACATGCCAAGGAGCTGATCTACGCGGATGGTGTGAATGTCGCCAACCATGCGGCTGCGGTACCCATCGGCGTGAGCTGCCGCATCTGCGAGCGGCCCGACTGCGACCAGCGCGCCTTCCCGCCTTTGCACCAGCCCTTGAAGATCCACGAAAACCTGCGCCGGGGCTCTTTCTACGCGGAAGGATGATTCCCTGGGATCACGCCACCGCATTCGCCAGGGTCGGTCAAGACCCGCCATGGTTCCAGTACGAAGGGGCGCGTGAAGGCCCGCGGATGGGGCAGTTCCAGGTTCATTTCGGGCCCCAGCATCCGCAGGTCTTCAGGGGTTTCCCACGTCCAGGTTCCGGTCTGGCCGCTCACCGCGATGAGGTCCAGATCCAGTGTCCGGGGCGCGTTCCGGCCCTGGCCGCGGTCGCGGCCGCAACACAGTTCGATGCGCAGGAGGGCTTCCAGCAGGCGGCGGTGATCGGCGATCTCAGTGGTCAGCAGAGCCACCGTATTGAGGTAGTCCGGCCCACGGCCCGATTCATCTGGCGTTTCCATCACGAGGCTGGATACCCTCACCTGGCCGAGTTTTTCGAGACCTTCAATGCCCGCCGCCAAGTTCGCGTGGCGATCTCCGAGGTTCGAGCCGAGGGCGATGACAGCGTTCATCTGAACCGCGAATCAACGCGAATGTTCGCGAATGAAGATTTATTTTTAGCGTCCTTTCGTGGCTTTCGCGGTTTCACTTTTTCTTTCCGTGCTCAGCGACAACCACCGTTCTAATTCCGCCACGGATCAGGAAATCCCCCTCGATGCGCATCCACTGCGGCTGTGTGGCGGCCACCAGATCATCCAGAATCTGGTTGGTCACGGCTTCGTGGAAAGCACCGCGGCCCCGGTAGCTCCACAGGTAGAGTTTCAACGATTTCGATTCCACACAGAGCTGGTCGGGCTGGTAGCGGATGGTGATGTGCGCGAAATCCGGCTGCCCCGTCATGGGGCAGAGGCAGGTGAATTCCTCAGTGCTGAAGACGATCTCGAAGGGCCGGCCGGGGCGCGGGCTCTGGAAGGTCTCCAACTTGGTGGAAGGCTGCGTCACGGTGCGCTTGGGCAACGTTTCCAGGGTGGGTTTCATCGCGCTTTTCTTCGGTGCCACGGGGAACTCCAGTTGAGTTAATTGTAGGCTGGAGTCCATGTGGACTCTCCTACCGCTCGGCAATCCCGGCGAAGAATACGCGGCGACGCGGCATAACATGGGGCGCCTGATGCTCCAGCGCTGGATGGCGGACCGGGATTTGAAACCTGCGGTGAAGAAAAAATTCCCCTCGGGGACGCTCTACGGATTGACTCCTTCCCTACAGGCCCTGGTGCCCGCCACCTACATGAATCTGAGCGGCCAGGTCTGCGCCGAGGCCGATGCGGCGGGCATCTACGCCCGCAAGCTGGTGTTGCTCTATGACGACAAGGATCTGCCCTTGGGCTACGGCCGCTTCAGGCTGGATGGAAGCGACGGCGGCCACAACGGGTTGAAGTCGGTCTTCCATCATCTGGGAACGCAATCCATCGCCCGCTTTCGCCTGGGCATCGGCCCCTTCCAGCGCCCTCTGCATGAGTTCGTCCTGGGGGAATGGACCGACGCGGAGTGGGACCTCCTCGAAGCCATGGACGCGCCCTTCGCGCGATTCCTGGACTTGCTGGGCCCCACCGGAGACCTGGGCACCCTCTCCAACCAGGTGAATGGGGATGCGTTCTGGAAGCGCGGCCCTGGGTCCGGCTCATCTGAACCTGCCCCCGAGTGACTTCCCCTTGAATCCAAAGGCATCCCCTGAGAGACTTAGTGTTCGCGTCCCGAAAAAGGGAAGCTCCTTGCTCCCATCCATGAATGGGGGC
>JANYBM010000035.1 GCA_025361125.1 Holophagaceae bacterium | reverse complement strand
GATTCGGGCCGGATCCTTTTGGCTTTGGGTAGTTTGATGGATTTCGGCGCCGCAGCCATGACATTCCAGCCACCACAGCTGTCACAACTTGTCCCGCAGGCTGCCATGCGCTCGCCGAAATGCGTCAGGATCTGCTGGTGGCGGCAACCGGTTCCATCCGCAAGGCGGTACATGGCCCGGGTCTGCCGCTGCTGTTCCCGCGCCAGTTCCGAGGAAGTGTCATCCGAAAAGCGGTCGAGGCTCATCACGTCCGCCCAGGAGTAGAACAGAATGCAATCCGAAGGTTCGCCATCGCGGCCTGCCCGGCCGATCTCCTGGTAATAACCTTCCACGCTCTTGGGCATGTCGCGGTGGATGACGAACCGGATGTTGGGTTTGTCTATACCCATGCCAAAGGCGACAGTGGCCACGATCACGTCCGCATCGTCCCGCCGGAAGGCTTCCTGGGCAGCGCTTCGCGCATCGGTGCTCATGCCTGCGTGATAGGCCAGGGCTCGCACGCCTTGGCTGACAAGATAGTCGGCGGTGGACTCGACGCCTTTTCGAGAGAGGCAATACACGATGCCACTCATTCCCCTTCGCGCTTTCACGAGCCGCAGGATGGCCTCACGCACGGAAGGACCTTCGCCTTTTTTGATGGCGGAAAGCCGCAGGTTAGAGCGAAAGAATGAGCCATGGAATCGCGTGGCATTTTTCATGGCGAGTTGCTCAACGATGTCTTCGCATACTTCCTTGGTGGCGGTGGCCGTGAGCGCCAGCACCGGCACATTGCGGAAGCGGTTTTTCAGGCCAGCCAGATTCCGGTAGGCGGGCCTGAAATCGTGGCCCCATTGGCTGATGCAATGGGCTTCGTCCACCGCGATCAATTTCAGATCGAGGTCTTCCAATAGGTTCGCGATGTATAGCTCCAGACCTTCTGGGGCCGCGTACAGCAGCTCGATATGGCCTTCGCGGATGGCGCGGATGCGCTTGCTCCGCTCCTCTGCATCAAGACTAGAATTCAGGAAGGTGGCCTTCAACCCCGCTTCGGTCATGGCGTCCACCTGGTCCTTCATCAGCGCGATGAGAGGCGAAATGACGAGAGTGACGCCACCCAGCAAGCGTGCCGGGAGCTGAAAGGTCAGGGATTTCCCCGCTCCCGTGGGCATGATGGCAAGTACGTCGCGCCCCGCCATTACCGCGCGAATGATGTCTTCCTGGCCCGGGCGGAATTGATCAAAACCGAAAATGGATTTTAGCTGGGCGTTGATATTGCTATCGGAACCGAGCTCGGCAGCAGGCCTTCCCAGAGCCTTCAATTCGCGCAGGATTTCGGGTGTGAAGCGATGCGGCTCCACGCGATAAAGCGTGCGCAATTCATCGAGCCGAGGCCCACGCTCAAAGAAAGGCAGCAGGCGCAGGGCTTCCAACTCGATGTTCAGATCCGCCATCAAATTCCTCAAGGCACGGAATGTCAGGCCGGTCGCTCGGTCAGCACCTTATCAATGATTCCATAGGTCAAGGCTTCATCGGCGCTCATGAAATAGTCTCGGTCCATGTCTTTCATGACCTTCTTCACCGTTTGCCCGGTGTGCTTGGCGAAGGTCTCGCTGAGCGTATCTTTCAAACGTTGGATCTCCTTGTAGCTGATTTCGATTTCCGTCGCCTGGCCCTGGGCTCCGCCCGAAGGCTGGTGGATCATGATGCGGGCGTTGGGCAACGCGAAACGCTTGCCTTTGGTGCCTGCCGCCAGCAGATGCGCGGCCATGGAGGCGCATTGGCCGATGCAGTAGGTGACGATGTCGTTCTTCACGAACTGCATGGTGTCATAGATGGCCAAGCCTGAAGTGACGCTTCCACCGGGGCTGTTGATGTAAATCTGAATGTCCTTGTCCGGGTCTTCACTCTCCAGGAACAGCATCTGCGCGACGATGGCGTTCGCCACGTTATCGTCAACAGCCGTGCCGAGAAAGATGATGTTGTCCTTGAGCAGCCGCGAATAAATGTCGTAGCTGCGCTCGCCCCGTGGGGTCTGCTCGATGACGATGGGTGGGTAGTAGCTGCTGGGCATGGAGGCTCCTGAACACTTCGGTCGTTGCGATAAAATAAACCAGCCGTTTCGGCGATCTGCGACATAAGGGCCGTAGCAAAATAACCTGAACCGCACAGGTTATTTTGGCACGGACCCTAATAGCCAGGATACCGCAGGCGAAAGAAGGCGAGAGATCTCCATGGGCATGCTTTTGATTAGGAACAGGCTTCAATCCTGGAACGGCGCATACTTAAAACGGGCTGATCGTTTTCGCGAGCAACAATGAAAATGAAATTCAAAAGCTACTTTCTCATTTTTGCAATCTTGTCAGGGGTTGGGTGTAAACAGCCAGCCATAGGCCCCATTCTTGGCACGGGAAACAGCATCTGGATCCTCCGCGAGGAGTTGGGTGAGCAGGCCCGGACCAAACTGCGATACACGGATTCCGGGGGCTACACCTGGGGCAAAGAAGAAACGATCAAGTTCGCCCTGGAGTATTTCCTGAAGGGCGGAAAGGTAATCCGCGTCCCCTGCAAGGCCACGAGTGAACAATCCGAAATGCCTGGCGGGGGACCGCCTGGCCTCACCTCCTCCCACACGATTTTCGAAGCCGTGGTACCCACCCGTGAGCGCGGTCAGGGCTACCGCATTCTCCAGGATGATGTGGTCATCCGGGTTGAACAGTTTTAGGGACCCTTATGGCCCCTCCAGCTATCGGGCGCAGTGCGCCCTCCCCGTATCGCACGCAGTGCGTGCTCCCACTCGCTATAGTCGTGGACGCGGCGCCTCCCCGATCACTACGTTCTCGGAGCAGAAGCCTCTAGGTCGGCCAAGAGCGCCGGTGCGCTTGCTGAATCTACTGAGCAACCGCGAAGCCCAAACAGTTCCTAATACCGATCCCAGGCTGACGCGATGGAGGATGCTCCGAGCACGGGTTAGAGGGTGCAGCCGCACTTGCTGAAGGCCAGCATTCTTCTGGCCAAGGTGTTACGGCCCCATTTACCAGTCCACCCAGACCCGGGCCAGGTGGGGACCAGGCAGCAAGAAGGGGCGCCCAAGGCGCCCCTTCTTGCTGCTGATCAAACCAGTCCTGCTAAGACTTTTTCTTGCCCTTCTTGTGCTTATCTTCCTCACCGTCTTCGTCCTTCTTGTGTTTTTTAGGTTTGTCTTCGGCCGTGGGCTCAGCTTTTTTTGCAGTCTTTTTGGGTTTTTCTTCTTCGGCCTGTTCCTCTTTGGCGGCTGCCTTTTTCTTTGGCTTTTCCTCGACGTGGTCGTGATCATGATCGCAATCGGGACCATGGACATGGGCTTCTTCGCCGTGCTCCACGGATTCGGGACCACCACCATCCTGTTCGGCTTCGCCGCTTTCCAGACCACCCGCGTCGAATCGGGCGGAGGCTAGGCCTGCATCCCGCTTGCGCTCCAGTTCCACCAGCTCTTCAAAGGCCTGCTTATCCAATAGCTCCTCCGTGACGGTGGCGGTGGCGATAAGCGCATCAAAAATTTTGTCCGTACGGATGCGGCCTTTGATTTCGGTGGTGGCGCCGCGCCCTTCCAGTTCGGCCTTGAAGGCATCGAAAGGCTGCTGAACTTTGTTTTCTTCCATGTAGGTTTTGATGTCGGCATCAATTTCCTCATCGGAAACCTGAATGTCTTCGGCATTGCCAATGGTCTGCAACAGATAGCCGCTGCGAACCGCGCGCTCGGCATCCCGCAAGCGGGTTTGGCGATAAGCGTTCCAGTTCACGCGGCGGGGATCAATGCCCTGCCTGGAAATCAGATTGGCGAATTCCTGGCTGTAGTCATCCAATTGCAAGGAAACCATGGAGACGGGCACCTCGAAGGGGGCGGCATCCAGCAGGGTTTCCAGCACAGTGCTCTGCAAGCGGGCGTGGGCATCGCGCTCGGCGGCTTCTTCCAACTCTTTTTGGACGAAGCTCCGCAGCGCTTCCAAATTCGCATAATCGCCCATGTCCTTGGCAAATTCATCATTCAGTTCTGGAATGGTTTGTTTTCGAAGATCTTTGAGCGTCGCTTCGTAATGAACCTTTTTCCCGGCCATCGTCTTGTTGGGATCTTCCACTGGCACGTTGATGTCGAAGGCGCGAGTCTCGTCCACTTTTAGGCCCAGGACCTCGGCATCGAAGGGGCGAGTGGGATCCAACTGGATGACCTGGTCGCGATAGGTCTGAGCTTTTAAACCTGCTGGCTTGGCCTTGATGTCGAAAGTGGCGTAGAGCCCTTCGGCACTGACGCCGTCATCAGAAAGGAGTTTCGCGGCCTGTTGGCGCATGGATTCCAGATGTTCTTCGATGGCCGCAGCGTCAATGGCACGCTTTTTTTTGGTCAGCGTGAAGCCCTTGTATTCGGGAAGTTTCACGTCGGGGGCGACATCGTAAAGGGTCCTGATGGAACCATCCTGGCCATCCAACAAATCAGCTTTTTCCAGGGCTGGCTGAGAGATGGGCTGGGTTCCGGCGGCGGCGGCGGCATCCCAAAACAGCCGCTGTACCAGCAGATCAGCCACGTCCTGGCGGATTTCACGGGCATAGCGTGAAAGCAGGACATTCTTTGGCACCTTCCCTGGTCGGAAACCAGGCAGCTTTACTTTGGGAGCAATGCGGGCCAGGGCTTCTCCGAACGTCGAGGTCACCTCTGCCGCAGGGACGTGGATCTCCAGGGACTTTCGGGTGTTGGTGTGGTGGGTGAGCGTGACCTGCATGGGTGCTCCTAAAACCGGTTGCGGGACTGAAAACGAGAGTGGTGCTGAGCTATAAAGGCCCTGTTCAGGGGTCTAAAATTGGTGCGAATGGCGGGACTCGAACCCGCACGGTGTGAACCGCTGGAACCTAAATCCAGTGCGTCTACCAGTTCCGCCACATTCGCTAAGTTTTTTCAAAGGCATTCATGGTGCGCCCGGAGAGATTCGAACTCCCGACCCTCAGGTTCGAAGCCTGATGCTCTATCCAGCTGAGCTACGAGCGCAGCACGAAATTACGATTTTGCCAGGAAAGTCCGGTTCTATCGAGCGTTATTCATGAATGGGCCGATAGCCAACAGCCATGAGCTAGCAGCCATGAGCCGAAGGCTCATTGCTCAGCGCCCAGGCATCCTCGGCGGTGAATCGCCTAAGAAGACCCAGTTCGCGATCATCCAGCCCCATGGCCTTGGCTTTGGCCCATTCACCAGCCAGATCACAGGGGATGACTCCCGGATCATCCGTGCCCAGGGCACACCGCACACCAGCCCGGAGCATCACGGGGAGGGGGTGGGCTCCCAGATCCGACACAAGGGCCTGGTTGGAGCTGGGACAGACGTCCACAGGGATACGGCGCTCGGCAAGCAGCTCAAGAATTTCAGGATGCCCAACGGCCTTCACTGCATGCACGATACGTTCAACCCCACCATCGAGGATCGCTTCGCGGATATTCTCCCCGGGGCCATTCTCCCCAGCGTGGGCTGCGATGCGCAAACCCATGGACTTGGCCCGTGCGAAGACCGGGGCCCAATCCCTGAAGGGAACGCCTTCAATCCCTCCTGTGGAAAATCCCAGCACGAATTTTGGAAGGCTGTTCTCTACCAAATTCAGCACTTCGTGACCATGACGGGGACCCAAATGATTCACTGCGTCCAGCACCACGGCTACTGAAACGTTGCTGCGGCCTGCATCTGAAATGCCGTCCTCGAGACCGCGCCAGAGCTCCTCCAAGCTGAGAAGCTGTTGGTGGCAGACCAGAAAATGTGGAGAAACCCAGAGATCCACGCCACGTGGACCCACCGTCTGGGGCGGTAATCGTCCCACGATGGCGCTTAGAGCCAATCGCACGGCCTCGCGGTTCCGGAGAAAGCCGGAACTGAAGAGAAAGGCCTCGATGAAACCAGTGAAAGGCTGGGCCTCACCCCGCCACAAGGCTTCCAGGGAATCCGGAACGTGTTCCCCGGCCGCACCAGCTTGCTTGAGGACCCAGGCTGGATCCAGGCCCCCTTCCAAATGCACATGGCGGTCAATGCCGGGAATACCTGTGCTGATGGCCTCATCCTTCAGGTTATAGGCCACAGGAGGATCATTCCGCATCAGTTTGCGCGGCTTGGCTTATTCATCATAGTCGTCCATACGCAGGTCACCGGGATCCACGCCTTCGGCGCGGGCGGCGCCGATGCCCAGGGTTTCATCAAACCCTTCATCAGTGGCGGCCTCGGGCTCTGGTTCCGCCCCGATGTCATCATCGATCACGTGAACCTGTTTTTCTTTCTTCACGGTTTTAGGTTTGCTGGGCGCATCTTTCTGGTTCGCCCCGCATTTCGGACAAACCGCTTCGGGCTTGAGGAAGTCATAGAACTTCGTCGCGCACGAAAAACAGGTAAATTTTTTCCCTAAATCAGCCATGCATCACCCTCGAAACCAAGGTCCAGGGTTTACCAGATCCTGGCGTCCTTGTCACCACCCTAACTTTGGGCAAAGTGCGATCCTGAGGTTTTTCACCAAGGAATCCAAGCCTTTTAGTCACAAAAAAAGAATTTGAATTTCTGCCGATCAAGCCGATAGAGGGTCATGTGGGTCATACCCAGGGTGCTGGGCCTAGTTTGGAGGGGATGCCTTCACACAATTGAGCTTGGACTGTTTGAATGAAAATCCTGTGTTGTTTCTCCACGGGCTCTCCAAAACGGTCTATGAAGGTAGCCCTGGATCGTTCCAGTTCGTCCCGCAGAAGGGAATATAGATTTCCTTGCTGGCGCCCCTGGGCGACTTTTTGGGGAAAATAAAGTTCGATGTCACCCACCAAAACCCGTGCTAATCGCTCGGCGGTGGCTCGGATTTTAGGATCCAGTAGCGGGCCAGCCTCGATGGGTTCAGGCACCTGTTGAGTAGGCATGGAAGCGGCTGAGCTATTTTCCGGCAGGGCATTTGGAGGTGATTGGGCTGGTCGTGCGGGTAGCCTGAATTCGGCAGGAATAGGCATCTGCATGGTGGGGGACGCATGGCCGGCAGGTAATCCAATCGGGGGTAGGGGTGTCGGTCGGGCCAAGGGCGGCGGTGGGAGGGGGGCAGGTGGCGGGCTTGGTGGAGTTGGCCTGGCTGCTGCGGCCACGGGTGGGTTAATGGGCATAGGACCGGTTGCTTTAAGTGGGCCAGTTCCGGGCCTTTCTTCATCTTTTGGACCGGCCAGGAAGGCCAGGGCGGCTTCGGCTGCGCGGACCAAGGCGCGGACGTGCTGGGGATTGTCCAGTGTGTGCCGCAGACCGCTATCCGTCATCACCAGGGCCACGGTCCTGCGTTTGAGTCGGATGGGATGAATGCGAACATCTGCAGAGGTCAGTCCTGAAAGAGGCCGTACGAGGGCCAAATAGGCCTCGCCAGATTGCTGGATGACCGGCAGTTGGCCGGAAATCAAGGCTTCCAACTCCGGCGGTGGCACCACGGGTGTACCAGCCTTGACCGTTTCCCCATCAAAACCACGAAAGGCATACAAGCTGGCGATGCCCTGCTTGATGATGAACAGCGCACTGCGATCCGCGAACGGCCGCAGCCCGTCCAGCAATTTATGGAGCACTTCGGCCTGGCTGGGGGCGTTATCCAAGAGATCCAGGGCAGCCCCCAGTTCGGGGTCTGAAGTGATCGCCGACTGGGCGGAGGGAGCAGGCGCAGGGATGGCGGACACCAGTTCCTGGGCCAGGGCATCGTCGGGCTGAAGGCGGCCCAGGCCCTCCTCCCAGGTCATCATCACCTGTTCCAAGAGCGCCTGATGGCGGCCATGGAGCCAGGTTCGGAGGATCTGCTTCAGCGCGTCGGAAGGCTGCGGCATGTTGGACTCATCAGGAGGTTGGATACTAACGATACCGGAATTGAAGTGCGATGCGGGAGCAGATGCTTGATAGGATGATTTCACCATTCAAGGAGCCATAGGATGACCGATCTTTCCATCCAGGTGCGTGATGAGGGCTGCGCCTCGGTGGTGGAGCCATCCGGATTCATCAACGCCCATACCGTGCGCCAGTTCGAAGGTGCCCTTGAAGGCCTTGTCCAAGCGGGCCGCTACACGATTCTGCTGAACTGCCGGGAGCTGAATTACATCAGTTCTGCTGGTTTGGGGGCCATCATGGGGCTTATCGAGACAGTGCGGGAAAACAAGGGTGACATCCTGCTCTGCAATCTGCAGGAGAACGTCTTCGCTATTTTCGACACCCTGGGTTTCACCCAGCTCTACCGTGTGTTTCCTTCTGAAGAGGATGCCTTGGCTTCGCTGACGGAGCAGGACTGATGTGCCCTTCTGCCGCTCTGCGCATGGAAAAATCGGATTTTCGGCTCATCATTCCCAGCCAGACCCGTTACCTGAATTTGGTGACCGGCTTGGCAAAGCGCGCGTCTCAGTTGGCTGGGATGGATGATTCCACCGCCGCAAAAGTTTCCATCGCCGTGGATGAAGCCGTCACCAACATCATCATGCACGCCTACGGGGGTGAGGAAGACCATTCGGTGGAATTGGACCTGCGCTTCACAGACACGACCCTGGAAATCCATATGTGGCATACCGGAGTGGGCATTCGCGGCAATCAGATCGTCTTGCCCGATCCGAAAGAATATGTGAAGCATCCACGGAAAGGCGGTCTGGGGTTGTTACTCATGAGCCGGTTCATGGACGAAGTGCGCTTCAGCGAAGAGCAGGGCCGAAGCGAGTGCTGCATGATCAAGAACATTGCATGATTCTGAACCGGTCGTGAATTCCGCGAACCCCATCAATCCGTTCGACCGCCTCCGGGAGCTGTCACTTCGAATCCCTGAGGGCGCCAGTGAATTGTTGCCCTTGGTGGACTTCCTCGAAGCCTTTCCGGAACAGGTCACTGAAGAAGCATTGGTTCACCTGGTGGGCGTCACGGTGCTAGGTATCGCCAAAGCCAGCCAGGGTGGCATCTGGGATGGCTACAGATGGATTTTTTTGCGCGGATCGGCACCAGCTTTTCCGACCAATCCAGGCAAAGGTTGGATCAGCCTGCCCTGGACCCATGGTGATGAAACGTATGGCCAATTGGTGCTCAAGACACCAACCGCTCCCGCAGCGCTTGAACTGCTGCTTTCCATATCGGCACCGCTGCTGGCCTGGCGGCGGGCTGAGGCCCTTCGAAGCGATCAAAACCGCGCTCTGGCTTTGCAGTTGGCGCGGCTCAACACCGTATTCGATCTCACGAGATCCCTTGGAGAGGTGAATACCAAACCGGACCTCATTCGCCTGATGGCTTCCACGATCATGGGCGAATTCCGCATTCCCCGGATGCTTGTGCTGGACACGAATGGAGCCGTATTGTTCGCCAAAGGCCTGGGTGTGTTGCCCGCCCAACTTGCAGCTACCACGCTGCAATCCATACTTTCTGAAAAAGCCCTGGTTCATGCCGTTGAGATCCTGGACCAGAACCACAGCCATGGCTTCGCCTACGCGGCAGAGCCTACCGTGGGCAACCTGAGCGAAGAAGATGAAGTCTTTCTTCAGACCTTGTTGAATCTCACCTCCAGCCAGCTTACGAGCCTGGACCTTCGGGAAAGCCAGATCTTGTCTCTTAAGATGGAAAAGGATCTGGATTTGGCCCGCAACATCCAGCGTCAGATCCTGCCGCAAGTTCTACCAGAACCCGTTGGCTGGCAGTGTGTCGGAGCGAACCTGCCCTTTCAAGCCGTGGGTGGCGATCTCTACGATGTCTGGATGGCCGTGGATCCAGTGGGATCCGTGGAGGCCGAAGCGGAACGCCTGCACCTTGCTGTGGGGGACATCTCCGGCAAAGGCCTGCCGGCCTCGCTGATGATGACCCAGCTCTCCACCTACCTGCGCGCCCGGGCTGACCGCCGGGTGAAACACTGGGGGCGTCTCGCCAACCGCTTGAACGTACGCATGAATCAGGTGCGGGACCGCAACCGCTACGCCACCCTTTTTGCTGGCAGCCTCAATCCCGAGACGGGTGATCTTCGCTATGTGAATGGCGGCCACAATCCACCACTGTTGGTACCCGCAGATGGAGGCTCCGTCGTTCGCCTGAGTCCTACAGGACCCATGGTGGGTCTGCTTCCAGACGCCACCTTCGGGGAAGGTCGCGCCCGAATGGCCCCCGGTGACGTACTGGTGATTTTCACCGATGGTTTGGTGGAAGCGGAAAACCCTGTGACTGGCGAAGATCTTGGCGAGCAAGCCATCATCAATGTGGTGCGTGACAACAAAGCTGCCAGCGCCGAGGGCATCTTCGAGCAGATCCTGGTCGCCACCTTCAAACACTTGGGCGACGGTGGCTTCAAGGACGATGTGACCTTGGTGGTCGTGAAACGCGAAGCTGAAGGCACTATTCTGTAGGCCTGATGCCACGATAATCGAAGGCACCTTTGCTCGTTAGCCTTCGGTCTTAAACTGTTCACGGAGCCTACCCATGAATCAGTTCAAGACACTTTTTCTCATCGTCTGCCTGACCGGGATGTTGGTCTGGATCGGTGACCTGCTGTATCCCGGCGGGCAGGGTGTGTTGATGGCGTTGGCCATTGCCCTGGCGATGAATTTTGTCAGCTATTTCTATTCCGACAAGATCGTGCTGGCTTCTTACGGTGCGAAAATTCTGGAACAGCAAGACGCCCCGGACCTCTACCTCTTGGTGTCACGCGTCGTCCAGCGCGCGAATCTCCCCATGCCGCGCCTGGCCCTTGTGGAGGATGACACGCCCAACGCGTTTGCCACGGGCCGTGACGCCGAACATGCGGTGGTGGCTGTGACGACCGGCATGATCAGACTCCTTAGCGATGCGGAACTGGAGGGCGTGTTGGCGCACGAATTGGGCCACGTGGCGCACCGCGACATCCTAATCAGCTCCATCACTTCGGTGCTGGTGCAGGCCATCATGTTTCTGTCGCGCATGGCCATGTGGGTTACGCCGCGCGATGAAGAGGGCCGTTCGAATCCAATCGCAGGTTTGCTCATCGCCATCTTTGCCCCGATTTCCGCCATGGTGCTCCAGTTGGCCCTCAGTCGTTCCCGCGAATATCTGGCGGATGAATACTCCGCGCAGATCACGGGCCGCCCGATGGAGCTCGCCAACGCGCTGGAGCGCATCGCTGGAATCAATGAAGCTCAACCCATGCGTGATGCCCAGCCCGCCACGGCCCACATGATGATCGTGAATCCCCTTCGAAGCGGCGGTCTCATGAGCATCTTCTCTACGCATCCGCCCATCGAAGCACGCATCGAGCGACTCCGGGCGATGGTCACTGGAATGTGAGTTCAGCTGTAAGCGGCGATGTCCCAAGTACCAAGTCGAGCATCGAGGGTTGAGAGTGGGGCCCTCTAGACTCCAGACCCTTAACTCCAGACTCTTGACTCATAGCCCACCAGCAGACGGGGCGGGCGATCAATGCCTAGCGGGGGCGCGAAGGACGTGCCGGGCCGCAACGCGGACGGGCGCGTCCTTCGCGTCCTTGATCACCCACCCTGACGGCAGAGCCTCGTCCGAACAAAGGGAAAGAGGCCTCTCAACATTTATCGCTTGGGACTTGACGGGGAAGAGACCATCTCATAGCCCACAGCCCACACCTGGGCTTAAACTGAAGCCATGCACGACAGAACCATTCTCATCACCAACGACGATGGCCTTTGGGCTCCGGGCCTTGAACTTCTGGCGCGGGTGGCGGCTCGATTCGGGCGGGTGTTGGCCGTGGCACCGGACCGTAATCGTTCCGCGGTGTCTTCGGCGCTTTCGTTGCACGGAATCTTGCGTCTGCACCCCCTGGGCGAAGACCGTTACGCCTGTGATGGGACCCCCGTGGATTGTGTGCTGCTGGGCGTTCGCTCCGTGCTGGACCATGTGCCCGATTGGGTGCTTTCGGGCGTCAATAACGGATTCAATCTGGGGGAAGACGTATTTTACTCGGGCACCGTGGGCGCTGCATTCGAGGGCGCATTGCAGGGATCGAAAAGCGCCGCTTTCTCCATGCATCCCAAGGCCGATCTCGCGGTGGTGGAACTCTGGATAGAAACCTTTCTGAGGCACTGGGAAAATCTGGAATTGGGGCCCAACCGGATTTGGAACATCAACTTTCCCAAAGGCGAACCCAAGGGCTTCAAACTCTGCAACCAGGACAACCGCCAATATCACAACCTCGTGGAAAAGCGCATGGATCCACGCGGCATGCCCTACTACTGGATCGGCGGCGAAGTCGGCCCCACCTACGCCCGGACTCCCGGCAGCGATGCGGAGGCCGCCCTGGATGGATGGGTCGCCGTGACGCCATTGCGCATGGACTTGGCCTGTCCTGAAATGCTGAACAAGGGCGATGATTTCAACACCACCTTCAACGGGAACGGTGCATGAATTATTATTTTCGCGCGAAAGGCCGGGTCCAGGGCGTTGGGTATCGTTCCTTCGTGAGAAGGCAGGCGTTGGCACACACGATCGCCGGCTGGGTGCGCAATGAGGCCGATGGCTCTGTCGCAGGCCAGGCAAGCGGCGAGCCCTCGGACCTCGCCAATTTTCGCGGCGTTCTTTGCGAAGGCCACCATTGGGCCTACGTGGAGTCACTGGACTGGGAGCCCCTGAATGAGGGAGAATCCCTTCCCACTTCTTTCGAGATTCGATCATGAGCCTGGATTTCAAATCATTCGTGCGCGACGTTCCGGACTTCCCCAAGCCGGGCGTCCTCTTCCGTGACATCACGCCGCTCTGGGCCGATCCCGCTGCCTTTGGCGAGGCCATCAAGGCCATGGCGGCGCCGATCCAAACGCTCAAGGCGACCCATGTGTTGGGGCTTGAATCCCGGGGCTTCATCTTCGGCGCGGCATTAGCCAAAAACCTCGACCTCGGATTTGTCCCCGCCCGCAAGCCCGGCAAACTCCCCATGCCCACGCTCCAGGAAAAGTACGGCCTCGAATACGGAACCGACGCCCTGGAGATCCATGCGGATGCGTTCAAGGCAGGCGACCGCGTCCTCATCGTGGATGATGTGCTCGCGACAGGCGGGACCGCCGCCGCCGCGCGTCGCCTCGTTGAGCGCACCGGTGCCCAGGCCCTGGCCCTTACGCTCTTCATCGAACTGACTTTTTTATCAGGCCGTGAAAAGCTGAACGGCCTGCCGGTGTTCAGCGTGCTGCGATACTAGGGGGCGTTACGCAGTGCCCAGCGCCTTTCTGGCCAGGGCGTTACGGCCCCTACCCTAATGTCGGCCAACAGGGTCAAAGAGATGGGATGATGGACCGAATGAAGTCGAAGGTAATACTGACCCCGATACCGACCATTGGCCGACGCGTTGGGTGGTGCTCCCAGCAAGGTCGAAGGTGCTACGACCTGATGACCAAGTTCGCCTGATGCTTGGCAAGCTATTGCTGGTGGTGCTCGCCTCGGCGCTTCTCATCTCGCCCTTCGCGCTGTTCATCCGCATGCGGAAGCCTTGGAAGTAAAAGGCTGGACGAGGGGGCCCGTCACTTCCGTAGGGCGAGATGCGGTCTCTTACATCGGAGGGTAGGCGGGTGGACGGGTTGACGCTCAATGCCCTACCTCCAACTCAAGCTCCCACCATGCCTTTGGGAAGCTCCACGCTGAAGCGGCTGCCTTGGGGAAGGGGCTCGAAAAAGGCCTCGCCACCATGATCAGTTGCGATCTTCCGCACGATGGCGAGACCCAGGCCCGAACCTCGTTCCTTGGTTGAAAAGCTGGGCTCGAAAAGCCGCTCG
>JANYBM010000019.1 GCA_025361125.1 Holophagaceae bacterium | reverse complement strand
GGCGAACTTGCCTTCGTTCAGGAAAGCCGCGGCCTGGCTTTCGCGCACGATGAGCTTGCCGCCGTTCTGGATCTCCTGCCCGCGGAAATCAAAACGCCAGGCCATCATGTCCTGGGACGCGTCCATCCATTGCACGACGTCCAGAAATTGGGCTTTGCCCCAATCCTTGAAGTTGTCCATCAGAGCCATCGAGCCCTCCATGCGGCGGGTGCCGCGAGAATCAAGTTTAAATGCCTGCGCAAGGAGTGCCAGGGGTACTTAGGTAACGAATCGGTGAAGGCCCCTTGGGCACCGTTCAGCGGTCCTTTTGAACCGGTGGAAGGAGTGGCAGGGGCCAACTCCAAGTCGCCCAGACAGCCTTCGGCAGCGCTTTGGGTTGCTCCTCAGCGTTCGCGACCTGCAAGGTCAGATCCCGTGCCAACCGCACCACCCGGACCAGTTTCTCGAAATTGATCTTGTCGGGCGTGTCCGTGGGCTCGTGGTAGTCGCCGTGCATGCCGCCGAAGAAGAAGATGCACGGGATGCCCCGTTTGGCGAAGGTGTAGTGGTCTGAGCGGGTCCAGTACTTGTCGGCTTCAATGGTCAGCTTCATGCCTTGGGCGGATGCGAGCGCCCTGGCATCGCGGGTCAGCGTGCCCACCATGCCCTCAATCTGCGCGGGGGTGACGGAAAGCTCATCCACGGCATTGCGGCCCACCATGTCCACGTTGATGTCGGCCTTGATCCGCGACAATGCTACTGGAGGCGCCTCCACGAAGGCCTGGGACCCCCAGAGGCCGATCTCTTCGCCGCTGACGGAGAGCACCAGGATGCTGCGTTTGGGCTTCGAATCCTTCAACAGCCGCGCCACTTCCAGAATCGCTGCAGTGCCCGACGCGTTGTCGTCGGCGCCTGGATGCAGCTTGCCACCTTCCATTCCCACGTGATCGTGATGGGCGGACAGCACGATGAAATCATTCTTGAGTTCAGGAAAAATTCCGGGGATGACCGCTGCGAGATTCGCGCTGGGGATTTCTTCGGTCGTCATTTTGGGGACATAGGTAAGGGAGCCCAAAGCTCTTGGGGGTTCAGGTTTCACCAGGGGGGGTAGTTCGAGCTGCAACGATTTTGCGGCTTCGGCGCTCATCCAGATGGTTTGGGATTCACGGATGGCCCCCCCTTTAAGAGAGAGTTGGCCACGCTTCGCAAAGCGGTCGAGAAACACCCGGAGACGACCAAACCCGGCCTCTTTGTCGGGTCTGGTCTGAATGAACACGCACCCCGCCGCCCCGGCCTTCCGGGCCCATTCCAGCTTGGTTTCAGTTTGACCTGCAAGGAACCAGGCTTCTGCGTTGCCACCCTTGGTGGATTCCGGCTTGCCTTCCCACATGGCCACCCAGTTGCCTTTCAGCGCCACTCCGGAATAGTCATCCCACTTCAAGTCCGGGGCGTGGATTCCATATCCAATGAAAAGCAAGTCCCCAGAGGCTGCCTGGGTGCGAGTGGTGAGAATGTCCTCACCCAGCTTCAAGGAAGTCTTGCCGATGGAAAACGTCGAGTTGCCGGGATCGAGTTTTGTCCGCACCAACGTATAGGAAAGGGCATAGGGATCCGCCCCACCTGGATTAATTAACGGAGCCAAGCCAGCCTCGCGGAAAGCGTTGGACAGGTAGCTCAGTGTTTTTCGCTGACCTTCCGTTCCGGTGGCCCGGCCTTCCATAGAGGGGGCTGCCAGCGCATATACATCTTTTCGAAGCCGTGCCAGATCAGGGTCTTGAGCGAATAGGCAACCGGCGAGACCTAGTGCTGGAACAAGCGGAAGCCGC
Organism: Holophagaceae bacterium; assembly: GCA_025361125.1. Classification (GTDB taxonomy): domain Bacteria; phylum Acidobacteriota; class Holophagae; order Holophagales; family Holophagaceae; genus JANXPB01. The sequence goes on along the minus strand of JANYBM010000019.1, from coordinate 45,600 downwards.
ACATGCACGGGCGCGCCTCAACGGCGTTTTTTCAAGGGCGGATTGGGAATCCGATCCTTAGTGAAGACCCCGTGAGTGTCGCAATCTACGGTGCAACGCCAGCCCCGGGTGTCCTTGGGCATATGCACGTCCACTTCCCACCCGCCCGAGGCGCCATTAAGGGGGATACGGCGGGCTGTCAGGGCAATGCCGCCGGTAGCTTGCTCGGCGATGGCCTTGGCTTCCCGCGCGGTGCTCACAGGCCCGCCGTGATGGCGGGGTTGGCGCGGTTGGTGGCCTCCAGCCATGAGTATTGCTGGGACGAAAAGCAGAATTGCCAAACGCATGCTGACCTCGGGGATGGAGTGATTCTAAAGCGAGACTTCTGGAATACCTATACCTCGTAGCAGCGACGCGTGTTCCGTGGGGCGCTCGCTACGAAGTCCGTCCTTGTGCAAAACGTGAAGCAGCAACGCGCCAGCCTTGAAACCCAGCAGGGTGCCTTCGCGTGTTTGCCTGAAACACCCCTGGGTGCACGGCATGGCGGTGGGCAGCGCCCAGGGAACATGGAGCGTTCCGCTAGTGGTGCGGATGAAGGCATTGGGCCACGGATCCGCCACAGCGCGGATCAGATTGAAGGCTTCGGTGGCGGGCATCGAAAAATCGAGCTGCCCATCCTCGGCTTTTCGCCCACCGAAATAGGTTGAGGGCCCAAGGCTCTTTTGACTGATCCGAAGCGCGGTTCCATCGAGCAGTTTCGGCACCACCTCCCGCACCAGGATTCGACCGGCTTCAGCACTCTTCCGGGTGAGGCTGAGGGCGGTGTCATCCCAATCAATAGGAAGGCTGGTCTGGCCGACGATATCGCCGTCGTCGGGCTTGGGGGTCATGGCATGAAGGGTGATGCCGGTTTCGGGTTCGCCCTTCACCAATACCCAATTGATGGGCACGCGGCCCCGGTACTTCGGTAGCAGCGAACCATGCAGGTTGTAGGCGCCCAGGCGCGGGATTTCCAAGAATCGAGCCTGAATCATTTCGCGGAAATAAAAACTGAACAGGAAGTCCGGCTGCAACAGGCGGATGGTCTCAAAGACCGAGTCTTCGTTGAATTGTGTTTCAAAACGCACCGGAATGCCTTGGGCTTCAGCCAGGCGGGCTGGGGGCTCAAACCAGGCCTCGGATTCTTCTTGTTCGTACGAATAGAGCCCCAGGATCTTGATGCCAGCATCCAACAGACCCGCCAATGCTTCACGCCCCACGGGAGAATAAGCGCACACCACAGCCGTCGGTTTCATAGACTCAAGCTTGGCATGATTCAGATGGGTCTGCCCCATCCCTAAAGAATCGCCACAACCATGTAAATTCACCCCTGAAAAGAGGGCCTTCACCCCTTTCCTGGTTGAACTGAATCCATAGGAGCCTATGTTGCTGATACCCGGCATCGGGCTTGAGGCCATCCAGGAAAAGGGGCAAGCAAAATGGGTCGGTATTCACCATTTTTAAAAACTTCAATCATTAAGCTTATCTTGATAGTGGGGATGCTGATTGCCACTCCTGGACTACTGGCTCAGTCCCCATTGGTGCCACTGCCTTCAAAACCTTTGCCGCTTCTGTTCACCCAGATGCCGGAGAATACGCCCTTGGCTGCCCCTCCTGAACTGCTGCCGCTCATGCACCGGGCGACCGGTCGGGAAATGAGTACCCGGGGCAAACTCCAAGGGATCCTGAATGTCATTTTCAAGCCGGAAGCTGAAGGTGGCCTAGGCATCACTTACGATAATTCGCACACCCGCACGGTTTCCGAAGTGCTGAGGGATCACAAAGCCAATTGTATTTCCTTGACGGCTTTGTATGTGGCCTCATGTAATTTGGTGGGGATCCAGGCCCATTTTGCTGAACCGATAAACTTGAATCACTGGACCCGGGATGGCCAGATCATCCGCATGGAGCGGCATGTCGTGGCCCTGGTTCCTATGTTCCCGCTTGGGGATCTTGTTGCTGATTTCCTGCCTCAATTGCGCCAGCGTCAAAATGTGTACCTTGTTCAAACCATGAACGCAGAACGCATATCGGCCCTTTTTCACAGCAACCGTGCTGTGGAGCTATTGGTCGAGGGTCGCCGGGAGAAGGCCTTGGCTCAGGCGGAAACAGCTGTATTGGCTGATCCGACCTCCAATGTGAGCTGGAACATACGTGGCGTGGTTTTGAAAAATATGAATCAGCTCGAAAAGGCCGAAGCAGATTATTTGAAGGCCCTCAGCTTGGATGCCAAGGACACCGCCGCCATTGGGAACATGGAATCCCTTTTGATGGAGACCAACCGTCGTTCAGAGGCACTGCATTTTCACCAATTGGGATTGGAACTGCGGAAAAAGGATCCGTATTTTCAGGCTTTCCTGGCCGAAGAAGCCATGGACTCGGAACAATGGGAAGCAGCGGCCAAACATGTGGCGACTGCCATCAAATTGTTGCCGTATGAATCCAGCTTCTATCTTTTGAAAGCCAGGTTGGACCTTATGGATGGGAAACCCCAAAAAGCCTTGGTCGCACTGGAATTGGCCCGCCGATGGGCCCTGCCCGCCGAGCGGGAGCGCTATGACAGCAAGATCGCCATGCTGAAAAAGAGTTAGACCTCGTGGGAGGTCCCCCGACCAAGAGGTGAGTTACGGTTGGTCGTTTCGATATACATGTATGGAGTTAGACCTCGTGGGTGGGTCCCCCGACCAAGAGGTGGGGGTTCGGGGGGGACGTAGTGAGCGAAGCGAACAGGCGGTCCCCTCCGGATAAAGATTAGACCTCAGTTCGATTCCAACTCTGAAAGCTGTTTGTGGGCATCGCTGCTGTCTGGGTGATGCACCAGGCATTCGCGCAGGTAGCGGCGGGCACCCTCGGGATCATGAAGGGCGCTTCGGCTTTCCGCGAGTTGGACCAACGCCTCTTCACAGGTCTGATCCAGGTGCAGCGCCTGCCGCCAGTGGTTTTCAGAGCGTTCCCATTCACCCAGATCCGCGCAAGCATGACCGGCGTCCAAAACCAGGCTCAGATCATCAGAATCCATCATGGCTGCCCTTTCCAGATCCATTCGAGAGGCCAGTGCATCGCCCTGATGGCCCAGGGCCAATCCCTTCAGGTGCCAGAAGACCGCTCGCTTCCGTGGCTCTGGCCCAAGGCCATCCAGGAAATCCAACAGGGCCCCCCACGCTTCCAAGCCCGCCAGGCAATCCCCTTGCAGTAACAGTAGGGAAGGGTCTCCGGGGTGTTCCTCCAAAAGCTCCTTGCAGCGAACAAGGGCATTTTCAAAATCGCCAAGCGAGACCTGCAACTCCAGATCCAGCGGTGGGTTCATGAATCCCCGCTGATCGGCCGGGACCGTTCGCAAAAAGTCCCAGGCGGCGAGCGCATTGCCATCAACCCAATAGGCGAACTCCGCGCGGCGTGTCAGCCACTCCCAACGCAGCTCTGCAACTGCATCCGAAGGCAAGGAAAGTTCGGCCTGCTCCAGGCAATGACGGGCCTCCTCATGTCTGCCTAAATCCATGGCCATCCGATGCCGCTCCATCCAAAGGCGGAAAGATTCGGGAAACCGAACCAGGCCTTCTTCGAGCGAGGCCCAGGCGCCATTGTCATCACCCAACCTGCGTAGGGCCCGGGCTTCTCCAGCCCAATGCCAGGGCTCTAGACGGAGGGCGGGAGGAAGTTGCCGGAAGATCGCCAAGGCATCGGCGGCGCGGGCCTGTTGCAGCAGGTAGGCCGAAGGTGCTGAACGATCCCAAGGCAGTCGAGGATCGCCATGACGCTGCAGCAAGAGCGCCAGCACTTGTTCGGCGAGAGGGAATTCACGGCGGCTCAGTGCGGCGAGCATCAGGTCCTCCAACAGCAGCGGATCTTCCGCTGCCAGAGGCAGTACTGCGCGGAATTGCTCCCAGGCCAGGTTTACGTCCCCATCCAGATTCCGGCGAAGGTAAAGAATCCCTAACCGGTGGGGAATCTGCGGCATGGTTGGCGCGAGGCGCAGCAGCCCGCGGCCATAGCGGAAGTGCCACGGACGAATCCGTTTAGGCAGGGGGCGGAAGAAGGGTTGGATGAAAAGGCGTTTCCAAAGTGGCAGACGAACAAATTGCGCCTGTAGGAAATCCGACCACGCTTGATTGCGAAACCCCAGCGCGAAATCCGCGCGCCCCCTAAGGAGATGAATGCGATAGCCGATCTCGCCATTGGCGAACCGCGCGGAATGCAAAAGGTCTGCAATTCGGGAAGCTGGAGCGCCGGTGTCCCAGTTAATTTCGGCCTTTCGCAGAATCCTGGGAAGTAGCCAATGCTGGTGAGCCCAGCGGCCCAAGATCAGGATGCCAAGGAGCAGAAAAAGCATGAAGTCCACAGAGTCCATGCAATCAGTATGCGGCCATGAAAAAGCCCCGGCGCGACCGGGGCTTACGCTCGGAGGGTCTGGTTCAGACTTTCTTGACGTTCGCTGCCTGAGGTCCTTTCGGACCATCCACCACATCGAAACTCACCCGCTGCGCCTCATCCAAGGTGCGGAAACCTTGGGTCTGGATGGCGGTGTGATGGACAAAGAGGTCGGTGCCGCCTCCGTCGGGAGTGATGAAGCCGAAACCCTTTTCGGCATTGAACCATTTCACTGTGCCTTCAGCCATAAAACACTTTCCTTTAGGGGACTTCCCCCGGCGCCTGGGGTGGATCGCCGGAATACCAACCAGGCATTGGCATCCGAGGAACAGATCACCGTTCTTTCAAAGCTCCAGATGGAGCCCCTCCAGCTTTGGGGCCAGTGCCGAAAAGTTGGGTTGATGCAGGAAGCGTATCAGGTAGAGGGAATCCTTAGAATAAAAACCCTGTTGTTCAGTTGCCCTGCTGGATCTCTTTCGCTATGACAAGCCGCTGGATTTGGTTGGTTCCCTCATAAATCTGCAGCAGCTTGGCGTCACGCATGAATTTTTCCACAAGGTAGTCCTTGGAGTAACCATTGCCGCCGAGGATCTGAACGGCATCGGTGGCGACTTCCATGGCCGTGTCGGTAGCGAAGGTCTTGGCGATGGCGCTCTGGCGAGAGTTTTTGATCTTGTTGTCAGTCATCCACGCGGCCTGCCAAGTGAGCAAGCGGCTGGCTTCGATTTTTTTGGACATGTCTGCGAGCATGAAACTGATGGCCTGGTTGGCGATGATGGGCTTGCCAAATTGGTTCCGGGTCTTGGCATATTCAAGTGCCATTTCAAAGGCCGCGCGTGCCACGCCGACACCCCCCGCCGCCACCGCTGCGCGGGTCTGGTCAAGGGTCTTCATGGCGATGATAAAGCCCATGCCCTCTTTGCCCAGGATGTTTTCAGCGGGTACCTCAGCGTTCTCGTAATGGACGTGCACCTGGTTTGAGGCGCGCTGACCCATTTTGTCCATGGCTTTGCCTACGCGCAGGCCAGGGGTGTCCTTGGGTACGACGATGCAGCTGGTTCCCCGGGCACCCTTGTCGGGGTTGGTAGAGGCAAACAGCGTGTAGAAGTCGGCGTGCCCACCGTTGGTGCAGTAGCACTTGGTGCCATTGATGATGTACTTGTCGCCCTTCAATTCCGCCCGGCAGGTCATTCCGCCAGCGTCGGATCCAGCTTCGGGCTCGGAGAGCGAGAAGGCCGCGAAAAGAGGTGCTTCTACCAGCTTCGTCAGCCATTTTTTCTTCTGCTCGTCACTGCCCGCGATGAGAATAGGCGTGATGGCCAGACCATTGGCCATGATGGACGTGTAGAGTCCCGCGCAACCCCAGGCCATTTCCTCGCAAACGATGGCTTCTTCAACCTGGCTCTTGCCGGGGCCACCGTATTCCTTTGGCACCAAGGCCTGCAGGTAGCCCTCATCCCAAGCCTTGTTGTAGACCGGTGTGGCCCACTCGGCCGTGTCGTCGTAATAGCGCGACACGGGCCGGATCACGTTGAGCGCGAATTCGTGAGCCTTGGCTTGAAGGGCCAACAGTTCAGGGCTAAGGGAGAAATCTAGCACGGCCACCTCGGCAAAAGACGGACTCCGGGAGTTCGGAGACATATGGCCCAGTTTATCCCAGGGCTCCGGGACTTACAGCGGTGGGATGGCCTTTACCCAGGGTAGGTGGCCCTCAGGACCTGGAACTTGCGACCAGGGACGTGAGGCTTGTGCGTGCCAGAGCCCCAGCATCCTCGAGGCTTTGGAGCGCTCAGTGCCTCCGGTACAATGGTGACTCGTAGGTGACTCGTAGCCATCAGGTAGCCGCGTGATCGTTGGTTGCCCAAAGGAGATCAACCCCATGGAACCAAGCCTGATGATGCGTGTATCGGCCCGCGGCAACCGTTTTCCCGACTCTCCCATCCGAAAGCTGGCGCCCCTTGCGGACGCCGCTGGTGCACGCGGGATCCATGTCCACTCGCTGAACATTGGCCAACCGGACGTGCCCACCCCACGGCCTTTTTTGGACGCCCTTCACACCTACGATCGCAGCGTCATCGCCTATGGTCGCTCCGAGGGCGAACCCGCTTATCGTCAGGCCCTTTCCGAATACTATCGAGCGGCGGGCATTGAACTCGACGAAAACGATCTTGTGGTGACCATCGGTGGCAGCGAGGCCCTGCTGTTCGCGCTGCAGATCGTGGCGGAACCCGGTGATGAGGTGCTTTGTTTTGAGCCCTTCTACACGAACTACAATACCTTCGCCATGATGTCCGGCGTCACCCTGCGCCCACTCAGGACCGAGGCCGCCACTGGCTTTCACCTTCCCGACGACCCGACCATTCTTGCGGCCATCACGCCCCGCACCAAGGCCATCCTGATTTGTTCCCCCAACAATCCCACAGGCACCGTGCTGAGTGAGTCTGAACTCCGGCGTCTCGCGCGAATGGCCAAGGATCTCGGTCTCTTCATCATTTCCGATGAGGTCTATCGGGAATTCGTGTATGAGGGCATCCACACCAGCATCATGCATATCGAGGGCTTGGAAGACCACGCGATCCTGGTGGATAGCATTTCAAAACGCTACAGTGCCTGCGGCGCCCGCATCGGTTGTCTCGCCACCCGCAACAAAGAAGTCCGCGCCGCCGCCGTGCGCATGGCTCAGGGTCGGCTCTGCCCGCCGGTGGTGGAACAAGCGGCGGCGATGGCCATGACCAAACTGGGACCCGGGATTTTCAGCCCCATGCGAGATGAATACCTGCGCCGCCGTGATATCACCTTTGCAGGCCTCCAGCTTATTCCGGGCCTGGTTTGCGAGAAACCAAGCGGTGCCTTTTACATCATGGCGGAACTGCCCATCCCGGATTGCGAGGCCTTTGCCCGTTGGCTACTCACTGATTTTTCGCACGCAGGTGAAACCCTGATGGTGGCGCCGGGGCCGGGCTTCTACGTTCAGGATGAAGCCCTCGACCAACCCAAGGGCCTCAACCAGATCCGTATCGCCTATGTGCTGGAAGTTCCCAAACTGAAACGCGCCATGGACCTGCTGGCGCGGGCGGTGGCTTCCTATCGTCCGGGCTGAGGAATAGGGCAATAAAGCACTGGGGCAATGACCCGTTCAGAAGGCGTAGTGCAAGCCCAGCGAGGCGAGGAACCTGGGCTCGATCTGATAGCCGGTGACGCGCTGATAGATGGGCACCTGGATGAAAACGCTCAAGTGCAGTTGGTAGGTTATTCTGAGGATGAAGCCGGGGCTTAGGTAGGCCAGTGTGGCTCCGCTGTTCGTTAGGTCGGCGTTCAAGCCACTCTCCGGTTTCTCAATGCGGACATTAACCTGGAGCTGGGGTACGAAACTGGGGGAACCCGAGTAGCGCAAGCCTGTATTGAGATTCAACCCGTTGCCTGGGCGAAAGTCGTCGCGGCTGTTGGTGGGGATCTGGAACAGGAGCTGGGCAAAGTAGCCCCAGCGCGGCGTGATAGTGCCGAACTTGTAGATGCCCAGAAGCAGGTCGGTGGTGCCGGTGCCCAGCTGGAGGCCCCGGTCCACGGGCTCACCAGCCTGGGGGCCGTGGATGAAGAGGTCGCCCGTGCGGCCCGAGGGGAGTTTCACACCCAATTGCACACCGAAGGAATGGTCTTTGGTGAATCCTTGGTAGCGGCCCATCACCCGGACATCGCTCAAACCTGAGCTGCGTTGAGAGGAAAGCTGGGTATCGCCTAGGGCGATGGTTTCGTGGGTGCGGTCGAAAGCTGGAATCTGGATGTTGATGCCCCAGGTCGCGTTGGGGCCCCAGTCCAGGCCCAGCGTGGAGTTGCGATTGATGGTCTGCCGCTGGATTTCCCGGTCCGTAGGGAGACTGATGGAGCTACGCTCCACGGTGCCTGTGCCAGTGCGGAGCTGGTCCTGATTGAACTAATCGTAGCGAAGGTCGAGGTGGAAGCCGGTCCCCACGGTGAACCCTGACTAGCCCAGTCTGTGTGCAGGGTGCAGCCGCAGGCGCCGCATGCATGTACAGCGCTGGGGCTTAGGGCCAGACTAGCGGCAAAAAGGGTAGGGACGAGGGTGGCGTGTCTCAGGAATACTCCAGGTTGGTCTATGGCCTCTGATTCAAGGTTGCATCGTGTTCTTTGCGAAGCGGTAACAATTCGCGGACCGGATCGGTCGTGATTTTGGATCCGGTTGGGTGTCCGAATTCCACGCCAAGGGTCCTCGCCTGCAGCGAGGAGACGAGGTGAAACCTGCATTGAAGAAGGCGGGCGGCTATCCTAGGTCGTTGGACCCAAATAAACTGGCCAATTCAATGACGATCTGACCTGAGGCCCACCGCAAAATCTACGGACTGAACAGGTCATTTTGGTACGGCCCCTAAAAATCCCCGGAGTAGGCATGCGCCCAGAACACCCGATCGCCCTCATCACCGGTGCCAGTAGCGGCATTGGTGAAGCCACCGCGCGCATCTTGGCGGCCAATGGCTGCCACCTGGCCCTGGGTGCGCGGCGCGCCAACCTGGTGCAGAACCTCGCCAGTGAATTGAAAGCTCAGTATGGCGTTGAGACTTTCGCCGGCTTTGTGGATGTGAGGGATTCGGCTTCGACCAAGTCTTTCGTGGATGATTCCGCGGCGGCCCTGGGCGGCCTTCATGTGGTAGTGGCCAACGCGGGGCTGGCCAAGCGTCTGGATCGGGTGGAAGCCATCTCTGAGGAAACCTGGCAACTGATGTTGCACACGAATGTCGAAGGTGTGATCCGCACCTTTCAGGCCGCCATGCCGTACCTGCGCGCAGCGGGGTGGGGCCATCTCTTCACCATCGGCTCCGTCGCCGGGCACAACGTCTACGAAAATGGTGGCGTGTATTGCGCGTCGAAACACGCACTGCGGGTGTTGGTCCAGGCCCTGCGCATTGAACTTTGCGGGGAACCCATCCGGCTGACTTCGGTGGATCCAGGCCTGACGGAAACCAACTTCTCGAAGGTCAGGTTGGAAGACGAAGCCAAAGCCAAGGCGGTATACCAGGGGATGACACCCTTGGTGGCTATAGATATCGCCGAATGCATCCGTTGGGCACTGACCTTGCCAGAGCACGTGAACATTGATGAAATAATCATCACACCCCGGGACCAAGCCAGCGTATACAAGGTACATAGAAAGATGTAGAGGCTCCGTTTGGACGCTGACCCCAGGTACCGTGGCATTCCATGGTTTCACCAACTGAGGCGGTGGCTTTGCCTCGCGCTTTATTTTTTGTGCCTGGCGCTTCCGGCGATCCCTCTGGCGGCCCAAGGCATTTACCGATTCAAAATCTACGGTCCTGATGAAGGTCTGACCAATCTCGCCACCACCTGCATGACCCAGGATGACGAGGGCTACATCTGGGTGGGTACCGAAGGCGGCCTCTTCCGGTATGACGGCCAGCGGTTCAAGAGTTTCGGTCTGGCGGAAGGGCTTTCTGATCTCCTCGTCGTCGATATCCAACCATTGCCAGGTGGGCTTTTCGTTCTGACGCAAAGCGGTCCAATGCGGTTCGACGGCCACCGCTTTCAGTCCTGGGCCGAGAAGGACGGCGTGTCCCTCCCTCAAGGGGGATTCGCCTGCCTGACCCGCGATGCGAAAGGCCAGGTGTGGATGGGCTCCTTGGCGGGTTTGGCTCTGAGCAAGGATGGCGGCCTGACCTTTAAACCCGTGAAGGACTATCCCTCCGGTGGCGCGACGGCCCTCTGGGTGGATCCGAACAGTGGGGACCTGTTTGCGGCGCATCGCCGAGGGAAGCCAGGCGAACGGGAAAGCCGCCTCGCGCGCCGCCAGGGAACCACCTGGTCGCTCGTGGAACTTCCACCAGAATTCCGGAAGGAGGCTTTCGGTTCCGGGCGGGTGGATAGGGCCGGGCGCATCTGGATCAGGGGTGGTTCCAGCTTGCTCAGGTTGGCTGCCTGGGGCGCCAAGCCCGAGGATCTCTCGAAGCAGCTGCCGGGCAAGCCTGCCCAATCAGGCGACGGGCTGAGCCTGGATCATGAAGGCAGGGTGTGGGCCGCCACGGATAGCGGGCTGGCGTGTTTCGAGAAGGACCGAGCCTGGATTCTGGATGAAAGCCATGGTCTTCCTTCGCCCTGGGCGAACGTCACCTTGACCGATCGCGAAGGCTCCTTGTGGGTGGCCGCCGAGGGCCTTCACCGCCTGCAGGGCCGCTTTCTCTGGACCTCGTTCACCCGCAAACAGGGCCTTCCCGTGGATGCGGTCTGGAGCATCCATAGAAGCAGGGATGGGGATCTTTGGGCGGTCACTCCGCGCGGCATGGCCCACTTGAAAAACGGTGGCTGGGTGCTGGTGTCCGAGACCCACGAGCGCGGCCTCTATTCCATTACGGAAGACCCGGAAGGAGGGCTATGGGTTGGCGGGCTCCCGGCCGGGAGCAAACCCAACACTCTTTTCTACCGGCAACCGGGTCAAAGCCGGTTCAAGGAACTCCCCATTCCATCCGTGAAACGGAACACTGTAAGCACACTCTCAGCGGGTGCTGACGGGACCATCTGGATTGGGACACAAGGAGACGGCCTGCACAGACTCCGAAAAACCGGCGGAAAGTCAGGAAGTACCTTCGCTTGCGAACCCGTGAGCCTTCCAGGTGGCACGCCAGACGAAACCATCAATCGCATCATGGTGGATCACGAAGGTCTGATCTGGGCTGCGGGCAATCACGGACTTTCTCTTTTTGATGGCCGCTCCTGGCATCGTTTTGGCCCCTCCGAAGGCCTGAAGGATTCCAACCCGAGCGGCCTTGCCCGGGACAACAAAGGCAATCTATGGGTGGCCTACTGGACCGCCCATGGCCTTACGCGGCTCAGTAAAAAAGGCGAGAACTGGCAAGTCACCGGGCAGGTGCAGGCACCTGCCGAACTTTTTCAAGATGACATCGTCTCCCTGGACTGTGATCGCCAGGGCGTGCTTTGGTTCGGCACCACCCAAGGGGTGAAGCGCTGGCAACCGACGGATATCGAGGGTGGCCTCTACGAGCGCTATGGACGCAGCCAAGGCCTGCCAGGCGACGATTGCACGGCCAATGCGCTGTTCATCGAACCGGGTGGCGATGTCTGGGTGGGCCTGAGCGCTGGCATCGCACAGTTCCATGGCGCTTTCTACCACGGCCTGCCGAAGCCTCCCCAGGCCATGATCACCTTTATGAAAGAAGGCTCCGGCCAGGACCTTTCACTGGGGCGGGAGCTGCGAATTCCCTATCAATGGCGCAGCGTGAACTTCGCCTATTCCTCAGCCAGCTTCCAGGATGAAGCGCATCTGAAAGCGCAGGTCCGCCTTGTGGGTTTTGAGGATGAGTGGCGCGATGCAACTGCCAGGGAAGCGCGCTACACCGCGTTGCCGCTGGGCTCCTACCGTTTCGAGGTGCGCTTCGGTGATGCCAGCGGACAGTTCGGTGAACCCGCGGTCCAGGCTTTTCGAATCCTCTCCCCTTGGTGGCAGAAACCCTGGTTCTTCCTGCTGGTAGGGTTGCTGACGGCGGGCTTGATTCTGCTTGTCATCCGCTGGCGCACGGCGCTGCTTCTTCGCAGAACCCGAGACTTAGAAGCCCTGGTCAGGCAACGGACCATGGACTTGTTGGAAGCCAATGAAGCCCTTCATCAAGCCAATCGTGCGCTGGAAGAATCCAGCATGCTCGACACGCTCACAGGCCTTCGGAACCGCCGGTTCCTCAGCCTTCACCTACCCGATGAAGAAGCACGCGTGCTGCGCGTCTACCGAAACTTTATCCAAACAGGCGAGGGCGCCCTGCCCAAAGGTGAGGACCTTATTTTTTTGATGGTGGACTTGGACCATTTCAAATTTGTGAACGATACCCACGGCCATGCGGCCGGGGATCAGGTGCTTAAGGAAGCCGCGGGCGTTTTACTCAAAGCCTGCAGGGAGACCGATACCGTCGTCCGCTGGGGCGGTGAAGAATTCCTGGTGGTGGCCCGCCGCACGGATCGAGCGTCAGCTTCGAATATCGCCCACAAGATCCGCGAGACCATGGAAGCCCATCGCTTCAATCTGGGTGGCGGGAAATTGTTGCAGCGCACATGCAGCGTGGGCTTTTCGGCCTTTCCTTTGTTACCGGGACATCCCGGCACCTTCCACTGGGAGGATGCGGTGGAAATCGCTGACCAATGCCTTTATGCCGTGAAACGCAGCGGCAGGAATGGTTGGGTGGGCGTCACCTGTGAAAAAGTGGACTTCGATATGGCCTGGTCACCGCGCATGTTGAACGACCTGCCGGGCCTTACACAAGAAGGCAGGCTGGTGCTGCGGACGTCATTCAAGAACCCGGAAGCGCTGATCTGGTGATTTTTATTTCAAGCGCCGCGCGATGCTCATGGTCAACGGCAGCCCGCAGATCATCAGCATCAGGCCCGCGCGCCAACCCCAGGCAAAGCTGGTGGCGCCAATGAGGGACCCCAGCAGCAGGCTGCCCAGGCCAATACCCGCATCGAATGCGAACATGAAGGTACCGAAGGCCGCGCCCCTGCGATCCGGGCTCACCACGTTCAGCACTTCGGTGTTGAGCAGCGTGTAAACCATTGAGTAGCCCGCGCCATAAAGCAGCGCGGCGACCACATGGCGGATCAAGCCGAGATGGCTTCCGCCCTTTTCCCAAGATCCTCCACCAAAGGCCATGATGCCCATTCCAACGATGGCCAGCAGCAGCATCCAGGGCAGCAGCCGCACAGGCCTTTCGCCAAAGCCGGCCGAAGCCATGACCAACCTCATCACCACCATTCCCATCGCCAAACAGGAAAGAAAAGCAGAGGGCCATTTGAACCCCAGTGAGATGGCTTCCTGGGTGCTGTAGCTGGTCATGGCGCCATAGCTGAAGGCCACGAAAAGGAGGACCGAGGAAAGCATCAGAACTGGGCGATCAGGCCATTGCAAGGGCGGCTTTTCATGGCTTTCAAGATGGGCATCGGCGGGCAGGAAGCGTGCGAGCAGGGACAGCGCCAGGAAGCAGAGGGCCAACAGCAGGCACATCAAGCGGAAGGATCCATGCTGATAGAGCGCCACGCCCACAGAAGGTCCGAAGACCACGCCGAGGGGACTGGCCAGGCCATACCAGCTCATGCCTTTGGCGCGACCCGCTTCCGGCAGGATGCCACCCAACATGGCCACAGTTGAAGTGATGAGCCCCGACCAGACGGCGCCGTGAAAGGGTGCCAGCGCATAGAACCCCCAACGCACCGGCAGAAAAGCGTAGGTCGCCATGATCAGTGTGAAGGTTGTCGCCGAACCGATGAGCATCCGCCGATGGCCCATGCGGTCCGCCATCTGGCCTGTCACCAATGCCCCCAGTGAGGAACCACCGGTGAAGATCGCCAGGAAGAGCCCGCTCTCCGCCCGTGATGCACCCAGTTCGAGCAAGCGCAAGGGCGCTGTTGGGAACAATTGAAAAGCCGCAAAAAAAGTCAGGAACGTACAGGACCAGATGAGCAGGAAAGGTCGGGTCCAAAGGGTGGAACGGAGTTCAGGCATTCCATAAGAATCTCATGGCAGTGCGCTGCCTGGGGTCGAGAGTCGAGAAGTCGAGAAGTCGAGAAGTTGAAAAGTTGAAGGGGTGAAGAGTTGAAAGTGTTGAGGCTCAAGTCCCGTGGATGACAGTAACCGTTCGCTTCGCCAGCCGCTTGCACAAGATCCAGGCCAGCACCAGGCAGGCTGATCCCGCACCCCAACCGAAACGGAAGGAATAGTGCTGCATGAGCCAGCCGATGGACAAACTGCCCAAGGCGACACCGGCATCAAAGGCTGCGTAAAGTGCTCCGACTGCCGCGCCTCTGCGTGCTGTGGAACTTCGGGTCATGACTGCGGCAAAGATCAAGGTGTGAACGATCCCATAGCCCGCGCCATAAATCAGGGCACCCAGAATATGGCGAGCCAGTTCCAGATCAAGGCCCAGAATGGTGCCACCAGGCAGGGCCGCCAAGATGAGATTCCCCAGGAAAGCCAGCGCCATCATTTCCGGGATCAGGCGCATCGGATCTGACCCCAGGCCGCGAAGGCCAAGGATAAAGCGCATCCCGACCATGCCCAGCGCGAAACAGGTCAGCAGAGCCGATGGCCAGGCCAGATGAAGTGCCAGAGCCTCTTGCGCCGCATAGGGCGGCATGGGGCTGTAGCTCAAGGCCAGTAAAAACAGGATGACGGCGGGTAGCCAAACACTTCGCTCAGGCAAGCCGAAGTTCAGAGGTGGCCGCTCGGCTTTGGGTGGGTCCTTCGGCAGTCTTCCCACAAGGATGTGGGAAGCAAGAAACGAGACACCCAGCAGCGCCATGTGCCAATGAAAACCCAAATGAGGAAAGAGCCACAGACCCAGCAATGGTCCCACCGCCACGCCGCCAGGGCTCGCCAGGCCAAAAAGAGAGAGGCCTTCGGCGCGACGATCATCCGTCAGCAGGCCACCCACCTTCGCCATGGAAGCCGTGCGCAACCCTGACCACAGCAACCCATGCACCGGTGCCAACGCATAGAAACCCCAGCGCCCAGGCAGCAGCGCATAGGCTCCGAAACAGGCCGCGCAGAACAGCGATGCACCGCGCAGCACCCGCCGCTGCCCCAGGCGATCCCCCAGTGGACCGGTGAACAACGCGCCAAAGCCCGATCCCACCGTGAAGGCCGCCATGAATCGCCCGCTCTCCGACAGCGTGGCGCCCAGTTCCCGCAACCGCAGTGGCAGCACTGGGAAAAGTTGATACCCTGCCGCAAAGATGAAGAAGTAGAAACCCCAAAGAATGAGGAAGGAGCGGGATTTCAAAATGTCGCGAAGCTTATGCAAGAGAGGCCTGAGCCCGAAGGGCGAAGAGGATGAAGAAAGGCAGTAGCAACAGGACAACAGACGACTAGAGTGGCGATCGGCGCTTGGGCCTTGAAGCAGGTTAAAACGTTGGGACAAAATCAACTGGCGGATTCGGTAGGGTGCCGACAATAGGGGTCGTAACAAAATAACCTGAACTGCACGGGTTATTTTGGCACGCCCCCGAATCAACTCCTTGCTACTCAAGGCTGGCCCTGCATCGGTCAATCACTTCTCTCGCGATACCCTGGAGTATTCGTCCCAGGGGCAGCCATGAATCCCGAACAACTCCAAACCGAAGTTGAACGCATCCACAAGGGTGGCCATGCCAAGGCCCACGAGAAGAATGCCCAGACTGGCAAACTCTTCGCGCGGGAGCGGATCCGCTTGCTGGTGGACGAGGGCTCCCTCGTGGAAGATGGCCTGTTCGCCAATGCGCTGCACAAGGAGCTTCCGGCGGACGGCGTGATCACGGGAACGGCCATGGTAGGCGGCCGTCCGGTAGCGCTCATGGCCAACGATTCGACCATCAAGGCGGGGAGCTGGGGGGCGCGCACCGTAGAGAAAATCATCCGCATCCAGGAAGTGGCTTTGCGGCAGCGGGTACCCATGCTGTACCTGGTGGATAGCGCCGGGGCGCGCATCACCGACCAGCTGGATATGTTCCCGGGCCGCCGCCATGCGGGCACGATCTTTCATATGGAAGTGGCGTTATCGGGCCTGGTGCCGCAGGTGTGCCTGCTCTTCGGACCTTCCGCCGCTGGAGGGGCTTACATTCCGGCCTTCTGCGACGTGGTGATGATGATCGAGGGTAACGCGAGCATGTACCTGGGGTCGCCACGCATGGCGGAAATGGTCATCGGCGAAATAATCAGCCTGGAAGACCTGGGCGGCGCGCGCATGCACTGTTCCATTTCCGGTTGCGGTGATTTCCTGTGCAAGACCGAAATTGAGGCCATCGAACTCTGCAAAAACTACCTGGCCTACTTCCCCCAGCACTGCGAAGCTACCCTGCCTGTGGAGGCTGCCAAGTCCGTGGCCAGCAAGGCGAAGCCGCTGGGTGAGATCGTTCCCACCGATATCAACAAGGCCTTCCAGATGAAGGATTTCATTGAAGGCCTGGTTGATGAAGGCAGTTTTCTGGAGATCAAGAAACTCTATGCCGGCGAGATCATCACGGCTCTGGCGCGCCTGGACGGCAGGCCCGTGGGCATCGTGGCCAACCAGCCGAGAGTCAAGGGCGGGGTGCTGTTCGGAGACAGCGCCGACAAGGCCACGCGTTTCATCACGCTCTGTGATGCTTTCGGAATCCCGCTCGTTTTCCTGAGCGATGTGCCGGGCTTCATGATCGGCAGCGCCGTGGAAAAACAGGGCATCATCCGCCATGGCGCCAAGATGATTTCAGCCATGGCCTCATGCAGTACGCCGCGCTTTTGTGTGGTGGTGCGGAAAGCTTACGGAGCGGGATTGTACGCTATGAGCGGGCCCGGTTTTGATCCCGACGCCACCCTGGCGCTGCCCACCGCCAGCATCGCGGTCATGGGCGCCGAGGCGGCGGTAAACGCTGTTTTCGCCAACAAGATCGCCGACAAGCCCGAAGCAGAGCGCGCTACGTACATCCAGGCTCTTCGCGACGAATACAACGAAGATGTGGATCTGAAGCGCCTTGGCGCCAACCTGCACGTGGATGCCATCGTGGCTCCCAGCGACCTCCGCCAGGAACTCATCACCCGCCTGAGCCGCGCCCGCCGCCGCGAAACCTGGCCTGTGAAGCGCCGCAGCGTCACGCCGGTGTAATGGCAGAGCTTTGAACTCCAGCTGTCCCACGGTAGGGAATGGACGGATGGGGCTGGGGGGAAAAGAATGAAGGAGTGGCTCCTTGCTGGCCCGAGATCTTGACCTCATCCTATTTCCATTCTGGAGCCTTCATGAAATACCTGGACGATGCCCGCGACATCAAGTTCAACCTCTTCGAGTGGCTGGATCTCGACGCGGTGCTGAGCTCTGACGCTTACAACGAATTCGATCGTGAGCAGTTGGAGATGGTGCTGGACGAGGCCTTGAAGGTCAGCAGGGGCAGCGTCGCGGCCTGCAACGAGGCAGGGGACCGCATCGGCGCCCGCTTCGAGAATGGCCAGGTGTTTCTTCCGCCCGGCTTCGCAGCGGCCTATCAGGACCTTGCTTCTGGAGGTTGGATCAGCCCCAACATGCGCCCTGATTTTGGTGGCATGGGGCTGCCGGAGTCCGTGGGAACCGGCATCAGCGAGTTCATCATGGGAGCCAATACGGCCCTGGGGCTTCAGGTGCTGCTGAATCGCGGCGCCGCGCATCTCATCGAGACTTTCGGGGCCGATGAGCTCAAGGCCACCTACTGCGAGAAGATGTACAGCGGCGAATGGACTGGCACCATGTGCCTCACGGAAGCAGGCGCCGGCAGCGATCTCGGCGAGATCAACACCACTGCGGTGAAACAACCTGATGGCAGCTACCTCCTTAATGGTGAAAAAATATTCATTACCAGCGGCAATCATGACCTGACGCCCAACATCATCCACGCAGTGCTGGCCCGCACGCCGGGGGCCGCCGCGGGCGCCAAGGGCTTAAGTCTTTTCGTGGTTCCTAAAATCCGCGTGAAACAGGATGGTTCCCTGGGCGACGCCAATGATGTGACCTGCGCAGGCATTGAGCACAAGCTCGGCATTCACGGCTCTCCCACGTGCAGCTTGGTGTTCGGGAATGGTGGCGCCTGCCAAGGGTTCCTGCTGGGCGAGGAAGGGCAGGGCATCAGTTTGATGTTCCAGATGATGAACGCGGCCCGCTACGAGGTGGGCATCCAAGGTCTGAGCATCGCGTCTGCGGCCCAAAAGGCCGCGCTGGCCTACTCCCGGGAACGGCTCCAGGGGCGTAGCTTCTCCAACAAAAAAGCCGACGCCCCCCAGTCCCCCATCGTGCAGCATCCGGAAGTGCGTCGGTCTCTGCTCATGCAGGCGTCCTACGTGCAAGCCATGCGCGCCCTGGTCTCCTATACGGGCTGGTGCATGGACATGGCCCATGTGACGAAAGCCGAAGA
Organism: Holophagaceae bacterium; assembly: GCA_025361125.1. GTDB lineage: Bacteria > Acidobacteriota > Holophagae > Holophagales > Holophagaceae > JANXPB01. Next base: position 27,300 of record JANYBM010000019.1, on the reverse strand, counting down.
ACATGACCGCTGGCAGGGCCTGGTGGAGCTGTTTACGCCGGTGTGCAAGGCCTGGTGCTCGGATTGGGGTTTCCGGGTGACGGAATGGGCGCTGCAGACGTTTGGTGGCTACGGCTACACCATGGATTACCCCGCCGAACAGTACATGAGGGATTGCAAGATCGCTTCCATCTATGAGGGCACCAACGGCATCCAGGCCTTGGATCTGGTGGGGCGCAAGCTCCGCATGCAGGAAGGGCGGCCCGTGCAGCACCTTTTGGCGCTGGTGGGCGATACCGCTCAAGAGCTGGCTGCGGATCCAACCTTGGGGCCTTCCGCCCAGCAGCTCGCCTCTGCCGCTAAGGCCATGGCAGCGGCGCTCATCGAGCTTCCCGCCCAGGAAAACGGTATGCTGCTGACGGTCCTGAATGCCGTGCCCATTCTCGACATGCTCGGTCACATGGTCGCGGGCCACTTGCTGCTGCGCCAGGCCGGGTTGGCCAAAACCAAGCTGGCGGCTCTCCTGGCAGCGCGAGGCGTGGCTGTGCAGGATGCAGCCGCGGTACGAGCGCTGCTTTTGGAGAGTCCAGAAGCGGCTTTCTATCACAACAAGATTCAGGTGGCGATTCACTTCGCGCACCGGGGCCTGCCCCTGGTGGCGGCCCAAGCCGTGGCGCTGCATGCCGGAGAAACATCGCCCATGGACGCGATTCTATAGGTCCAAGGTGGCTTTCAGTGCTTCGCCGATGTCTTTAATCACTCCGCTTTCCACCTTGCCCAACCGCTTAACGAGCCTATCCTTGTCCACAGTGAAAAGTTGGGTGCAGTTGGCCCAACTGGGCGCAGGGAGGCCCGTGGCTTTAGTCTTGGGCACAGGAATGTAGAAGACGAAGGGCCGGTCGCTGGTGGTGAGAGGCACCACGATGGTGGTGCGGGCGCCGGGTGCGTGGTTGCCAAGATCCGTCTGGACAATGATTGCGGGGCGGAATCCTCTCTGCTCGGAGCCGCGCCGAGGTTCGAAGTTCAACAGCCAGATTTCACCCCGGTTGCAGGTCGGCAGGGATTCGCTCATTTGGCTTTAACTGCCGGTTTCTTGGATTTTGATTTTGGTCTTGGGTTGGCGGGTGGAATGGCTTTGGGCGCTGGTTTGGCCTTGTAAGCCTTCTGCGGTGGTTCTGCCACCACCTGGGCCGGGGCGGCCAGAGCATAGCTCACATCCTGGGCATGAGCATCCCGGGCATAGGCGTGCCAGTCATGGGCTAGGCGCTTACGGGCGGCGGCTTCCTGCTCGCGGCGGAGCAGCTCAGCAAGAAAAGCATTCACACTGAGCGCGCTACGCCTAGCCGCTTCTTGAAGGAAATGGCCGAGGTTTTCATCGATGCGAAGAGTGGTGCTGAACATGATGCTCTCCTTAGCATCATTATTTGGTTACCCATAGAAACAGCAAGAAAAGATTCATGATCTGTTGAGGTAGGGCCGTAGGCTCTCAGCTCTCAACTCTCAACTCTCAACTCTCAACTAATTCTCGACTCTCAACCCGGAATCAATACGCACTAAACTGGAAAGTCACCCGAACGGTCCCCCATGCTCCGAGCCACTTTCTTCACGCCCCTCTTTCTGGTCGCTTTGAACACCCTGGCTCAAGCGCCGCCTGCACCGGAAATAGCGAAGACCAACGTTTTCGAAGCCACTTCCAACGCGGTGAGGCCCGGTGATTCCATAGGCTTGCGTTGGGATTGCGCGGTCGCGGGCAAGTTGCGGTTGGACCCAGGCGGGCTGGTGATGGCGGCTAAAGGCCAGATCACCGTAAAGCCTTCCGCCACCACCATCTACACCCTTACGGAAGCAAGACCTGGCGGGGCGATGCTGGGTCGCGTGGAAGTACGCATCGAACCTTACGCGCCCTATGGCGAGCCCGCGAAAGTCTGCGCCTTCGAGGCCAGCACCCATGCGGTGCTTCCAGGGGAGCCGGTGGTACTCCATTGGACCTGCACGGGCACCGCCAAGGTGAAACTGGAACCCGGCGGCCTGGAATTGGACGGTCAGAGCGAGATCACCGTCACGCCGCTGGAAACCACGCGCTACACCATCACCGCCTCCAACTTTGCCGGTGGCGCGTCCCGCACGGTGGAAGTGCAGGTACTGAAATCCCCGGTGGGGCAGCCTGCGCGGGTCTGCGCGTTCACGGCTGAGCAAAGCGCCGTCCGGCCCGGCGAGCCTGTGGAACTGCGCTGGGAATGCGTGGGTGATTCCAAAGTCCGTTTAGAACCCGGCGGGATCGAGCTGGACGGCAAGGATCACATCACGGTGCAGCCCTCAGAAACCACCGTATACACCCTGAGCGCAGTGAACGTGCTGGGCGGCTCCAGCCGAAGCCTGGAGATCCGCGTCATCCCTGGGCTTCCCAGCAAAGTGGCAAGCTCTAAACGGGAGTTGGAGACCCTGGCTTCAGCTTCAACCAGCACTTCTGAATTTCCAAAATTTCAAGCCGCACTTGGAGCAGCATCCTCTAGAAATTCCGACTCGACCGCTACACCCGAATCCCAATCTGCTCCGGTGAAGCCCGCGATCAAAACTCCGAAGCGTGCCCTTGACGTGCTGACAAAGCTTTCTTCATCAAGTCCCGAGGCCGTCGAAAAAGTTACCGACAACGAGACAAAAATCACCGCTTTCCGCGAGGCGAATCTGCCCCTTGCCATCGCGTTGAGCGAGGCCCAGCGCGCTATCGCGCTACCTGATCAATGGACAGTGCGGATGGTGGTCTCTGGTTCCACCCTCGGCCTCAAAGTGCTGGCCAAGCATGGTGGAAAATCTGCCGAAGACCTGATGGTGTTGCCCTTCATACGCAAGGATGGCATCCGCTGGTGGCAGGCCTGCTATGGCGCTTTCCCCAGCAAGTCAGCTGCGCTGCAGGCTTATGCCAGATTGCCTGAAGCATTGCGCAAAGCATTGTCCGCACCCTTGCCATTGCACCTGGATAGGCTGCCGGGAGATTTACCCATGGCTGTTGGTCCTGAAGGCTGATCATCCAGGATGCTGTCCGGCTGGGCCGGTACAAGTACGGAAAGCTGGCAGGTGATGGGTCCGCGCGACCTGTCGAGTAAAGCTCACGCCTACGGGAGCTAGATTCGATCCAGTGCCGCCTGCAATCTGGCTTTCACTTCCGCTGCGGAAGCTGGGTCCAGACGCTCGGTGAGGGTGAATAATGCGCGCGGATTCACGGCGGTGACTTCCACAGCGTGAGGGAATTCGCAGACCACCACATTGCAAGGCAGAAGCACAGCGACCTCCGGTTCCACCGCCATGGCTTCGAAGGCCACCGCAGGCAGACAGGCGCCCAGGATCACCCGTCGTACCGAATCTTTACCGAGCTTGGTCTTGAAGATGGCCTGGGTGTCCATCTCGGTGGGTATGCCAAAGCCCTCGGCCACAAGCGCTTCGCGCATCCGGGTGAGGACGTCATCAAAATCGGCGCCAGGAAGGGTTTTTGAGAATGCGTAGGTGGACATGGACTACTCCCAACAAAGTGGCCTGAATCAAACCAGCCCTATTCAAATATCGATTGATGATTTTTGATTGTAGGTAACTAACAGCCCTTCAGGGCGGTCCAGGGACCCGCATTGTGGACATCGGTGAAGCCTTTTCCCTTGAGTAAAGATACGGCCATGGCGCTGCGGGAGCCACTAGCGCAGCAAAGCACCACGGGCCGCGCAGAATCCAGTTCACCGGCGCGGCTTTGGAGGCTGTCCAGCGGTATATTTTTCGAACCTGGAATATGGCCACCACGAAATTCACCGGGGGTTCTTACGTCAACCACTTGGGGGTTCCGGGCCATCAGCTCAACAAGCTGATCTGCAGGAAGGCCGCGTCGCCGCCACAGCGTCCACGCAAAGAAAAGAAGCACGGGGATCCAGATCCAGTAGTTCATTTGGCTCCCGCTGCTAGCAACGCTTGCACCAGGATCGGCGCCTGCTGAACGCCCACCCAGCGCTTGGCGACCTTGCCGCCTTGGAGTACCACCAGAGTAGGAATGCTCTGCACACCAAAGCTGGCGGCGAGTTGTGGTTCCTCATCAACATTGACTTTGGCGATGATGGCCTTGTCGCCAAGGGTGTCGGAAACCTGATCGAGGATGGGGCCCTGCATCCTACAGGGACCGCACCAAGGCGCCCAGAAATCAATGAGGACGGGCGAACCCTGCTGGGCGACTTTTTCGAAAGCGGTGGTTGTGACATGAATGACGTTGGACATGTGAAGCTCCTTTTGAAAATTATTTTGCGAAGGCCCAGATGAGGCCCATGACACTGCCATAGAGGATGGTGCGAAGCGGTGTCGCGGTCAGCGGGCAAGTGCCTGTGCTACACCCCACCAACTTCTGGTAGGCAAAGCCCAGGACGCCGCCCACGGCGAGACCCAGGAGGAGGCGCTTGGCAAGGATGATGTTCATGGATTGATCTCGCCGGTTGCCACGTCCTGTTTCACACCGAGCTTGCGCAGAATGGTGACCATCAGGCACCAGTTGGTGAAGGCGCTTTGCAGCAGGTTGGCACCCACGAAAGCGGTGAACCAGAGGAAGTGGGGGCTCACGAAATGCGTGAGCAGCAAGCTGACTAAGATAAACGTGCCAGCGATGGCGTGAAGGGCGCGAGTGACGGTCATGAAACCTCCTGGGAATTAAAGCCGGCTTTCCGCTGTAGTTCAGCGGCGTGGCCGCGACGGGCGACGAGATAGTAGAGAACGGGGATGGAGGGAACCGAAAGCAGCGTTGCGGCCACAGACCCTGCCATCAAGCTGATGGCCAGCCCTTGGAAAATGGGATCCGCCAGCATTACCAGCGAGCCCACGATCACGGCCGCAGCGGTTAGCAGGATGGGCCTGAAACGCACCACGCCTGCCTCCTCAACGGCAGCCTCCAGGCTCATACCCTCCCTCAATTTCAGTTCGATGAAGTCCACCAGGATGATGCTGTTGCGGACGATGATGCCCGCGCCCGCGATGAAGCCGATCATGCTGGTGGCTGTGAAAAAGGCGCCAAAAAGGCCGTGCGCTGGAATGATGCCGATGAGCGACAGCGGGATGGGCACCAGGATCACAAAGGGGATGGTGAAGCTCTCGAACCAGCCCACCACCAGCACGAAGATGAGTACCAGTACGGCCGCGAACGCCAGGCCGAGATCCCGGAAAACTTCCAGCGTGATGTGCCATTCCCCGTCCCATTTGATGGCAAGTTTTTCCGTATTCGCCGGGTGCTCCAGGCCATAGCGGGGGATCACTTCACCACCTGTGCCCTTCAGTAGATCCAGCTTCTTGTTCAGTGCGGAAAGGGCATAGACCGGGCTTTCGATTTCACCGGCCAGATCTCCGAAGACGTAGCTCAGCGGCTTGAGATTCTTGTGCATGATGTCCGGTTGCTCTACGCCACTCTGCACATTCACCAGGTCAGAAAGCGGCACCGCGCCGCGCATTCCGGGCACTGTGAGTTGGAGCAGTTGGTCCAGGCGCGAACGCTGGTCAGCGGCCATCTGGATGAGCACAGGAACCTGGGCGGCGCCGCGCTGGACATGGAACGTGCCAAGGGGCATGCCCTGACCCGCCATGAACAGGCTTTGCACCACGCTGTTGGGTGCCACGCCATGCAACGCGGCCTTCTCACGGTCCAACAGCAAGGTGATCTTTGGGCTGGTGGCGTTGAGCGTAGAATCCACGTCCACGATGCCTTTGGTGCTGGTGAAGGCAGCGAGAACCTCCTTTGATAGACGATTGCGTTCGGCTTCTGTTGGACCATAGATTTCGGCCACCATGGTGTCCATGACCGGCGGACCCGGCGGGATTTCAACGATCTTCATCCGCGCACCGGCGGGGACCGTGATCGCTTCCAGCACCGACCGCAGACGTGTGGCGATGGCGTGGCTCTGCGCTTTGCGTTCGCCTTTACCAACCAGGTTCACTTGCAGGTCCACCATTTCCGGGCCTTCACGCAGGAAACTATGGCGCACCATTCCCACGAAAGTGAAGGGTGCCGCCACGCCGGAGTAAATCTGTACGTCTTTCACTTCGGGTTGTTGCAGCAAACGACGGGCCACGGATTGTCCGACGGCCAGCGCGTTTTCTTTTGGTGTGCCCGCCGGTAGATCCAGCTGCACCTGGAATTCAGACTTGTTGTCGAAGGGCAGCATCTTCACCTTCACCACGCCAAATCCCACTAGGGACATGGCTCCAACCAGCAATAAAATCACGCCGCCGAAAAAAGCGAGGCGCACCGGCACATTGAATAACAAAGCCCGCATGACTTTCCGGTAGAGCCTGGAAACCATGGTTTCCGGCGCGGTTTCCAGGTTGTCGTTAGGGCTATCACTCAAGGGTTCCGGTGACGCGGTATCCACATCCGCGGGATGCAAGCCGCTTTCATCCAGTTCGGGAAGATGGGCTTCCTTCTTGAATATGTTGAGCGCCGCCCAGGGGCTGATGATGAACGCGATGACCAGGCTGAACAACATGGCCAAGCTCGCACCTACGGGGATGGGGCGCATGTAGGGGCCCATGAGACCGCGCACGAAGGCCATGGGCAGGATCGCGGCCACGACTGCGAAGGTCGCCAGGATCGTGGGGTTGCCCACTTCATCCACAGCCTCCACCACCACGCGCGCGAAGCTTTTGCGCGGCCCTGGCAAATGCATATGCCGGTGGATGTTCTCCACCACCACGATGGCGTCGTCCACAAGGATTCCGATGGAAAAGATGAGCGCGAAGAGCGTGACACGATTCAGCGTATAGCCCATCAGGTAGGTGAGCAGCAGCGTCAATGCCAGGGTCACGGGCACGGCCACGCCCACCACTACAGCGCTGCGCCAACCCATGGCCAGCAGGATCAACACGATGACGGACAGTGTCGCGATCAGCAGGTGCTCGATCAATTCATTGGATTTGTCGCCGGCGGTTTCACCGTAATTGCGGGTGACATCTAGCTTCAGGTCCTGCGGAATGAGCCCGCCTTTCAGGGCTTCGACTTTCGTGAGCACCTGATCCGCAAGTTCCGTGGCATTGGTCCCGGCGCGCTTGGAGAGCACGATGGAAACCGCCTGCTCGAAGCCTGCTTGAGTTTTCGCGCCGTACAGCACCACGGGAGGTTCGGGCTCCGGCGCATCCAGCACCTTGGCCACATCGCCCAGATAAATGGGCCGTTGATTGCGGACAGCCACCACCAGGCGATTGAGTTCCGAAGCCTCCAGTACGAAACCGTTGGCTTCCACTTCCGTGCGCTTGCCACCGTCCACCAAGGCCCCGGCGGGAAGCTGCGCCTCAGCGCTTTGCAGTGCGGGCATCAGCTCAGCAAGGGAGATATTGAAGCTGCGGAGTTTGGCGGCATCAGGCTCGATGCGCACGGTCCGCCGCGCGCCACCCACCACGTGCACTTGCGCGGTATTGGGGACTTCGGAGAGCTCCCGGGCGACTTCCTCGGCGAGTTTTCTCAAAGCCCCGGGAGTTTGATTCTCGCCATGCAGCGTGAGCGTGAGGAACGGCACGTCATCAATGGTGAGCAGGCGCACCATGGGCTTCATCGCGCCCGTCGGCATCAGTTCGGGATGCGCCGCCAGTTCCTGGTGGATCTTCACCAGGCTGGGTTCCTGGGGCTCGTTCACCTTGAAGCGGACGGTGATCAAGGCCACGCCGGGACGGCTGACGCTGTATAGATATTCAACGCCAGGAATGCCCCAAAGGCGGCGCTCCAGCGGTGTGGTGAGCTGGCTTTCGACTTCCTTAGGGCTGGCGCCAGGATAGGGAACGATGAGGTCCACCATCGGCACGATGATCTGGGGTTCCTCCTCGCGGGGCGTGAGCACCACCGCCAGGACGCCCAGCATCAGCGAAGCCAGCACGATCAGGGGCGTCAGCTTGCTGCGGAGGAAGGTTTTGGCCAGGCGTCCGGCCAGACCCAATTTCAGATCTTCTATCATTGGGCCACCTCAACGGGCTGGCCGTCCTTCAGATCGCCGGGTTGAGCCACCACCGCTTCGCCTTTGAGTAGGCCCGCCTTTACGGGATAGCGATCACCGACCGCTTCACCCAAGGAGATCCAGCGCAGTTGAGCCGTGCCATCCTTGATGATGTAGACGCCGTTCAGCTCGCCGCGTTGCACCAGGGCAGTGCGGGGAACGGAGAGTTCTGGCATGACTTTGATGCCAAGGGGGAGTTGCAACCGCGCGAAGCTGCCCGTGCGAAGCTCCGCACCGCCCTTCAGGATGCGCGCCCGGAGGGAACTCCGATGGGAGATGGGGTCACCACCGGGAGACAGTGCCGTGATCTGCGCTTGCCCCGAGTGGCCGTCGCTTTCAAAGGGCAAAATTTGACCTGATTTCAGGCGCTTCGATTCGGATTCAGAGACCGTGGCTTGGAGTTCCAAGGAACCCTGGCCTTCAAGATCCACCAGCGGCATTCCGGGTCCCACAAAGTCGCCATCAGAAACGCGTTTGGCTTGCACTACGCCTGCGAAGGGGGCCCGAATCTGTGTGTAGGCGATGTTGGCCTTGATGCCCGCCAAGCCAGCCTGGGCTTGGGCTAGCTGAGTCTGCGCCAGTTCCAGTTCGCTGGGCGTGGAGGCGCCTTGCTGTTGCAGATTCTCCACCCGCCGATGGTAGGCCGTCGCAGCGGCTAGCCCGGCTTCAGCAGCCTTCAGTCCGCTTTGCAAATCATCATCCGCAAGACTCACCAGCAGTGCGCCTACCGCCACATGACTGCCTTCCTGCACATGCACCTTTTTCACCGAGGCTGCCATGCGCGTGGAAAGGGTGGCATGTTGGGTGGCACTGAGGGTGGCGGCCACCCAGGATTCAGCCGCGCTACCGCCGCCATTGGTAACGAGATGCACCTTCGCGGTGGGCAGGGCGATGAGCGCCGTGGTTTCATGCTTCTGGCAGCCCACGGCCGTCAGTAAAAGGGCCAGGGCGGAAAGGGTGAAAAGGCGGTTCATTATTGGACTCCTTCGATGGGTTGGCCCAGGGCGAGGCTCAGTTGGGCGCGGCTTACGCGCAATTCGTATTCACTGTTGAGAAGCAGCGTGCGGGCACCGGAAAGTCCGGCTTCCGCATCCAACACTTCCGTGAGGGGCAGCAGGCCTTCGCGGTGGCGGGCCTGGCGCAGGGCACGCACGGATTCAGATGCTTCCACGGCTTCCTGGGCCATCTTGATGCGGGCGGCTGCACTTTCCATGGCGCGGCGGGCTTCAGCAACTTCCCGGCTGGCCACCTGCTCCTGCCAACGCAGGTTGTAGGACGCCGCCCGCTCCATGGCCTTGGCGGACGACACGCGACGGCGATCTGGCGACGAAAAGACATTCCATTTGAAGCCAAGGCTGACTTCACTCCAGTTCCCTCCGCTGCTCCAGGTGTTGTGCATGGTGCCCAGGCCCAGATTCAGGCCCACTTCGGGAAGCAGGCTGCCTTGGGCGGCCTTGACGCCTTGTCGCGCCGCCTGCCACTGAAACTTGGCCGCCTGCAAATCGCCGCGGGTTTCGGATTGGGCCGTTGGTGTTGGAGTAGATTCCGGTTTCAAGGATGAAACCAGGGTTACCGGCGCGACTTCCTGCCCCAGTAGCAAAGCCAGGCCTGAACGGGCGGAAGCCACGCGCTGGCAGGCTTCCACGAGGCCCGCTTCGCCTTGGGCGCGAAAGGCTCGGATGCGCAGTCCCTCGGCCTGCAATAGCAAGCCTTGCTCCACTCGAGCCTGGACGAAGTGTTCGACTTCCTTGGCTTGGCGAAGACTGTCTTCTGCATAGACTTGGCCCTGTTCCGCCACTTGGGCGCCAAAATAGGCCTGTACCACCGCAAGCGCCACCTGTTGCCGCCGATGGGACTGGTTGGAAACTTCCGCCTCGGCCATGGCCCCCCCGGCTTTACGGGCCGCGGTGAGGCGCCCGCCGGTGTAAAGCGGTTGGCTCAAGGTCAGGCCGCCACCAAGGCCGGTGATGGCATCAGGTTTATTCAAACTCGCAGGGTTGAAATCCAGTTGCGTAATTCGTGCCTGATTGAGCTTCATGCCGAAAGCCAGCATGGGCTGGTCTGTGCGCATGAACCCCGCCGAAAAAGCGATGGTCGGAAGGTTCAGATCCCGCATGGCGTCAGCTTCGGCTTTGGCGCGATCAACCATGGCTTCACTCGCCTGCAAACCGGATTGCTGCGCCCAGGCACGGTGGATGGCGGCTTCAACCGTCAAGGCTTCGGGGGCCACTTGCGCTGGCAGGGGGATGGTCAAGCCTGGGACCAGGAGTAGGTAAATCAAACGGTTGCTCATTAAGGAATACTCCATGGAAAAAATACCATCAGCTCAAAGACTTGTAGCTTGCCTGGATGCGCTGGCTCACATGGCCGCAGACCAGATCACAGACTTCGGCGACCACAGGTTCCACAATCTGGAAACTGGCTTGGGTACCTTCGGTATGGCGACGCACCAGCCCTTCCCGGACCAGAAGGGTCAGATGTTTGGAAGCATTGGATACCTGTAGGCCCGCCCGTTGCGCCAAATCGTGTTGGACAAGGGGCCCTTGAGCACTGAGCAGCGCCTGCAAAAGCCGAAGCCGGGAAGGATCTCCCAAGGCCTTGAACAGCCCACCCGCCTGTTCCAACAGGTTGACCTTGGCGCCTTCCAGGCTGGCGTTGCATGAGGGGATTGTCTTTTGGGTCATTGATCACCTAGTAATGTAACCATATAACCAAAAAGTAAAATGTCAAACAAAAAAACACAGTCCAGAATTTCACCCGGTTCCGCGTGGCAATGGCCTAGCGCAAGGGGCCTAGCGCAATGGCCTAGCGCAGGGCGCGATAGCTTTTCTTGACCCGGTCGGTCACATGCCCGCAAACCAGATTGCAGATGTTGGCAACCAGCGGCAGGATTGGGCTGAAGTAGACGGTGTTGCCTTCCGGTTCCCTGGCCACGAGGCCCACCCGCACCAGGCAGGCCAGGTGCTTGCTCGCGTTGGCCTGGGACAGGCCGGTCGCCTCGGCCACGGCCCCCTGGCTTTGGGGCTCTTTGGCATCCAACAGGGTTCGCAGGATGCGCAAACGCGATCCGTCACCCAAAGCCCCAAAAAGGCCAGTGACCTGCTCGATCATGGCATCAGTCAGTCCGTGCTTCATTGTTACCTCACAACCAAAGAGTAATATTCCAGATTGGTTGAGTCAAGGTACCGGTCCGGGGCCAGAACCATTGAGCGAGTCATGCCTTGAGACAGGAAAGGCGTTCTTACAGCGCCAGCAGCACGTAAAGGAAAGACAGGCCCGACAGCGAGCCCAGGGCCACGGCGGTAAGTCTTGCGGTTTTGCGGGTGCCAAACAGGTAGGTGTAGGCCAGCTTCATCAAGTTGTTGCTGGCGCTGGAAATGATGATGGCCTGTAGGATCTGGGGCGTGCCGATGCCGAGATCGCCCTGCAGGATGGAGACAACGAATGGTGTGATATCGGAGCACCCCACCAGGAAGGACAGCATCCGCAGTCCAAGGTCCTTGAACTGCAACAGCGTGACCTTGGTGGCAATGGAAACCAACACGAACGCGAAGGCAAAGAAGAGTGCGGAATTCAGTTCCAGGGGATTTCGGTTCAGCTTGGGTTCTGTTGAATCTGGCTCCTTACTGGGCAAGGATGGGTCGTCCCCGGTCTCTAACAATTCGAATGCTGCCTTATCGGCTTTCACCAGCCAATACGCATAGCCCATGGCGATGGCTGCAAGAGCCAGCAGGACCGGAGCCACCTGGATGGCCGATTGGACTCGGAAGATGGCCACCAATACCAGCAGCCTGAGATACATCATGGCAACGGCCAGCAGGATCGAGGCGGCCGCTTCCCGGTCATGGCCAGGGTGTCGCTTGGAACGCTTGGCCAGCACCAGCACTGTAATGGTGCTGGAGTAGACGCCACCGATGATGCCAGCGAGCAGCATCCCTTTCCGTGGGAACAAGTAGGTTTGCAGTACATAACCAAGGTAGGAAATGGTGGTGGTGATGACTACCGCCATCCAGATTTGGCGAGGCGTCACGGGCAAGAAGGCCAGCAGTTGTCCTGCGAAGCCACCGAACGGTGGCAGGGTGGCGGGGATGAGCGGCAGGATGACAACTGCGATCGCCAAGAACTTGCAGGCGGTGACCACTTCCCCGGTCTCCAACCGGTCTGTGAACTGGCGGATGCGCCCTTTGGAATGCAGGACGAACAAGACGGATACAGCAGAAAGCACTAGGAACCAGTGGGGCTGGTGCACGGCCACGGGTCCGGTGGTGTACGTCAAGAGGGCAATGACAACGCCAATGAGGCCCGGGCTCTTATGTTGGCGGATTTTGTTGCTGTAGTAGATCAGCAGGAAGGGCACCAGGGATGCCATCCCGAGCATCCAGGCCAAATGCCCAAAGCCTGGAAGCATATAGAGCATGAAACCCAGCATCCCGATGAAAACGAAGGTGCGCACCGTACCAAAGGTGTCGAACTTGCCTTCCGCTTCGTAGTAATCCCGTAGCCCGATGCCAATCAGAAAGCTGATGGCAAGGGTGAGCAGGAATGGCACGACTTGAGGTGGTAGCACGAGGACTCCAAAAGGGCGGGATATTCAAATGGGACCCTTTGGCCCCTGGTGCTTCAGAGCAGTCCAACCACCCGCTTGGCGGCTTTCAAATAGTTGGTGTTGGGCATGGCGGCGATGCCTAGACCCTCGATGACCTGCTTCATGCCAGCGTAGTTCTCGCTTTCAGCGCAAGCGGATTCGACCATGGCCCCGTTGAACCAAACTTGGGCGTATTCGCAAATGATGCCGTCAATGGTGAAGCCATAGCGCATCTTCTCCACAGAGACAGGCGCGAGGTCCGGATGCTTTCGGGCCATGGCGATGAATTCAGCAATGGTGTAAGTCTCTTGTGCCAGATCCATCTCCACCTTGAGGTGGGACAGGATCACCGCGAGATCCTCTTGCTTGACAGGGAACTGGAACTTTCCCCTTGGCTGGAAGATTTCGTAACCTTCTGGGGTTTCTCCGACCTTGGTCTTGATATCAAGCAAGCCATCACGGACTTTCCCATTCGCCTCATTGGTGTTGGCACTAATGAAATAGGTCTCGACAGGCATCTTCCGAGCCTGGAAGAGAATCGTCTTTCCATTCCACATTTTTTCTTTCACGAGGTCTATGACGCCTTGTCCGAAAACGCGGAACTCCGCGCGAGGGACAATCTTGGCGGCATCTTCCGTGGAGGTGGCTTGGTTCTTGGCATGGGGTTCGATCATGGTGGGGCTCCTGTTGGGGGAGTAGTGGATCAGGGGATCAGGATTGCGATGAATGGGTCGCGCCAGCATCTGTGTTTGGGGGCACCACCAGGTCCCGGAAGCGGACCAGGTAGAGAAGCGCCAAGGCGCAGCCCACCAGCAGCCAACCCCAACTCCGACGAGTGGAGGTCATTTCCAGACTCATGGTGGTGTCATCCCCCTGGCGCATGGGTCCATAGCGCAAGGTGGCGGATTGAAGGCCCTCGATGCGGCCTAGGCGCACCCGGGGTTCGAATTCTTGTTTGCTTGGCTTGGGTAGTTGTTCGCGGATGGCCTGGGCCATGGTGCCTTCGGGCAGCAGGACTTCAAAGCGGTATTCCCCGATCACACCTTCACGGGTGTTCACGAAAGTATGTCTGAGCAGCCGGACGGGGGACGCGCCTTTGCCCTTTGAGGTTTTCAGCTTCGAGTAGACCTGGGCCTCGGCGAAATAAAGGGAAAGGGACACCTCAGTGGGCGCACCTTCTGGCAGGGTGATGCGAATACGAGGTTGGCCATCCGTGGGCACCAGGACTGCCTCGGTACCGCGAGGCCCGTCTGCCACCTTCAGCTCTAACGCATTTGCGATTCCGAAGGGCACCTCGAAAGGTCCTGGTGCTGCATCGAGCAGACGAAGCTGAATTTGGCCCTTGGCAGATCCGTCCGGCTGGATGCGCAGGCGCACGGTGTATTCCTTCACGTCTACCGCGCTCAGTAACGTGGAGCAGGCAAGTAAGGCCAGGAAGGCCACGAAGAGAGCGCGACGCATCATGGGCGCACCGCCCAGAACTCTGGAGTGAGTCCAATCCAGTGGAACCAGGTGGCCGCTGAAAGAACCAGCAGGCAAACGCCGATGGTGCACACAATCATTCCATACTTGAAGTTGTCCACCACGCTGTACTGATTGGTGGCGAAAAGTATGACATTAGGCTTGCCGCTGATGGGCAATCCCACCACCCAATCAATACAGAGCGCTGCGGGCAAGGCCAGGGACACGGGATCCCAGCCCAGCGCTTTCGAAAGCGTGATGATGATGGGGATCATGATGATGGTCCGCACTGTCTTGGATGTGGTCAGCAAGTGGCTGTACATCATCACCGAGATGACGAGGGTAAAGGCGACGCCAAAGGGCACGCCCTTCAGATCCAATCGGCCAAAGAGCTGCCGGACGCCCCACTCCGCGGCACCGGTGTCGTCCAGTGCCAAGCCGCCGGCGTAGGCGCCCGCGCTGAAGATCAGAAGGTGCCAGGGGATATCGGCTTCGGCCCATTGGAGAACCCCCCAACGGGGAAGCAGAGCTACCACCGCTCCGAGCAGGGCGGCGAAGGGGGCACTGATCTCGACGCCGAACCAGCGCATGTGGAAGACATCCGTCATCCACAGAAACAACACCAGGCCAAAGATGGCCATGGCTTTCTTCTCGGGGAAACTGAGTACCCCCATGGCTTTGTACTCCGCTTCTATGAGGCCGAGCCCACCTTCCAACTGGGGGCTTTGAAGCTCCTTTCCAATGGGAAACACGAGCTTTTGGCCAAGGGCCCACATCAGCAGCATGGTGACGATGGCGATGGGCGCGCCAGCCAGCATCCACTCCATGTAGTAGACGCGATGGCCGCCCATGCTCTGGATGAATCCCACGGCGATGAGGTTCGCCGAGCTGCCGGTAAAGGTCATGGATGAAAGCACAGAAATGCCCGCTAGGTTCAGCAGGAAAAGATTCCGTCCAAAGTTGTTGGGGGCGGCTTCCGTGGAGCCGTAGATGGCGGCCACCACGATCATCAGTGGCAGGGTCATCACGGCCCGTGCGGCGGTGGCAGGAATCAGGGGCGCCAGCACGAGCTGGATGATGACGAAGGCCAGCAGGGCCCAGGAGGCCTTTCGCCCGAAGCGGAGGATGAGCATCAGCGCCATGCGCTTGGCGAGACGCACCTTCACCAGCATCGCGCTCAGGATGAAGGCCAGCAGGTTGAGCCAGATCACTTCCATGCCCAGGACATCCATGATGGCCTTGGCATTGGAAGTCCGGGTCACCAGCAGCAGGAACATCAGTGCCAGGGAGGTGACGTAGGTGGGGAAGGGTTCCGTCACCCACCACACCAGGGCCAGGGCAAAGCACGCGGCCCCCGCCTGGGCCGCAGCGCTAAGACCGGCGCCCGCGGGCAGGTAGAGGATCAATAGGAACAGGGCAATGCCGCCAGGAAGGCCCAGGTACCGCATCCACCGCTCACTGGGGCTCTGGGCTGGACGGACCTTCGAAGACAGGGTCATCCGCTCCATGTTCAGGAGTTCTCGGATCGAAGCGTCCTGGGAAGATGCGGTGGATTCTGTGCTCATCGGTAGGGGGTTACCAGCTCTTGAAAGGGTGTTTGAGGAGATTTGAATTGAAGTAGCGGGGGTCGCTGGATACCTCCTTCACCGCCCATAGAGGTACAGCAATGGCCTCGTTTTCTGAATCCAATTCGATCTCCGCCACCACCAAGCCTTCATTTTCCCCATGGAACACGTCAATCTCCCAGAGCTTGCCGCCGTGCGTCTCCTTGTGACGATGTTTATCAATGAGTGGTTGTTCACAAAGCTTATCGAGCAGGATAGTGGCGTCTTCCACGGGAAGGGAATATTCGAATTCCGAGCGGGTCAAGCCGGTGGTGATGCCTTTGATGGTGAGCTTCGCCAAGGTTCCTTCGATGCGGACCCGCACCACGCGCTCCTTCAGGGAGTTCAAGTAGCCCTGTTTGAAATGGGTGCCTTCACCCTGGGGCTTCCAGGCGGCAGTGTCCACCAGGTATTTCCGTTCTATCTCTTTGCCCATGGCAAGCTCCTTAGTCATTAGTTGGGATTGAGGCCAAGGGCATGCTTCAAAGCCCCAGCGTAGTTGCGGTTTTCCTGGCCCTGGAGGCCCAATCTCCGCACTGTGTCAGCGATCAGGGTTGGATCTTCATGCTCGATGTGGAATGCTTCCAAAGTAAGCTCACCGGCCTCGACCTGATCGAAGGTACAGGCAGCGCCATCGAGCCTGAAGCATTCCTCATGCTTGTGCACGGGAAAGGCCAGCAGGGTCGTGTTAGGCGCCATCACTTCCTCCAGGAACTGGGAGAGGGTGTAGGTCTCACGCTGCAGCTCTGCAGGCTTGATATCCCAGGTCTGGAAGAGCCGATGAATGAAATCTGCGTTGCAGGGGAAGCCTGACCTCAGGACGCTGTCCCAGAGTTCAGGTCCATCGGGATGCACCTGTTTGCGCCATTTCAGCTCCATCAGCCGGTCCCTGATATTGGTGTTGTGGGAACTCTTCAGGCACAGCAGGTGGGTCTCTTGGATATCTTGGACGGCCTCAATGGGAACGCCAGCCAATGCGACCCTAAGCTCCCCCATGGAACTGGCTATGGTGCGCCATTCCCAGCAGGGGATCTGAACGGGTGTGTGGTTAGGAGTGAGTGGATGCATAGGCCGATGGCGGGGATGGAATCCATCTGGATGGGAGAAAGCAACGTACCGGTAAAGCCTTCGCTGGGCAGAGGCCCACCCGCGCTGATGCTGAATTCTCAGAAATTTACCTGCAGGCGGAGGGTAGTGAAGGCGAAATCGTCGTTGGCTATGCCGGTTGCGCCGCCGTTATACCGCTTGTTCGGTTTGGCGTTTTCATTGTTGTCCACCTTTACGTAATCCAGCATCCAGCGGACGTTCTTGTTCATGTAGTAGGTCACGCCCACGGAAAGGTTCTTGGCGATACCGCCCTTGACGGGGTCGATGGCGGTCAAGTCATCCTGGTTCATGCGGCTATAGCGGGCCACCACTTCCCAGGCGCCCCTGGCGGACGGAGCCACCTTGCCGAACAAGCCATCGCTGACTTCGTAGGTGCGCTGTCCGCCCCAGATCCAGGAAACCTGGCCGTAGTAGGTCGAGAAGTCGTGGTCGATGGTGCTGGCTAGGATTGCGGCGGGCGTGGTTCCCACTCCGGCTCTTCGGGCGACTTTGGTCTGCTGGTACTCGCTCTGCCAGGAGAAAGGGCCCCATACGCCCACGAACTCGGCACCATACTGTTTCCAGTTGTCCACGTTGGTTACTTTGGCGTTGAGGAATTTGGCCTTGCTGATCTTGCCTGCTTCCGGGCGGCCGGACAGGTCCAGGGTGTTGGCGTCCGCGTCTGGACCGGCGTTGGGCTTCCGGTAGCTGGTGGCCACACCCAAGTGGATGGCTTTCGTATCGGAGACAAGGATGGGCGCGAACGTGACGCGACCAGCGTAGCCCCAGCCATGGTCGGTCCCCAAGGTGGTGTCGTCAACGGCGATGTGGTCGTTGGTGTCGTCAATGGCCTGACCGAAGAAGCTAACTTTGGTCTGCCAGCGCTCGCCCCAGGTCTGATAAGCGATGCCCACATGGCGGTCCGGAGTCCATACATCGCTGTAAGACCGCTCGGTCAGCCAGATGGCGTTGGAGGAACTGAGGGTATCGAAGCCGAAAGGCTCTTTGAACTGGCCGACCTGGATCAATGTTTTCTTGAAGCCTTGATAGCCAAGCCACATGTCCTTGATGGAAGAGTCGCCTTCCGCGAAGTCGTAGTCGCCTTCAGCCGCCCAGTCCTTACCGAAGGCCGCCTTGAAGCTGATACGGCCCCGACGAAGCTGGGTGCCGTTTGCCAGACGATTCTCGTTGCCATCGTAGAAAACGGAATCCAGGTGGAAGCGACCGCCGAACTTGATGGAAAACCCGCTGTCCTTGGATTCTTCTTTCTTCGTGTCGGTTTTCAGCAGTTTCGCAACTTGCTTCTCAAGCTTAGCGACCCGCTCGTCGGTTTCGCTGGGCTGCTGGGCACAAAGCGGACCTGCCATCAGGACCAGGGCCAAGGGGGTGATGAGGGACTTCATGTGATCCTCCAGATAGAAAAGAGAAGAGAATAGGCGCGGTGGCGCCAGTGCAAAGGTGAAGGGAGATCCCAGGTGAAACCCAGGGCATCAGGGCATCGAAGGACTAGTGGAATTCCCGTGCCATTCCAGGAAAGTTGGTAACTATCCTCATATGTTTATTAATGAATAAAAAAATCACCAAAAATCCTCATGACGTGCGAGAATCCGCACATACTATGCGGGTGACCGCTCACTGGGTCTTATCCGGAGGGAAAAGGGCAACCGGTTGTCCAGCCTGGTTCCACGCCGCCAAGAGGAGATCCCCGGTCCGTTCAGAGGAACGCTGAAGCTGCTGGGTCACGGCACTCTTCTGTAGTTTCCAGAAAGTAATCCAGTAAGGACTGTCTCCTGGATCACCGAGCTCCTGATTCTGGCAATCGCGCAGCGCGAGCTCATCGGCTTCGAGGAGGGCAGGGAGCAGTGCATGAGCCTCTGCGATCCAAGACCAGGGTGCCCGGATGGGCTGAAGTGGGACTTGTGCCGCCCGCAGCGGGGTCAGGGCTTCAACTTTCCAGTCCACCAACCCGACCTCCCAGCGCTTATGGATACCCCGTTGGCCGGTCTCCTTGCCATTGTGATTCCGCGTACTGTGCAAGGGCACCTGCGCGTCAGAAACGTAATGGCAGAGCCAGCCGCTCTCGATGACCACCTTTTCCTTGTCCTTCAAACGGAACGCTTCTACCAGTCTTAGATAGCGCTGTCCTATGGCCCAGGGGAGCTGACCTCTGCGGGCGAAACTGTAGGCTCCGAGCCGTCGGATGGCCGCCTCGGCTTCGAAGGGGACGTCGGCGGGGCTTCCGTAAGCTTCGGTGTAGATGTGATGGCGGGAGGCTTCTCCAGGATCTTTGATTTTCTGGAGGTCAGGTTCCAGCGCAGCCTCCCGGTAGGCGCCCTCCTTACCGGCATACCAGGCCTGGAGTTCTGGCGGCAGTGTGCGCAGCGAGGCATCGGCCGACAACAGATGGCCTTTCGGCCCCCAGGCCGCCAGTGGGAGTGCAAGCAAGGAGATGAAAAACAGGGTTCGCATGGTGAGCTCAAAAGAAAGGATAGAAAAACCCCGAGACCCATTGAAGGTCTCGGGGCAGAACCCGATTTCTAGCCCCTGAAAACAGGGCTGCTGGGAATCATTCGCCCAGGTTCTTGGCTCCCGGCCAACGGTACAATCGTGGATTTCCCTTTTCGTCGAGGGCGCGCCGATCGGCATCGGTAGTGATGGAATTCTCGTAGTCCAAAACTGCGTCACCGATGAACTTGATAGCTTCTCGGCGTCCCTTGAAACCTGCGGAACTCAGCATAAGTTTCCCTTCTTTGTCCCGGCCTTTGTAGGAGGTGAACCAGGTTTGCAGGATCGTGGTTACCCCAGGGAATTTTGCGTCGAGTTCGTCAATGCTTCGGCACTTCGCAAAGGGCGAGTTTTCCATGACAACAACAACCTTGTCGTCCTTTTCACCGGTGTCCATCAGGCTGAGCATTCCGATGGCGCGTCCCCGGACAA
Organism: Holophagaceae bacterium; assembly: GCA_025361125.1. Taxonomy (GTDB): domain Bacteria; phylum Acidobacteriota; class Holophagae; order Holophagales; family Holophagaceae; genus JANXPB01. The sequence goes on along the minus strand of JANYBM010000019.1, from coordinate 7,654 downwards.
TGGAGCCCGTGGGAACCGAAGCGCCAAGCACAAGGGCGTCCACAGCATCACCATCCCCACCCTTCTTTTTTAGCAGGATGGACCGCGGGATGTTGCCGTAGTTGCACGGGTAGCCGAGATATTGCACGAAGCGTGGGGCGCCATTCTTCTGCTCGAGTTCAATGAGCCCGTTGCTATTGACGACTTGATACTTCGCGGTGGTTCCCGCGGAGATTTCGATGACGATGTTGACGGTGCCATCCACGTTGACGGGGTCATACCCTGCCAGGAAATGCTTCTCGCCTTTCAGCAAGCTCACTTGCGGGGTGGTCTGGGATGAGAGGGGTAAAGTGGCGGTGAAACCCAGGATGAGCGCTAGCGCGCAACTCCCGAGCATGAACACATTCTTTCGCATGATTGATCAGCTCCTGTGGGATTCGAGAAAAGGGTTCGGTGGGTGCCTAGGATGGATCGTCGTTGTTGGCGGCTTTTGGCTTTTTGGCCTTTTTTGGTTTCGGGGCCTGGTCGGATTTGGATGGATCCGCAGGTGTATCGGCCTTGACCACTTCGGTCTTGGCTACCTCGGCCTTGGCCGGTGCGGCGGGCTTCTCGGCCTCGGCGATCTTCTCGACCTTGGGGGCAGGAGGCGCCGCAGGCATCACGATGATGTGAGGGCGGCTCTTTTTCTTGGCATCGTCATAGGCGAGTTTCGGGCTCTTCATGAGCTCTTCCCGGATGTCCTCATGCGCGTATTCCAAGAGGAAGAAAACCGGGCCCCAGGAGGCTGTGCCAGGTTCCACCACTTCGCGAATCAGGTTGGCTGAATTGACCAGCTGTTCCGGCGTCCGATCCGTATTGTGCTTGGTGTAGCGGCCAGACTTGTTGTTCACGGTCCAGGCATTGGAACTCTTGTCATAAAGAATCTCGCCACTAATGCGCCCTGGGGCGCCGCCGAGGGCCGAGACGTGGCCAAAGTTCTCGCGGGTGCCCGGCTTGCGGTCGGACTTGTCTTCGGGCCGGAAGAACCCCTTCTCGTAGGTGCGTCCCAACGGATGGGCGGCCTCAGGGATGATCGCCACGCGGCCTTCGGCGTCTATCACCCAGTTGTACGGTGCCATCTTGACGTCGAGGAGGGCCGGGAATTCCTTGGTGGCCACCTGCAGATAGGGGTTAAGGATGACTTTGCCTGTCTTGTCGGCTTCGTAATGCTTGATGTAGGCCGGCTGGGATTGGAGACCGTATAGCTCGTCAAGCTTGGCGGCGTCCTGGGCGAATGACGGCAGGGCGGACCAAGCCAACAGGCCGCCCAGGATGGTTCTGGAAAGGTATCGCATTGTCACGTTCCTCCGGGATTAGGCATAAAGGGGATTACCCAAAAGGGGACCTTCTGGGATTTTTCTGCTTATTTGTTGATGGGCCTGTTCATGAGCTTGCGGACCTTGGATCCGCCCCACCTTTCGCCATCAGGCATCGCCAGATTCCCAAGTTCGCCACAGATGACTTTCTGCAGGAAATTCTCGCCCGCAGTGTGGATCGGCGCGTTTCCATAGAACTCCACGTCTTCATACCCGTAGGAGAAATCGTAGAGGTAAGGCGTTCCGGCTTCTTTGGTGGTCCAGCCTTCCATGGAGATCCCGCAAGGCTCTGTGCCGGGCAGCACCACATAGCCGGGCCGCACCCGATACGAGTAGGCTTTGGTCGAGATCAGCTTCGTATCAGCCGGGAGCCCCAGCTTGAGGAGTTCCGGCATGTATTTGCCGAAGTTGCCCAGCGTCATGGCTCCGAGCTCCGAGAGTTTGATGCTGTAGCTCGACCCTTTCTCCACATAGCCAGCCAACTGCCCACCATAACTCATGCCGACGTTGTCCTGGCATTCGCTTTCGGATTTCACGCCCACGACTTCCAGCGGTGTAGCAAGAGTCTTCAGTGCGTCTTCATTGATAGCTTTGATGGTGACCTTGCCGGATGTATCAGCGCTTCCACCCACATATTTGGTGGTGATGCGGATGAGATATCCCTTCTTCCACAACATTTGATCGGGGGTGTCGAAGTACTCCTTGGTGGACATCTCCATCTTCAAGGGGTTCTTCTCCTTTTCCGTGACCTCGAACCCTGCCTTCGTCGCGGCACCTTTGATCTGCCCCCACAGATCCTTAAAGGCCGCCTCAGGGGTTCCTTTGGTCTTGGCTGGGTCAAACAGATGCTTGAACTCGCGGCTGTTTACTTCAGCAAGCTTTGGGGCAGGATAAGTTGCGATGGTCTTGGCGAAGAGATGCTTGGGGGAATCTTGCGCAAAGCCTGCGGCAGACCCCACCACCACCATTGCGGGCGCAAGCAGGCTTCTGAAAATGATTCTGGCCATTTGCATTTCTCCTTTTGGATGGGGTTACCGGATTGTCGAGGCCATCTCCAGGGAGCAAACCTGGGGTCTGGGAGGGTTTCGCAAGAGGTGCGCCAGTTCCAGTAACGCGTCCAACGTGTTTGTTATAAATAGATACAACTCGTAATGGGACCTGGATACCTCAATCCTTCGTGCGGAAATCCGCACTGCTTGTGCGGAGGCCCGCTCAGTCTTTCGAGGTCGTGATGCCGAGGGTCTTCATCCGGTCATAAAGAGTCCGCCGCACCATGCCCAGGATTTGGGCCGCTTCGGTGACGTTGCCCCTGGTCCGCTGGAGGACGCGTTCAATGTGCAAACGCTCCATGTCACGAAGAGGAAGTAGGCTGTCACTGCTTTCTGTCCCGAAGGACGGCCTCTCCAGCAGGCCCAGGTCGCTGGCCTCGAGTTGCTCACCTTTTTGCAGGATCATGGCCCGTTCCAGCACATTGGCCAACTCTCGGATGTTCCCAGGCCAGGGATACTTCAGGAGCAGAGCTTGGGCATCAGCCCGCAGTTTCACCTGATCCTTGCCCATGCGATTGCAGATCCCTCGGAGGATGAGTTGGGCCAGAAGAGGTATGTCCTCGGAGCGTTCGCGCAAAGGCGGGATGCGCAGCGTGAGTGTGCTGACGCGATAATAGAGATCGTCCCTGAACTTCTTGGCTTTTACGGCTTCTTCAAGGTTCAGGTTGGTGCTGGCAATGAGCCGGATATCCACATGCCGGTCACGCACATCACCCAGGCGGCGGAAGGTTTTTTCTTCCAGAGCCTTCAGCAGCTTGGGTTGGATGGCAGGATCCATGTCTCCAATCTCATCAAGGAAAACCACACCCCGGTGCCCGACTTCCAACAACCCCTGCTTGGCGGCTACCGCACCCGTGAAAGCACCCCGCTCGAAACCAAAAAGTTCGCTCTCCAGTAGTTCCCGGGTCAGCCCGGCACAATTCAAATTGACGAAAGCCTCTTCCCGGCGGGGGCCGTTGACGTGGATCCAGTGAGCCAATACACCTTTTCCCGCACCGGTCTCACCCAGAACCAGGATGGGGCTATCCCACTCAAGCATTCTTCGGGCCTGCTCCTCTAACTGTCGGATGACAGCGCTGGTGCCTTGGAAAGGGTTGAGAGCCCCAGGCTGCTCGCGGATTGCCACCTCTTGGCGGTTGCGCAGGCGCCGCTGCTGGAGCAGGCGGCGGACAAGCACCAGCAGAGCCTTGGATTCCACAGGTTTGGTCAAGAATTGTTCAGCGCCTTCCTTGATGGCACGCACGGCGAGATCTATGGAGCCATGGGCGGTGAGGATAATGAATGGCGTCTCCTCGCTCAGTCGCTTGATCTGCGGCATGAGATCCAAAGAGGTACCATCCGGCAAACTGTAGTCCGCCACAACCACATCCTGGTTACCAGATTGGAAGATAGCCAGGGCTTGGCGACAGTCCTCCGCCTCGTCCACATCCATGCCGTTGGCCCTGAGGAAGGCCGCCATGCCGTGACGGACAGAGGAGTCGTCCTCGATGAGCAGGATCGTGGGTTTGCTCATGGCGTTTCCCCGGCATGGGCCAAAGCCCCCTCGGCGCGCAACAGACCACGCGGAACCGGTAGACGCACCGTCAAGCACGCTCCACCTTGGCTGTGGTTGGCCGCTTCGATACTCCCACCGTGTTCTTCCACCACTCTTTTAACGATGGAAAGCCCCAGGCCGGTGCCACCACTGCGCCTTGTGAAGAATGGCTCAAAGGCACGGATCAGTACGTCCGGTGCGAAACCAGGGCCATCATCCTCAACCGTGCAAACCCACCAGGCGTGACGATCCAGGCGCTCCCGCCAGCCCTTGAGCCGCACGTGGCTACCCGTTGGCGCATGGTGCAATGCGTTTTCCACCAAGTTGCGGAAGACTTGGTGGATGCGACGTGGATTTACGGCCAGCAAAGCCTCGGGATCGTCCAGGTCCAAATCCACAGTGCAACCACGCTCTGAGGCCAAGGTCTGGCAAGAGCGAATGGCATCATTCAGCAAGGCCCGGATCAGACAGGGTTCCGGATTCAGCGTGCGGGGCTCAGCATAGTCCCGCAAGTCGTTCATCAGACTTTCGATGCGATCTGCGCTTTCCTTCATGGCGGCCACGAAGGGTAGGTAGCGCGGCTCCTCGCCGAAGGTCGCCTCCATGGCGTCCAGGTTGATGGAGATGCCATACACTGGGTTGCGGATCTCATGCACCACGCCACCCACAAGGGCCCGCAAGGCCTCCTCGGCGCGGCGCCGCTCGGTAATGTCCGTGCAGAGACCCGTCACCCGCAAAGGCTTGCCTGTGGTATCCCAGGCGGCGGTCTTGCCAGCGTCGAAAACCCAGACCCATTCTCCGTTCTGGGTGCGCAGCCGGTACTCACTTTGGAATCGTGCAGTGCGCCCCTCAAGGTGCGCGGCCATGGCTTCCTCCACCTGGCGACGGTCATCTGGATGAACCCAGCCAAGGCCACCTTCCACGGTGTCCGGAGCTTCCCCAGTAGCAAGCCCCAGCATCTCGCACCACCTTGGGCTTCGGTAGACGCGATCGCGTGTGAGGTCCCAGTCCCAAAGACCCTGCTGAGTGCCCTCCAGTGCGAAGTGCAGACGTTCTTCACTGGCGGACAAAGCCTCCTGGGCCCGGCGCAGGGGTGTGAAGTCCCTGGACACCACCACCACCCGATGGATACGTCCCCACTTGTTCCGCACGGGAGTCACAATGGTCTGCAGCACATGGGTCTCACCGTCCACAGGCTGCTCATCCTCGAAGAGCAGGGGGCGCCCCTCCTGCACCGCCTGGACCAGATGATCCACCAAGGGCCTCGAGATGGAGGGAGGCAGACACTCCAGTGGCGAGTGCCCCACGAAGTCCGGATTGAGAAAGCCAGCAGTGGCTCCAAGCGGTGGATTGACGGCCTCGAATATGAAGGCACCATCTTCCGCCACACTGATCACCGAAATCCAATCGTGGAGATTCGGGAAGAGTCCTTCCAGAGAGTTGTCGCGAACCGGCCCGAGCGGCTTGGCCACCTGCCCTGTCCTTGCCCGTGCTCGGGCCATGGCCCCTGGTGCCTCAGCAAGGCGATGGAAGATCTCCAACACTCCCGAAGCCAACAACTCCATTTCCCGTCCCAGGGTGCTGCGTGGGGCATACACCACAATGCCAATGCCTGGAAAGGCCTGGTGCAAGGATTGGAGTCGCCTCAGTTCCTGGTGATACGGGTCTTTTAGAGAAAACAGCAGCAAGTCTCCCCGCCCCAGTCCCAAGCCCTCCAGCGCTGTTTCTTCGACCTCATCCACGAATCCTTCGAGAATCCGCTGAATCCTGGTCAGTGTCACCCGATGGAAGCCCACCGCCATCACCCGAATGTTGCGCCCATGGTTCTGGGCGGTCGAAGTACCCCACACCTTGTGCGCCCCCTGAAACCCAAGTATGCAAGTTGGATCTGGTGACGCACGGCACAACGGGGCAGGCAGGAATTGATCAAAGGTGCCTCTAGTGACACTCCGCGATCACTCAGCTCAGATTCCTGTAAAAAGCCAGCAAATGTTCAGCTTCATTGGCGAAATCCGGTCAAGCCACGTATCAAGTTTCACATTTGTCTAAATTCCAATTTAGTTATATTTATATATGACTTCAATCACTGAATAAAAACAAAATCAGGTCCATCTTAGTCCTGTAGGTTGTTTTATCTTTCTCCCACCATCACTTTGCATGAAAGGAAACCCCATGCGGATCCCCCACCGTTACCTTCTGTCAGCCTTGGCGCTGATGGCCGCGACGCTTCCTCTGCTGGCCCAGGCCAAGGGCAGCGACACCAAAGGGAAGTACTACTTCAAGAAGAGCTGCAAGGTCTGCCATGTAAAGGGTGGATCGGCCGTGGAACTGACGCCGCTCTCCAAAACCCAGGCCCAATGGAAGAAATTTTTTGAAGCGGCCAAGCACGGTAAAGCGGCTGTTCCCATCGCACCTAAATTTGGCACCCCGGAACAGATCCTGGATATCAAGACCTTCCTGGTGAACCATGCCTCGGACTCCCCTCAACCTGAAACTTGCGGCGGCTGAACCCATCCCCATCGAAAGGAGAAAGCATGCGTAGCACTCGAATCATTTCCCTGATGCTGGCGGGAATCGCGCCTCTTGCCCTCGCCGCACAGACAGCAGATCAGGACGATATCAAGAAACAACTCCAGGAACTCAAAAAACAGGTGGAAGTGCTGGAAGAAAAGGCCAAGGATCAAGAAAAGACCCTGACCAAGGTCGAAACCAAGGTGGCCCAGGACAACATCGCCTGGGGCGGCGATCTCCGCACCCGCTTCGATAGCCAACAGTGGAGCTTCAAGCCCTACCAGCAGTTCATGGGTTTTGCGCCCCAGGCTATGGCAGGCCCAGGCGGCAGCACCTTTTACGTACCCTCGCCTATAGCGATGCCTGTTCCGGCGCAGGACTACACGAACCCGGTCCAGTGGTCCACCCGGCTGCGGCTCCGCATGGGCATCAACATCAACGAGAACGCCAAGATCATGGGCCGGCTGACCATGTACAAGGTCCACGGCGGGGCGGATGTGCCCACCTTCAACGGCTCGCCCAACACGGTCGCCAATTCCTTCAACAGTGGCAAGGTCCCGACCAACGACATCTTGCACGTGGAGCGCGCCAGCTTCGTGTACGACTGGCCTGAACTGGGCGTGCTCTCCATCGGCCGCCAGAACACTTCCGATGGCCCGCCTTTCGAAGTCCGCGAAGGCGGCGAGCGCCAGGCGACGCCGCAGGCTTTGGCTGTGAACGCGATGGTGGACGGCATCGGCTGGAAATTCCATCTGGACAAGCTGGGGTTCCCTGAGCATTCGCTCCTGGGCTTCTGCTATGGAGTTGGCTATGAGAGCGGCTTCGGCGGCGGCGGCGCCACCAAGAGCAGCGCGGCGGTGGTGGGTTTCAATTTCTTCCCGACGACCAACAACGGCGCGGCCTTGACCCCGGCGCAATTCCCACAACCCGCCTTGCAGGTGAACACCATCGGCCCTTTAAAGGACAGCACGGTGCTTGGTGTCATGTTCGACATGCCGCTGCTGTTCGAAGCCTTCGGCACCGTGCATTCGGCCAATGTCTATGTGGGCTTCAACCGCTTCGGAAACATGACCGACATCCCGTATGGCAGCCTCAACAACTTTCCCGTTCCAGCGGCCGCGGGCATGGGCGGCATGCCCTCGTCCCAGTACGTCACGGCCACCAACAACCTGGGCGACATGGATCAGTGGACCGCCACCTGGAAGCACAAGATCGGCGACACCTTC
>JANYBM010000159.1 GCA_025361125.1 Holophagaceae bacterium | reverse complement strand
GCTCGCGCGAAATAAGCGCTGGCGGGCCTTCCAGGAGCAATACATGTCTTCCTTCGATACCCTCGGCCTTAGCGCCGAGCTGTTGCGTGCGGTCAAAGACCAGGGTTACGAAACCCCCACGCCCATCCAATCCAAAGCCATCCCCGTTGTGCTGTCGGGCCGCGATCTGCTGGCCGCCGCGCAGACCGGAACCGGCAAGACCGCCGGCTTCGTGCTGCCCATCCTGCAGATGCTCACGCCCGAGCTTTCCAGCAGCACCAGCCCCGCCCGCCACCCGATCCGCGTGCTTGTGCTGACGCCTACCCGCGAACTCGCGATGCAGGTCGAAGAGAGCGTGCGCACCTATGGCAAGCACTTGCCCGTTCGATCCACGACCGTGTTCGGCGGTGTGAACATCAATCCCCAGATCCGCATCCTCCAGGGCGGCGTGGACATCCTGGTGGCGACGCCCGGACGTCTGCTGGACCACCAGGGCCAGGGCACCGTGAACCTCCGCCATGTTGAATTCCTGGTGCTGGACGAAGCCGACCGCATGCTCGACATGGGTTTCATCCGCGACATCAAGAAGATCCTCGCGCTGCTGCCCACCAAACGGCAGAGCCTGCTGTTCAGCGCCACCTTCAGCGACGAGATCCGCGGGCTCGCGTCAGGATTCCTGAAGGATCCCGTCAGCGTGGATGTGGCCCCGCGGAATTCTGCCATCGAACTCGTGGAGCAGATCGTCCATCCCGTGGACCGCGAGCGCAAACGCGAGCTGCTGAGCGACATCATCCGCGAAGGACGCCTGGAACAGGTGCTCGTGTTCACCCGCACCAAGCACGGCGCGAACCGCTTGAGCGACCAGCTTGAGAAAGATGGCATCACATCCGCCGCCATCCATGGCAACAAGAGCCAGCCCCAGCGCATCCGCGCCCTTCAGGATTTCAAGGGCGGCAAGGTGCGCGTGCTGGTGGCCACCGACATCGCGGCCCGCGGCCTGGACATCGACCATCTACCGCACGTGGTGAACTACGAATTGCCCCAGGTCCCCGAAGACTACATCCACCGCATCGGCCGAACCGGTCGCGCTGGCGTCGAAGGCCAAGCTTTGAGCCTGGTCTGCGTGGATGAATCCCGGCTGTTGCGAGACATCGAAAAACTTCTGAAATTGGACATCCCGAAGGTCGTGATCCCCGGCTTCGCTCCGGATCCCGCCATCCGTGCCGAACCCATCGAGACAGGCCGCCGCACAGGTGGTGGTGGTGGCGGTGGAAGGTCCGGTGGCGGACGCTCAGGCGGCGCTGGCCGACCTGCCTCCGCAGGCCGCCATGATGGCGCACACCACAACCGCCCGAGCACGCGCGGAAAGTGATCAGTCACTGGTATTGGTGGAAATAATTTTGGGCACGGCAATCAAATAAAGCGTGTTCAAACAGCTTTACCCATGGAACCTAGGGATGGAAGCGCGATAGGATCGCCTTCCAATCCCGGAGGTTACATGCGCGTCCTGACCACTGCCGCTTTATCCATGGCCGCCTTGATCACTTCACCGATTCCTGCGGCAGCGCCAGCACGAGTCCACCAAGATGCCACCGCGCCCAAGCCAGATCCCCACAAGATCGAGAAGCTGGCCGACAACATCTACTGCATCTTCGGCGAGGGCGGAAACATCGGCCTCATCGTCACGGACAAGAACGCGATCCTGATTGACGACCAGTTCGAGAGGCTGGTGCCTGGGCTGCTCAAGGTGGTGAAGTCCGTCACGGACAAGCCCATCAAGTACTTGATCAACACCCATCACCACGGCGACCACGTTGGCGGCAACATCGCTCTGGAAAAGCAGGTGCAGGTCATCGTGGCCCACGCGAACGTTCGTCATCGGATGGAGCTGGAGCAGGCCAAGCTCGAACCCGCCAAGCGCGGTGGCCTGCCTGAAATCACCTTCGGTGACCACGACCCGAAAGTCAGGTCCGTCCTCGGCATCAATCTCGACGGCGTGGAACTTCATCTGGCCCACTTCGGCCCCGGCCACACCGATGGCGACGTGATCATCGGCCTGCCCAGCACCCACGTCATGCACATGGGTGACATCTTTTTCAACGGCCTCACGCCCTACATTGACCTGAGCAGCGGCGGCAACCTGGCCGGCATGATCGCCAACCTGGACGGAGTCCTGTCCTTCCTTCCCGAGGATTCCAAGGTCATTCCCGGCCATGGTCCCGTGGGCGGAAAAAAGGAAGTGGCGCGCTCCCGGGATTTCCTAAAAGCCGTGCAGAAGCATATCGAAGCCAATCCCACCAAGACCGGCAAGGAACTGGACGAGAGCTTCGACCACAAGGCCTGGAGCGACATTCACGATTTGCCGCCCTTCCTGGCCTGGGACAGATTCTTCGACATCGCGGCGGGGCGCGCGCCAAAAAAATAAACGACGCAGAAGGCAGAGGGAAGCGGAGAAACAAATCGTGTTGAAGATGGCCTAGCCACCACGCTTCTTGGAATTGTCGGCCTGGCTGAATTGCCCATGAATGGGTCCAAGGCCAACGGCAAGCCTCCGCTCCTCCGCTACCCTCCGCGTGGTCGCAGTCCTCGACTTATTCTTGGATGCTGAAGCTTTGCCTTCTTCCTGGAGCCCGGAGCCCAGAGCCCGTATTCTATAAGGTCCTGGAGTCGTCGATGCGTTTGGATCCATTGGGCAATTTCTCCCGCAGCCACCGCAATGGAGAGCTGCGCATGGACCACGTGGGCCAAACCGTGCGGCTGCTGGGCTGGTGCAAACGTTCCCGCAACATGGGGTCCCTCGTATTCATGGACCTACGTGACCGCTGGGGCGTGGTTCAGATCAAGGCTGATGAGACGGAAATCTCTCCCGAACTGTTAACCAAGCTCAAGGCAGTACGCAGCGAATTCGTGCTGGGGGTCGAAGGCACCGTCATCGAGCGGCAATCCAAAAACCCAAACATGTTGACCGGCGGAATCGAAGTAAAACTCACCGATTTGAAAATCTTCAATACCGCCAATACTCCGCCCATACCGGTGGATGACGTTGTGGAGGGCGGTGCGGACGCAGGCGAGGATCTGCGGCTGAAATACCGATTCCTGGATTTGCGGCGCCCCAGCCTGCAACGCAGCATGCTCCTGCGGAGCGAGGTGGCTTTCATCATCCGCAACCACTTCCGCGACCTGGAATTCATCGAAATCGAAACCCCCATCCTCACCAAATCCACGCCCGAAGGTGCCCGGGATTACCTGGTTCCATCAAGAGTCCATCCGGGCGAATTCTTTGCCCTGCCCCAATCGCCCCAACTCTTCAAGCAGCTGCTTCAGGTCGCGGGCTTTGAGCGCTATATCCAGATCTGCCGTTGTTTCCGCGACGAAGACCTGCGCGCGGATCGGCAGCCGGAATTCACCCAGGTGGATGTGGAAATGAGCTTCGTGCGCGAGAAAGATGTCCAGGATGTCATCGAGCCTTTGATGGTGGAACTCTCCAAGCTCGTGGGCAAGGACACCCAGGCGCCTTTCCAGCGCTTGTCCTATGCCGACGCCATGGAGTGGTACGGCTCCGACAAGCCGGATATTCGATGCGGCGTAAAGCTTCAGGATGTGACCGGCGTTTTCGCCGCGACAGATTTCAATCTGTTTCGCGTCGCCGCCGAAAGCCAGGGCCAGCGGCGGGTTCGGGCCCTTTACTTCGCGGGCGAACAAGCGGGCGCCATGTCCCGGAAGCAACTGGATGAATTGCAGGAGGCGGCCAAACATCTCGGTGCCGGAGGCTTGCCCTATGTGAAATGGGGCAAGGATGGACTCGCGTCGAGTTTCAAGAAATTCATCAGCCCGGAGCTTGAAGCCGCGCTGAAGGCCAGCTTGAAGGTCGAAGGCGAAGGGCTGGCCGTCTTCGCCGTGGGCACCGATGCCCAGACCTCCAAGGTGCTCGGGGAGTTGCGGCTCCGCCTGGCGAGAACCTTCGGACAATTGGATGAATCGCGGTTCGCTTTCCTGTGGGTGGTTGATTTCCCTTTGCTGGAATGGAGCGAGGAAAATGCTCGTTTCGTGGCCTGCCATCACCCCTTCACGAGCCCCCATCCTGACGATATGGATAAGCTGGAAGCCGATCCCGGAGCCTGTCGTGCCGTGGCCTACGACCTGGTGCTCAACGGCTATGAAATCGGTGGTGGGTCCATCCGCATCCATGATGCCGAGACCCAAAGCCGCATGTTCCGTGCCCTCGGCATTGGCGAAGCTGAAGCCCGTTCGAAATTCGGCTTCCTTCTGGATGCCTTGGCTTTTGGCGCGCCGCCCATGGGGGGCTTGGCGCTGGGATTGGATCGTCTGGTGATGCTGCTGGTGGGCGAGACCAGCATCCGTGAAGTCATCGCCTTCCCAAAAACAGCTCAAGCCCGCTGCCTTTTGACCGATGCGCCAAGCGAAGTGGACACGCGCCAGTTGAACGAGCTGCACATCGTGAGCACAGCCCATGCGGAACCCCAGACCTACCGTGCTGGTGTGATGTTCTTTGAAAGCGTTCCCGCCGAGCTGCAAGCCCCCTTCCGCGCCTTGCAGACGCTCAGTCACGGTGCCAAGCCCCACAGCGCCAGCACCATCACCATGGACGGTGAAATCGTGCGCGTGGAGACCAGCAACCTGGGCGGTCCAAGCTTCGAGTTTGAATGATCACCCTACGCCACCGTACTGAATCCATCCTGCGTGCAGCGGATTGGGATCTGCCTTTACTGCCAGTGATCTGGTCGGCTCGCATGACGCGCTGCGCGGGTCTGTTTGTTATTGAAAAAAATGCCCGGGGCATCTGGCATCCCGAGATCCGCTTGTCTGTTCCACTGCTACGAAGGCGGGATTGGCCCTGGCCGCAGGTCGCTTGCGGCGTCAATTGCCGCGACCCGGAAAGCATCCTTCAGCGCATCCTAGAACACGAACTGATCCACTACAAGCTGTGGAAAAACGGCGCCAAAGACTGGGGCCATACCGAAGCCTTCCGCATCACCGCCTGGGAACTTTTCGGTCACCAAAGCGTGACGCATGGGATTGGGATGGAAGAGGGCTGAGAGGCGAGGCATGAGGAGTACGCTCGTAGCAGACTAGAAGCTACGGCATTGGGCCGCCACCTTATTGAATCTCATACCTCATCATTCACTCCTCCGCAGCGGATTCCACGCAAGCTCTTGTTCTGATTCGAAAACCCGTGCTTCGCCAGTGATGGGATCTACGAATTCCAAGCGCTTGGCCAGGAGTTGGAGTGGCTGGCTGAAATCAGGCAGTGCATCGGCTGGTGCTTCGGATTGGAGATCTGGGTAGAACTTGTCGTGCAGGATCGGGTGGCCAATGACTGCCATATGCAGGCGGACCTGATGTTTCTTCCCAGTCTCGGCGTGTACCTCGAAAAGACCGTAGCCATGCCGTTCCGCAAGCAATCTGATGGTGCTTCGGGCGTTTGTCTGACCCTCAACACAGGCCATGCGGAAGAAAGGCTCACCCTTTTCGATGCGGCTCTCCACGCGCCATGGACGAGGCAATACCCCAGCTTCCGCGGCAGCGACTGCATGATAGGTCTTGATGATCCGGCTAGTTTGAAAAAGCCTGCTGTAATCCGCTCTGCTCTCTGGCCGCAAAGAGAAAAGCACCAGCCCCGCGGTTTCGCGATCAAGACGATGTAGCGGCACCAATTTGAGGAGGCCAGTCTCCTCTTGGAGCCTTGCCAACACTGAGGCACGCACATAGGGGCCCGTGGGGGTCACTGGCAGAAAATGCGGCTTGTCCGCCACCAGCAGGTGCGCATCCTGAAAAATTATTTGGACTTCAAAAGGAATGTTTGGCTCTGTTTCAACCTCCCGAAAATACAAGATTTTCAGACCGGCTCGATAGGGCGAATCCACCGTCAGCAATCCGCCCAATCCGCCGCCATCCACACGCACCAGGCCACGCTTAATGCGGGATTCCCAATCAGCAATGAAGGGAAAGCGCCCTAGCAGGAAGGCCAGCACGCTTGGCGGTGGCGGATCGAGCTTTGGCAGCGTGACCCGAGACGCTTGCATCGCGCGACTGTGCACCTTACCCGGCGGAGCAACTGGTTCTTCCATTCCTGGCCTTTCCTCATGTCCAAGCGCGACCTGCGATCGCCTGAAGCAAGGTATCCATTTTCGATCGCTGATTACCGACTGTCGTTTGGAAACCCTCCACACCCATTGAGCTTCAATCGAAAATCGAAAATCACAAATCAAAAATCCGGGGCGCTATCCTCAAGCCATGGCCCCTATTCCCTGGAACCCCAGTCTCCTGCCGGTCCCCCCTAGCTGGGACCAGGAGGATGAAGCTCGGCTGCCACCGGCCCAGAAGCTTTACGTTTTGCAGACCTTGCCCTTGCCCACCATCAAAGCCGTGGGTTTTGATATGGATTACACGCTCGCGCGTTATCGCTCGCCAGAAATTGACGAGCTGGCGTTCACAAAATCCCTTCGCTTGTTGGTGCGGGAAAAAGACTATCCATCCTCGCTTTTGGATTCGGGATTCGATCCCAAGTTTTCCATCAGAGGGTTGGTGTTGGACGGTGTGCGGGGAAACTTGCTCAAGGTGAGCCGCGAGCGTCGGGTGGTCAGGGCGACCCATGGCACGAAGCCCATGGATCCCCTGGCCATTGAAACCTGCTATGGCCGCCGCCGCCTTTCCACCACGGCCAAGGGCTTTCGTAGCATTGACACCATGTTTGAGATACCGGAAAGCCACCTCTACGCTCTGCTGGTGGATCGCCTGGATCAAGGAAAGTTGCCGGGCAAGGACTACATCCAACTGTTCAACGATGTGCGATGGGGCATTGATTCAGCACATCGGAACGGGGAGATGAAGGCCGAGCTTCTTGCTCATCGTGACTTCTTCATCCCCAAAGACCCACAGATGCCAGCGGCGCTCGACCGCTGGATCCGTGGTGGCAAACGGCTGTTCCTGCTCACCAACAGCGAATGGACCTTCACGGATGGCGTGTTGGGCCATCTGCTGAACGACGTGGACGCTGCTCGGCCCCACTGGACCGACTACTTCCATACGGTAGTGGTGAGTTCCCGGAAGCCCGGCTTTTTTGCCGAAGGCCACCCGGCACTTCCCTTGCCGGATCATGGCAACGTGTTCACCGGAGGCAATGCGGACTGGCTGGAGGCAAGGCTTGAAGCCAATAGCGAACAGGTGCTTTATATTGGTGACCACATCTATGGCGACATCCTGAAATCCAAGAAAAGCCTCTCCTGGCACACCCTGATGCTCATCCCTGAACTGGAAGCGGAACTGGAACAGCTCGAGCTTCACGCTGATGACATGCATGAACTGCTGAAGGTTGAAACCCAGCGTCGGCGCGGGCAGCGGCGGGTGAACATGCTCGGGGACCAAATCGCCCGCAACCATGAACATCGCCGGGTCTTGGCGCCGCGCATTTCTCCTGAAGCCCTCCACGCCATGGACCGCGAAGCTGCCACGTTGAACGCTGAATTGGCGGAAGTCCGGCAGCGCACCGAAGCCCAGCGAGAAAAGGTGCACGAACTGAACCGCCATGTGGAAAACGCCTTCAATCCCATCTGGGGACCGCTTTTTCGCGAAGGCGACGATCTGACCCGCCTTGGGGATCAGATCCAGCAATACGCTGGCGCCTATACCGGCAAGATCAGCAATCTCTACATGGTGGACCCCAACACCAGTGTCTACGCGCCCGCCCTGGCATTGCCGCATGAGCGGGTGTAGGGGCCTGGGCCGCGGCAGCCATGGGCACGATACACGGAGCATGGCAGCCGAAACGCCGAATCTGTACAGCGCCGAGAGCGACGAATGGCCGCTCCAGAAAAACAACTATTCTTGTTTTGATTTTTTTCCATCCCAGTAAATCCCCGTGCGTCCCCGCCTTAAAAAAGGTTTTAGCCGGGGACGCACGAGGATTTACGGGGACAAGGAAACACCCAGGATTCTGATTCTATTCCACGGGCCACCTCTTTGGAATTCTCAGGTCCGTCGCAATTGTTCCCTCTGCTAGCAGGCAACTGGAGCTCGATTCACCTCGCCAGCCGCACCTCCAGTTCCTTCAAGGCGGTTTCGGCGGCAGTAAAGGCAATTTCAAGTTCCGGCAGGAAGACCGCCGCTTCAAAGATGCGGTTTTCCGCGGACAATTCCTCCATCCGCCGTGCGATGTCGGTGACCGGTCGGGCATAGACGTAGGCCGCGCTGCCGCAGAGCGCGTGGGCCGCGGCTTTCAATGCCTTGGCATCCTTAGCCTGCAAGGCGGTTCTGATATCCGCCATGCGGTTGGGCGCATGGGCCCGGAACATCACCAGCAATTCACGTAACTCATCGCGGTCCTCCGCATGGATGGAATGCAGCAGGGACACCGTGTCAATGGGATGGCGGAAATCCGTGGTGGGAATCTGCACAGGCATCTGCATGGTATCACCGGCATCCTCATCCAGGGGTTCGCCACTGGTCGCCAGTGCCCTTTCAGACGTTTCTTCATCTGGCACGACCGTTGGCTTTGGGATGATCAGTGTCTCTTCTGAAGCCAGCTTTGATTCAGATCCCAACTGTTTCAGAATCGCGTCCCTCAGCTCATCGCGGCTGAAAGGTTTGGTGAGCAGATCATCCATGCCTGATTTCAGAAAACGCTCGCGATCCCCCTGCAGGGCGTGGGCGGTCATCGCCAGGATGGGTAACCGCCCGCCTGCAGCGCGGATGGCTCGCGCGGCTTCCAAACCATCCATTTCGGGCATTTGGCCATCCATCAGGATGAGATCAAAGCCACCGCGCGCCGCCTGTTGCACGGCTTCAAGACCCGTGGTTGCAAGCGTCGCCACAGCACCCATGGATTTCAATAACCGTAAGGCCACGTGCTGGTTCAAGGGGTTGTCCTCGGCTAGAAGAATCCGGCGCCCCGCCAGCGCCTGGGCCGTTTCTCCCGCACGGATTTCACCACTAGAAAGCTCCATAGCAGAGCCGAACCAGCCCACGCCCCCCCCTTCCAA
Source organism: Holophagaceae bacterium (assembly GCA_025361125.1). Lineage (GTDB taxonomy): Bacteria > Acidobacteriota > Holophagae > Holophagales > Holophagaceae > JANXPB01. The sequence goes on along the minus strand of JANYBM010000159.1, from coordinate 23,022 downwards.
ACGCTTGGAGGCTTCTTCCAACAGCTCCCGCAACTCGAAGGCAAAGACTGGTTTTCGAAGCATCGCATTGAACCCGGCGGCTTTCAGTGCCCAAATCTCGCGGGGCTGATGCATGGGGCAAAGGAGCACCAGCATGGGTGAAAGCTCGGAATGGTCCGCGCGCAAGGTTTTGGCCAACTCCCAGCCACCCATGCCCGGCAAATCCTCATCCAGCAGCACCAGGTGATAAGGTTTCCCATTGCTTGCAGAAATCAAAATGTCTTCCCTTGCCTCAGGACCGGTGGATGCAAGGCTCGCCTCCAGGCCCCACCGCGAGAGCTGATCAAAGAGCGCGTTGGCACTCTCTGGCAGATCGTCCGCCACCAGCATACGAAAATCATCGGTGAATTTCGCAGCCACCCGTTCGTCATTTTCACCGTCTTCTACCGCTTCAACAGGCTTCAAACTCAGCGTGAACCAGAAGGTGGTGCCGTGACCTGGCTCACTATCAAGGCCAATGACGCCACCCATGGCTTCCACCAAACGCTTGCTGATGGCAAGGCCCAGCCCCGTGCCACCAAAACGCCGGGTGATGCTGGTATCGGCCTGACTGAATTTCTCAAAAAGCCTGGCCTGTTTGTCCGGTGGAATGCTGGGGCCGCTATCCACCACGGAAAGCATCAGGGCGTGGCGGTCCTCCTGCTGATCCGTGACCCGCACCGTGAGCTGCACAAACCCGGTTTCGGTGAACTTGATGGCATTGCCAAGCAGGTTCAACAACACCTGCCGGATACGCTCCGGGTCGCCCAGGTATTCAGGACTACCTTCCGGCTCGAAGCGCAGCACCAGCTCAAGCCCCTTCTCTTGGGCACTGACGCTGAGCAGATCCATCAGATCTTCGCAAAGATTTCGGAGATCTACCGGGACCTCGCGCAGGGCGACTTTTTCGGCCTCTATCTTTGAAAAATCGAGGATGTCGTTGAGAATTGAAAGCAGGGCCTGCCCCGCGCGGCGAATGGTCTGGGCGCTATCCCGCTGCTCTCGGCTCAGGGGAGAATCCAGCAGCAGATCCGTCATGCCCAAAATCGAGTGCATGGGTGTGCGCAATTCGTGGCTCATGACTGCCAGAAATTCACTTTTGGCGGTATTCGCATGCTCGGCTTGATCTAGCGCGGTCTGGATCTCTTCGGTTTGGGCATGAACGAGATCGCCCAAAGCCTGATTTTTGAAACGCAATACACGGGTCCTGAAGCGGACGGCAAAGGCGATCAGGGCCAAAGCCAACACGGCATAAAATGCAAGCGCCCAGCCACTGCTCCACCACGGTCCCACCATGCGAAAATACATCCTTGCGGTCGGCCCCCAAGGGGAGGCCCCCGCACGACTGCGAACCTCGAAGCGATAGATCCCAGGCGGCAAGCCCGCATAATTCACTTGGGGAGAAGTGATATCCCGCCAGTCATTTTGAAAATCCAGTAAGCGAACCTGATGGCGCACCTTCGCCGGATTCAGGAAAGACATGGCCGAGAAGCGGATTTCAAGAGAGCGTAGTTCATGGGGAATTCTGAGTACCTGATCAAAGCGTGTGACGGTGTTGGCATCGTTGGGGCCAAAACGGGCTTGGGTCAGCACCGTCACGGGGCTTGGAATGGCACTGCCACCGGTTTCCGAACGGAAATGGCCCAGCCCTGCGGTGGTCCCCACCCAGACATCATTCCCATCGCAAAGCAGGGCATCAAGGATGCAGTCTTCGCCAGGAAGCCCTTCCAACTTCCCAAATGTGTCCAACAGCTTGCCATCCCACCGGGCCACTCCCAGGGCCGTGCCCAACCATAAAACACCGCGAGCATCGCAGGCCAAGGCGTTGATCTGGACTTTGCCCAAACCGCGGCTTTCACCGAGCTGCTCCATAAGGTTCAAAGAATCTTCACTGAAAGATACTTTCGTAGCGCCCAAAGAGCGGCCATAGGCGATCCAAACCGCGCCACCGGGCGTGGGGGTGATGCAACGCACCTCGGTGTCCAACAACCCATTGGCGGCGGTGAACCTGCGCCAGCGGCCATCTTCCAAGACTGCAAGACCTTCGGTTCCGCCCACCCATATCCGTCCTTGGGCATCCTCTGCCACAGACCAGATGTTTTCCTTGGGTGAACCCCCAGACAAGGCCACCGGTTCTGCTTCCATTTGGCCTGAGGCACCGGAACGGATCAGGCGCAAGCCTCCGTTGCTGGTGGCGGCCCACAGGTTGCCTGAGCGGTCGAAGCGGAGCTCCCGCACAATGGTGTCGCCATCTCCCAAATTCTTGATGCGCACCACCGTCAAACCGCGAGCAGAAGAATCCCAGACGTAGAGCGCGGTGCCATCCCGCCCCCCGGCCCAGATGCGGCCATCGGGACCCAGAGCCAGGGTAAGAGGGCCGATTGGAAGATGGAAGGGAAGGGACTTAAAGCTACCTTCGGCCCCTTGGGTGACACCGTGATTGGTGGCAGCCCAGAGAACCCCCTGACGATCACGAAGCAGAGCCCAAACTTGGTTGGAAGGCAGGCCTTCACGGTTCCGGTAGGAACTCCAGGCACCCTGACCCAGGGCATGGAAAAGTTGCTCGCCCGCTACCCATAAGCTATCCTCGCGGTCCACGAAAACCTGCCTGCAATAGCCAAAACTCAAGCCAGGATCGGGATGCAGCGGAACCAGCTTGTCATGATCAGCCATGACCAGCCCTGCGACGGTAGGGATCCAAACCCGGCCCTTGGAATCCATGCGCAAATGACCTTCGTTCGTTGCAGTCCCTGCTAAACGGGGCGCCAGATCTTCGAATGCCTGCCCTTCGCGGCCACGCAACAGATGGCCCCTGCTGCGAATCCAGATACGGCTTTCGGTGTCCCTCAATACCGAAAAGGCGCGCTCACCGCGTAGCTCCGGCAAAGGGGCCGCCGCCCGCCAACGATTCCCATCCTGGAGCCACAGCTCTTCTCCGGCCACCGCCAGCAATCCCAATGCATCCACAAAAAGGGCCGTGGGGGGTGCCGTGGCCCAACCCACCACAGGCTGGAAGCCCTTGGAGGGTGAGCCCGCAAAAAAACCAGCAGAAGTTGCCACCCAGACGCTGCCACCTGCCGAGGTGAGGGATCGAACCGGTGCGGTTGAAGGTCCCTGGAGCTGAATACGATGAAAAGCCACACCATCGTAATGGAACAGCCCTCGATCCGTTCCTGCAAAAAGACCTCCAGCACCGTCCCTGGTGAGATGTGTGACCCAGGGTCGCTCGAGACCCTGCTCAATGCCAAAGCGTTCAAAGCGAGTGCCACCAAAACGGAAAGCGCCATCCTCCGTGCCCACCCACAAGATCCCGCGATCGTCCTGTTCCAGGGCGGAAACCGCAAAGTTGGTAAGTCCCTGCTCTGCTCCATAGGCATGAAAAGCCACGGTCCCAGGGCCTTGGGCGCTCAGGATCGAGCCTAGGCAAAGCAAGACCTGGGCGGCCAGACCGCGAAACCACGACCCTCTTTCCCGCATGAGCATGAACATGGATAACACAAACTCGATCCGAGGAGCCTGAGCGATTCTGCCTTTTCCCTGAAGCATAAGGGTTGAGTGCGCGACCAGAACCACGCATCCTAAGGACATGGCCCTTCGAATTGCCCTGGTTGACGACGAACCTGTTGCCCGTATGCGCCTTGGACGCTTACTGCGGGAAGCCGGGTGTCAGGTGCTGGCCGAATTTGAGAATGGGCACCTATTACTGGCCTGGTTGCGGGAAGGCAATAAACCTGATGCGCTTTTTCTAGACATCGCCCTGCCGGGGCCTTCCGGCATGGAACTGCTTGCAGAACTGCGCGCTGGCCCACCCGTCATCTTCGTCACCGCCAATGCGGAACATGCTGTTGCCGCGTTCGAACATCAGGCATCGGATTACCTGGTCAAGCCGGTGACCGCAGATCGGCTGGCCAAGACGCTAGCCAGATTGGAAGCTTTCGATCCCCACAAACCCGAAGCCCCGTTACCCACGCCTGGTGCTGCGCCCACTCGGTTTCCAGTCAAGGCGGGCGATGGGAAACTGCTACTGGAAATGAAGCGCGTGGCCTATTTCGAAGTGATTGACCAGGTGGTCTGGGCCTGGGCGGGGGGAAAGAAATTCCGCTGTACTTGGACAAGTCTCAGCGACGTGGAGTCTGCTTTCCCGGGTGTGCCCTTCCTACGCATCCAACGGAACATCATGCTACGGCCCGAGGCTGTGCTCGGCCTGCGGACGCTGCTCACAGGACGCAAAGCAGTGTTGCTGCCCGATGGTGTCGAACTGGAAGCCAGCCGAAACGCAGCGCACAACCTCAAGGAAAAATTGGGGCTGTAAGCTGTGGACCGTGGGCATCGAAAGCATGATTCTTCTTCGTCCAGGTGCATCGCCCGATCGCCAAGGAGATCCGGCATTCTGCAGGGACTTCCGCCGTCAGGCAGGCTTTGCCCGCATGAATGAACAATCCTGGGCGTGGGGCATTCATGATTCCACCTCCGGGGATCCAGGGTGTCCTTCCTCCCCCCCGTCGTTTGTAATTCCACGGATGACAATCGGCCTCCTGTGATCCAAGTGGATGGGAATGGGCTCCGGCGGGTGGGGAGGTTAGTTGGCCATTCAAAAAACTGTGCGGTTCTGACTATTTTGCTAGAGCCCTTTTGCCGTTCGGCTTCCGTAAGGGCCAAGTTCCAGGGTCTCAACAACCGATCCGTTTACACACGTCCACACAGCTAGTTCATCAAGCTGTTTGAGCACCTCGTAAGGACAATTCAGCCATCGGAGGGCTAAGGGCCTGTCGAGAATCCGTCCTGGGCTGACCATTGCGTTTGCTTACAGCATTGGTTCACAGGGAGCTCGTCATGAAATCGTCAATCCGACTGGTGTTCTGCGCGTTATTGCCTGTGCTTCTTAGCTGCGGTGGGGGCTCCACGGGAATCACCGGAAACCCAAACCCACCGCCACTTCCCACCACAATAACGGTAATAGCGAGCCCTGAAGCTTTCGTGGTTCCTCCGAGTGGCCAGACCAGCCTTCTCGCCTCAGTGGATGGAAGTTCCAACCAGGCAGTGACCTGGTCCAGCACGGCAGGACAGGTGACGCCAGAGGGCATGTTTATGGCCCCCGCAACCAAGGGGCCACTGACTCTGCAAGCCACCAGCGTGGTGGACCCCACCTCCACAGCACAGATCCAAGTTTTCGTGGACGATGATGGGGCCACAGCTGGTCAAGCCAACCAAACCTCGTCCACCGCCATTCCCTCCGGTATCTGGCCCAGCTCCATGACGCTTAAAGCAGGCCAGTCGGCCCTGCTCCTCGGCTATGGTGGAAATCCCGCGGACCTGCGTTGGACCATGGATGAAGGGGCCTCTGCGGGAAGCATCACAACCCTGAGCCCTGTACTCGGATTCGCCCTTTCGAGATACCAGGCTCCCGCTCTCGAGGGTGTTTTCCACGCTACGCTGACCAGTGTGTTGGATCCCACTCTGCATGCCCATTCCAGGATCATTGTGCGCGGTCAGGGGCGGATTTCAGTGGCAGTGTTCCCGTCAAGCGTATCCTTGCTGACGAATGGAAGCAGAACCTTCACGGCTCAAGTGACGGGCACGTCGAATCATGCTGTGACCTGGAGCACCACTGCAGGAAACATCAACTCCAGCGGCGCCTATACCGCACCTTCAACGCCGGGCTCCGCGACCTTGCGGGCCACCAGCACCGCTGACCCCACTCAATTTGGAGAGGCCACCGTCACCATTCTTGAGCCGCCAGTACTGCCAACAATCTCCAGCTTCATCGCCACGCCTGCCACCCTCACCGCCGGGCAGAGCAGCACGCTGAGCTGGTCTGTGAGCGGCGCTACGAGCCTGAGCATCAACAACGGCGTAGGCGCCGTCACCGGCACCAGCACGGTTGTGACCCCCAGCGCCACCACCACCTACACGCTCACTGCCACGAATGGGGTCGGTAGCGTCACTTCGATGGTTACTGTCATGGTGAGTCCCGCGCCCCAGCCGCCCAGCATCTCCAGTTTCATCGCCACGCCTGCCACCCTCACCGCAGGTCAGAGCAGCACACTGAGCTGGTCTGTGAGCGGCGCTACGAGCCTGGGCATCAACAACGGCGTGGGCGCCGTCACCGGCACCAGCAAGGTCGTGACCCCCAGCGCCACCACCACCTACACGCTCACCGCTACGAATGCCGTCAACAGCGTCACGGCCACCGCCACGGTCACTGTGAGTCCCGCGCCCCAGCCGCCCAGCATCTCCAGCTTCATCGCCACGCCTGCCAACCTCACCGCAGGTCAGAGCAGCACACTGAGCTGGTCTGTGAGCGGCGCCACGAGCCTGAGCATTGATAACGGCGTGGGCGCCGTCACCGGCACCAGCAAGGTCATCAGCCCCAGCGCCACCACCACCTACACGCTCACCGCCACGAATGCCGTCAACAGCGTCACGGCCACAGCCACGGTCACCGTGAATCCTGCACCCCAGCCACCCAGCATCTCCAGCTTCATCGCCACGCCTTCGACCCTCACCGCAGGTCAGAGCAGCACGCTGAGTTGGGCCGTGAGCGGCGCCACGAGCCTGAGCATTGATAACGGCGTAGGCGCCGTCACCGGCACCAGTAAGGTCGTGACCCCCAGCGCCACCATGACCTACACGCTCACCGCCACGAATGGGGTCGGCAGCGTCACTTCGATGGCTACGATCATGGTGAGTCCCGCACCCCAGCCGCCCAGCATCTCCACCTTCCTCGCCACGCCTGCCACTCTCACCGCCGGGCAGAGCAGCACGCTGAGCTGGACCGTGAGCGGCGCCACGAGCCTGAGCATTGATAACGGCGTGGGCGCCGTCACCGGCATCAGCAAGGTTGTGACCCCCAGCGCCACCACCACCTACACGCTCACTGCTACCAATGCCGTCAACAGCGTCACGGCCACCGCCACGGTCACCGTGAATCCTGCACCCCAGCCACCCAGCATCTCCAGCTTCATCGCCACGCCTTCGACCCTCACCGCAGGCCAGAGCAGCACGTTGAGTTGGTCTGTGAGCGGCGCCACGAGCCTGAGCATCAACAACGGCGTGGGCGCCGTCACCGGCATCAGCAAGGTTGTGACCCCCAGCGCCACCACGACCTACACGCTCACCGCCACTAATGCGGTCAACAGCGTCACGGCTACAGCCATGGTCACAGTAATCCCACTATCCGGAACCGGATGCGGGACCTTGGACCTCGGTATCAATTCCAATCTGCACAGCTACCGGGCATTCCCGGATACCAATGCTTGGAACCAGAATATCTCTGCTTCCCCCGTGGATCCAAACAGCGCCTCGATCATTAGCTTCATCGGTGCCACTAGCGGCTTGAAGGCCGATTTCGGATCGGGCCTTTGGCAGGGATCCAGCATTGGTATTCCCTACGGCGTGGTCAGCGGAACACAAGCCAAAGTGGCCATCAACTATCAGGCCTATGGAGATGAAAGTGACCCCGGTCCAATGCCTGTGCCTTCTCCCGCCCCGATTGAGGGCGATGATCCCCTCGCCACTGCCGGCGACCGTCATGTGCTCCTTTTGGATCGCGATAACTGCATCCTTTACGAACTGTATGGCTCACAACTCCAAGGCAACGGCAGTTGGAACGCAGATAGTGGTTCCATTTGGGATCTGAAGACCAACACTGTTCGACCCTACGGCTGGACCAGCGCGGATGCTGCGGGCCTGCCTATCTTTCCAGGCCTGGCGCGTTTCGATGAAGTAGCTGCGGGTGCCATCACCCACGCACTGCGCTTTACGGTGCCAACGTCTCGCAGGGCCTACGTAGCACCCGCCAGCCATTGGGCTTCCAGCAACACCAGCACCTCAGCGCCACCGATGGGAATGCGTGTTCGGCTCAAGGCGAACGTGAACATTAGCGGCTACCCGCCTCAATCGCGAGTGGTGTTGCAGGCGTTGAAAACCTACGGCATGATCCTCGCCGATAACGGCAGTCGCTGGTTCCTGAGCGGCGCGCCGAACCCAGGCTGGGATAACAATGATTTGCAATCCCTGAACGGCATCAAAGGCTCAGATCTGGAAGTCGTCCAGATGGGCACCATCTTCACTGCCGACCCCACCGGCCCAGCGCCCACGATCACCCTCAGCGCTTCACCCGCCATTATTTCCATGGGCCAGAACAGCATCCTGAACTGGGCCGTCACAGACACCAGCACCGTCTTCATCACGCCAAATACAGGCACGCCCATCGGCCTGGTGCGGGGCACGACGCTTACCGTGAATCCCAGTGCCACCACGACCTACACGCTTACCGCCACGGGTCCCCACGGCAGTACCACCCAAACCGTCACCGTCACTGTGGCTGTGGCACCACCGCCGGTCATCAGCGCCTTCACCGCGTCACCCAGCACCATTCAGTCCGGTCAAACCAGCACGCTCACCTGGACCGTGAGCGGCGCCACTAGCCTCACCATCGCACCAGTCATTGGTGCCGTGACGGGGAGCTCGGTAAACGTGAACCCCACCACCACCACAACGTACACACTGACCGCCGTCAATAGCGCAGGCAACACGACTGCCATAGCTACCGTCACGGTCAACACTGGCGGCTTCATCACCCCTGGCAACCCCGGAGCTGCAGATCTCCAATTCGTGCTGCACTCAGGCCACAACGCCCATCCCATCTCTAAATGGATCTACGGATTCAATGGCGGCAACTGGTCCACCATGCCCAGCGGCACCACCATTGGCCGTCTCGGGGGAAATCGCTGGACGGCCTACAACTGGGAGACCAACGCCAGCAATGCGGGCTCTGATTGGGGCCCTTACAGCAGCGACAGTTACCTCAGCTCCAGTACGGTCCCCGGTGAGGCCGTGCGGCCTTCAGTGGCCAATGCGCAGGCAGCCAACGCGGCCATCATCGTCACCTTGCCCATGCAAGGTTGGGTGGCAGCAGATGAGGCGGGAAACGTCAACGTCAGCAATCCAGTCAGCACTCGGTTCTTTCCGAATCTCCCCAAGAAGCCCACGGCGCTTACCACCACGCCCGACACCACCGATGGAAAGGTCTACCAGGATGAATTCGTGCATTGGCTGGATTCCAAATTCCCCACCGCCAAAACCGATGCGAACAGGCCCATCTTCTACATGCTCGACAACGAGCCGGACCTCTGGAACAGCACGCATCTTGAAATCCAGCGGACGGCCCTGCGCTACGACCAGTTCCTGCCGCTGAGCATCGCCTCGGCTGCGGCCATCAAGGATCAGGTTTCCCAGGCATTGGTATTCGGGCCTGTGAGCTACGGCTGGAACGGTTTTGTGAACCTGCAGAACGCCCCGGATGCAGCGGCTCATGGGGATTTTCTGGACTACTACCTAGCCCAGATGAATTCCGCCAGTCAAACCCAGGGGCAGCGCCTGCTGGATGTCCTTGACCTCCACTGGTACTCCGAAGCCCAAGGCGGCGGTGTACGCATTGTCAATCAAGACAATTCACCAGCCGTCGTGGCCGCCCGGGTCCAGGCTCCTCGCTCGTTGTGGGATACCACCTACACCGAGACTAGTTGGATCACCCAGTGGTCCACCCTGGGGCCCATCCAGCTCATCCCTCGCATGATGGCGAAGATCGCCGCGCAATACCCGGGCACCAAGCTCGCCTTCAGCGAATACAACCATGGCGGCGAGGATCACATTTCCGGCGCCATCGCCGAGGCCGACTGCCTGGGCATCTTCGGCCGGGACAGCGTTTTCGCAGCCAATGTCTGGCCCTTGCAAAGCGTGGAAACTTTCCTGTTTGGCGCCTTCAGGATCTACAGAAATTACGACGGCGCGGGGGCGGGTTTTGGCGATACCAGTTTCGAAGCTACCGCATCGGATATCGCGAAGGCTTCGGTCTATTCGAGCCTGGATGCAGGTCATCCCAATCGCGTAGTCACCGTCTTGCTCAACAAGGACACCGTGAGCCATACCGCTGGCCTGACCCTGACGCATACCCAGGCCTTCAGCACTGCGCAGATCTACCAGATCACCACCACTTCTTCAGTGCAGGGCAATTCCATCGTGCCCACTCACTTGAGCGATATACCAATCACGCTTGTGAACGCCTTTATGATGACGCTGCCCGCACAAAGCATCACGGTGGTGATATGGAATTGATCAGCTTTTCAAAATTACACAGAAAGGTTTCTTTTCGCCTTGGTGATCACCTGCTTGATGGTCGCCACCACTTGATCCTGATCCTCTTCTGAAAGCCCAGGCCAGAGTGGCAAGGACAGCAGTCGCTCACCGCTCCATTCCGCATGGGGCAGGCCATCTTTTGGCATGGCATGGGCGTGCTCAGAGTAGTAATCGCGGTAGAAAGAATGGACGTGGGCAGGGCGGTAGTGGATGCCGGTGCCGATGTTTTCTTCTTTCAAGGCGCCTACGAATTCATCGCGGCTGAGGCCCGTTTTTTCAGGCAGGATGCGCAGCACGAACAAATGGAAGCAGTGGCCATGTATGTCGTCGCCAGGCGTCGGCAGCAGCACTTCGTCCATGCCCTTGAACAATTCCAGGTAGCGATGGAAAAGCTGGCGCCGCCGTGCATTGAAGCCATCCAGCTGCTTGATCTGATGCAGGCCCAAGGCGGCTTGCAGGTCCATGAAATTGGCCTTGCGGGCGGGCTCCACCACATCAATATGCACGCTGCCTTCCTTGCTCTGGCGCTTCCACGCGTCCCGCTCGATGCCATGGAAACGTAGGCGCTGGATGCGCGGCAGAAATTCGTCCTTGAAGAAGGCGATGGCGCCTCCTTCGCCCGTGGTCATGTTCTTGTTCGGATGAAAACTGTAAACGCTCATCACCGAACGCGGATCACCGCCCATCTTCGTGCCCTTGTAGGTCGCCCCCATGGCTTGGGCGGCGTCTTCCACCACCCAAAGGCCGTGCTTTTCAGCGATGGCCCAGATCTCCTCCATGGGACAGGGCAAGCCCGTGAGATGCACGGGAATGATGCCGACGGTACGCGGCGTGATGGCCGCTTCGAGCTTGGCGGGATCCAGGTTGAGCGTCACCGGGTCAATGTCCACCAACACTGGGATTCCACCTTGCAGGACGACCGTGGAGAGCGTGCTAACCCACGTCAAGGAGGTGGTGATGACCTCATCGCCCGGTTGCAGGTCCAGCACCTGCATCGTGATTTCCTGGGCCGTGGTGGCACTGTTCATGACCCGGCAATGGGGTACACCGTTGTAGCGTTGAAGTTTTTCTTCAAACTGCGCGCTCTTGGGCCCCGTGGTGATCCAGCCGCTGTGGATGGAATCAATCATTTCATCAATTTCAGCCTGCCCAATCATGGGTCGCGTGAAAGGAAGGAAGGTCTCGCGTCGGGTATAAGGCATCGCAGGCTCCAGCTTCTAGGCTACCGGGTGGAGGGTTGTAGAGCCAATCAGCTTCAGGTATCTGCCATCAGGTATCAGCTAAAGGACTTCGATTTTGGGGCCACTGCTCCGAATTAAAAAGAACCGCGCTGGAGGCTCATAGCGCATGGCCTTTTTCACGCCATCGGCACTTCCACACTGATGATGCTGCCGCCATCATCAGAGGAGTCAATTCGTAAATTCCCGCCCACGGCTTTCATCATCCGATGGCACATCACAAGGCCCAGACCTGCGCCGACCTGTCCTTGGGCAAAATTCGATTCGCCATCAAAGGCATGGGGCGCGAGGGCAGCTCGAGCCAGGGCCGGGTCCAGTTTGGCCATGCCCAAACGGAGGCTCAAGTCCAGGCTCATGGGAGTCCGTTCGATCCAGAATGGAATGAAGCCCTGATCCAGATCGTTTTGTGCCCTCAGCAATAGGTTCAACAGGACCTGCTTGAGTCGCTCAGGGTCGGTTACGATTTCTGGCACTCCTTCCGTGAATGGCCAATCAATCAGGACGTGTTTTTTGGCAGGAAAGGTACCAAAAACACACTTTAATTCATCAATCACCGGGCCTAGAGCCAATGCATGGGGCTCTTCCATGGGCGCGCCGCCCGCCAGTTTGGTCCATTCCACCAGATCGTTCAGCACGCCAAGCATCTGAGAGCCAAGCAGGCTGCTGCCTTTCAGGAAGGCCGCGCGCTCATCTTCCTCTCCGGCGCCGTCCATCAGCAGACGCAGGTAACCGAGCTGACTGGTGAGTTGATTCCTCAGCGCTTCTCCTGCGAAAGAGATGAAGGCCAGGCGGGTAGCTTCCACATCCCGCAAAGTTTGGTGGGCCTGGGTAAGCTCTTTCTTCTGGGCGTGCAGATGAAGGGCCAGGGTTTCCAACTTCTCCTCCCGGTCTTTCAAACTCCGGTACAACCAGGTGTTGTCCAGCACCAACGCGGTCATCCGTTGAATAACGCTCAGAAATTCCTGCTCGGATTCTGAGAAGGCTCGCCCTCTGGGTAGGGCAATCAGGACAAAGCCTGACAGGTTGAGATTGAATTCGAAGGGAAGGTAGTAAAGCTCTGTGCGAGGGTCAACACGCAACGCCTGGATGGCTGCGGGGAGAATGCCCATGTCAAGCCATTGGGCCTGGAAAGCCAGCATCGCTAAGGCTGGAAAAGGATTGGGCGCGGGTAAGGTGTGATTGTCTAGATTTATATCGTCAAGGCGCAAGGAGGCCACTGCTTCAAAACCCATGGCGCCCAAACGCCAAAGCACCCCATGGACACAACCCAGCTCACCGTAAATGGCCCCCAGCAGGTGTTCTCCCAGGTCCTTGGGGCGCCCGGAAATGGAGAGATGTTCCGCCAGATTGCGAATCCGCATCATCTGGCGGCTGCGCTGCCAGAGTTGGCCCATCAGGCCATTCACGGTCTCGGTCATCTGATCCAGCTTGGTGTCCGCCTGCAACACCATTCGCCACGCTTCCACCGCTGAGCCAAAGTCGCCAGTTAAATGGTCCCGCCCCTGTTCGGGCGCCGGTTGCAATGGCATGGGTTGGGTGGTGGACATGGGATCAGGTTATTTGCATGGTCAAGGTCATCGTGGTGCCTTTGCCCTGCCCTTCGCTGAAAAGTGAAATGCTCCCTCCCATCATTTCCATCAGCCGCTTACAGATCACGAGGCCCAAGCCTGTGCCGCCGTATTCCCTCGCATGGCCGCCTTCGGCCTGAACAAACTTCTGGAACAACCGCGCTTGGGCATCCGTGCTGACCCCGATTCCCGTGTCCACGACATGCAGCATGGCGATACCAGGGCCACGCTCCACGCGGATCTCCACGCTTCCATCCTTGGTGAATTTCAGGGCATTAGAAAGCAAATTGAGGAGCACTTGCTGGAGCCGCCCGGGATCCACCATCACCTCGGGAATCTCTGCAAGGTTGGTCGGGAAGATCAGCTCCACGCCTTCATGGCGAGGATACGCCTCCACGATGGGCCGGGCCTCTTCGACCGCCACATACAGACTCATGGGCTCACAGCGGACTTCCAGTTTGCCACTCTCGATTTTGGCCAGATCCAAAATATCGTTCAAAAGTTCAAGCAGGTGTTTCCCGCTGGAATAGCTCGCCTGGAGCATCTGTTTCATATCAGCTTCGGAAGTATAAAGCCCGTCTATCACAAGGCGCGTAAAGCCAAGGATGCCCGTCAGCGGCGTCCTTAATTCGTGGCTGGTGAGGGCCAGGAATTCACTTTTGATGCGATCGGAATCCCTGAGTGCGGTATTGGCCTTTTCCAGCGCGAGCGTTTGATTCTGAAGGGCGTCCCGCTGTTCTGAAAGATCCCTAAACAGCCAGGCGTTGTAAATGCTCACCGCCGCCAGCTGCTGAAGGATGGACAGGGCGTCAAGATCTTCTTCCAGCCATTGGTGCCCCGCCGGTAAGGCCAAAATGGCAAAACCCATGACGAGCAGCTGATTCTCAAAAGGGACGAAGAAAATCCGGGTGTTGGAATCCATCTTGAGTTTTTCCACCACCGGACCCATCAGATTGTTTTCCAGCCACTGACACTGGTAAAGCACAATGGGCGAATCGGGAAATGGATTGGGAGCTGGCAGACGCAAATCAGTCCAATCCCCTTTGGATATGCCAAAGCCACTGCGCGGCTGAAAGGTGGTGCCGCCATCCTCGAGTACCCATACCAGACAACGCTTGGAGCCGAATTCTTGCACCATGACATCTGAAACCACATCCGCCACTTGGGTCGCCTTGGTGGTGGCAGCTAGAATTTCGGCCACGTGCTGCAACACGGACATCTGATGGCCCCGCCGCCCCAGGCTGCTCTTCAGCTCACTCAGCTCAAGGGTCACCTGGCTTACCTGACGCTGAGCCTGCACCAGATCCGCCAAAACCTTAGCCGAGCCCTCGACCTTGACTTCCGGCGCCTGAGCCACCCGTTGGCCAGCACTTGTGGCAAGGCCGCTGTCTCCCCTGGTCGTTCCGCCAGATGGAGTGCCCGGTTTCGGGATCGGATTCAGATTGGAGTTCATGACCTATCAGCATGACGCTACCCGCAGGAACTGCCAAGAAGTGAGGTGGGAGATACGAGGGTTGGGGTTCAATAAGGTGGCGAGTCTCAAGCCCCAAGGCTCAAGTTGAGAGTCGAAAGTCGAAGCTTACAAGTCCCAAGCACACCGCCCACATCTCATACTCCATACCTCATACTGTCCCCATGAAAGTCCACCTCCGCAGGGTTCGCACGCAGCGCATCATTTTTTGGAGCGTGTCACTGCTGCTCTGCTCGCAGCTGGGGTGGTGGATCAGCCTGCAGATCCGCGAGACCCAGGCCTTTCAGGATGCGCGCATCAGCCAGTTAAGGGCGGGCCGGGCCGAAGCCTGGCAGCTGGACACCAAGGATATTCTGGCTCGGCTGCGGGCCTTTCCCGCCGTGGGCCTCGGCCCCAGCATCCAGGGCCGGGTGGTGGTGGAAGCCCAGGAAGTGAATTTGCCTCCGCTGGAAACCAGGCGCGCCGCCATCGAAGGGCGCTTCCCCTATGTGGCGGTAGTGGCCGAACCCGTGGCCGACGACGACCCCCTGCTGTTCGATCAGTCCGCCTACATCACCCTTCGCAAAGATCCCTTGGATACATTGGCCCGGCAACGGCGCCAAGCCTTGTGGACCGTGGCGGCCCAAGGCGGTTTCATGGCCCTGGGCGTCCTGCTGGGGCTCATTTACATCTACCGGAAACTCAATACCGAAATGGAACTCGTGCTGCGCCAGCGAAACTTCATCGCCACCGTCACCCATGAATTGAAGACCCCCATCGCAGCGCTCCAGGTTTGGACCGACACGCTTGCCACCAGGGAACTCAGCGAAGAACGAAAGGCCAGAATCCACGAATTGATGGGAAAAGATCTGGGGCGCCTCACCGAACTGGTCAGCAACCTCCTTGAGGCCGCCCGGGCCGAAGCTGGGAGCTTGGAGTTGAAGCTGGAACCCTTGGATTTGGGCCCTTGGCTAAAGACAGTCTGTGAAGGCATGGGCAATCGGTTAGGGCCAAGCACCTTGAACTTGACCATGGAACTGGGCCGGGATATCTGGGCCATGGCGGATCCCACAGCGCTGGGAACTGTAATCGAGAATCTGCTTTCCAACGCCTACAAATATGCGGACGACCCCCGGCAGACCACTGTGACCTTGGACGGAGACCGTGACGATGTCTTTATCGTTGTCTCAGACCAGGGTAATGGCATTGCCGGAAAGGAGCTGTCGCGCATCTTCCAACCCTTCTATCGGGTGGGTGATGAACTCACCAGGCAGGCGCCGGGATCGGGGCTGGGCTTGTTCCTGAGCAAGGAAATCATCCTGCGACACCATGGCGAGCTGCGTGTGGCCAGTCGAGGCAAGGGCTTTGGCTCCAGTTTCACCGTCCGCCTGCCCAGGCTGATCCGGTGAGGCAGTCCGCGTTAAGCTGGTCCCCATGGATTCAACGCAAGAACAGAAGCTGATCGCGGCGGCGCGAACCGGAGATGGCCAGGCCTTCGCCGCGCTGGTGGAGCCCTCCTTGGGCATGTTGTTCTCGGTGATCCAACGCATCCTGGGAGATCCCGCAGACGCCCAGGATGCCTTTCAGGAAGCCCTCTTGAGCATTCACCTGGAATTGGGGAAATTCGAGGGCAAAAGCAAGTTCAGCACCTGGGCCTATCGCATCTGCGTGAACGAAGCCCTGATGCTCCGGCGCTCACGGATGAGGCGCCGCGAAGATTCCGTTGAAAATTTTCAGCCACGTTTCAGCGACGACGGGCATCTCAAGGATACGGATTCTGTCCTGGCATGGCGTCAGGACGCGGAGGCACTCGAAATGGCTGAACATCTGCAACTGCGGGCCAAGGTCATTGAAGGCCTGGACCGGCTCTCGGATGAGCAGCGGGCGGTCTTCGTGCTCAAGGATCTGGAGGGCTGGGACACCGAGGACATCGCCATGCATCTGGGTATTTCCCGCGATCTGGTGCGCCAGCGCCTGCATCGGGCCCACTTGGGCATGCGGGGACACCTGGTGGCCTTCGCAGCTCAGGTACGAGGCTCCGCCAAAGCTGATGCGGGCACCCGAAAACAGCCGGAAAGAGGCCGCCCATGAATCTGATGCTCACTTGTGAAGATGTCTTGCGGTTCATCCCGGATTATCAGGAGCACATTCTGGCCCCGAGCCTGCGGGTGCGGTTCAGCCTCCATATGAAGATGTGCAAGCCCTGCAGGGTGATGCTGGAATCCTTGCAAGCCATTCCCAGTATCTTTCGGCGTGCCATTTCTGACGACGCCATGGTGGTCTCTTCTTCCGAAGCCAGAAGAGCCTTGGATTCAGTTATGGCCCGGCTCCAAGCTGGGGGCCGCCTCACCACCCTGGACCGGCGCTCGCAGACTGAACGCTGCTCGGCCCACCCAATTCCGCCCTTCGTTCAAAAAGCGATGGTCGAAGGCTCCGCAGATCGGCCCATGCGCATGCTGGCCGAAACGTACACCGCGATCCAGGAGCGGAACGGCGCGCTTACGGGAGAACCATTCCTTCCTGAATCTGTGCTAAAGAAACTGCCACCACTTGACCAGTGGCGGTGGTCCAAAGCCCTTCTGAACGGCTGCAGCAGCGCCATGCTCATCAAGGATCCCGACACGGGCGCCAGCCTTCATATGATCCTACTGCCTCCCGGGCAGCGCTTCCCAGACCACCTGCATCAATGTGATGAGCATGTGCTTGTATTGTCAGGCCAAGTCGAGGATTCGATGTGCTACGGCGTTGCCGGAGACTGGTTCCATCAAGTTTCGGGTACCAATCACCGTGAATTACAGGGCCGTGGGACGGACACCTGCTGGACCCTCACGCGGCTGGAAGGCCAGGGCGTGCAACTAAGCGGCTGGCGTGGCGCGCTCCAGGCGATCACAAAACGAATGCCGTAAGCTCATACTATGCACGAGTCCTTGGTACCCCTGGATGAAGCCCTGGCAATGCTCCGCGCGGCCCTCCCCATGAAGGGTCTGCCTCAGATCATTGCGGATCGCGACGATCCCGCCTCAGACCGCAGCGCCATGGATGGCGCGGCGTTGCGCTGTGCCGATGGGAACGCGCCACGAACCATCATCGGTACTTTATTCGCGGGAGATGATCCTTCGGCCTTCCATGTCGGCCTCCATGAAGCTGTGCGCATCATGACCGGTGCTGCCGTGCCAGTCGGCGCGGACGCAGTGGTGCCAGTGGAAGACCTGCGCAGCGAAGGAAATAAGCTCTTTCTCACACGGCCTCCAAAACCTGGTGAGGCCATCCGCCTGCGCGGTTCCCAGGCCAGGGCCGGGGCAATACTGTTGTCCTACGAAAGCCCATTCACTGCGGCCCGAGTGGGTCTAGCAGCCCAAGTGGGGATGAAAGCAGAAATGATGGGTCGCCTCCAACGCATCAAAGTGGGCATAGCAAGCACCGGAGATGAACTTGTGGGTATCCCCCTGCCCCATCAGATCCGTGATTCCAATGGTCCCATGCTCACCCATCTGGCTCACCGCCTAGGCGCGGATGCGAGCAACCTACCCAGCCTGCCGGATGATCCAGAAGCTCTGCGACAGCACCTTTCAAATCTCGGCGACGTGCGTGTGTTGCTCACCAGCGGCGGCGTGAGCATGGGTGAAAAGGACTATCTGCCCGTCGTGCTAAAAGAACTCGGTGCCAACATCCTATTTCACAAGATCCGATTGAAACCGGGTAAACCCATGCTGCTGGCCCTGCTTGGAGATAAGGTGATCCTCGGGCTGCCCGGCAATCCTCAAAGCGCCTACCTGAACGCCTTGCTGTTTCTGCCCTTGGTGCTCAGCCGTCTTGAAGGCAGTCCCGAGCGTAATCCATGGCACCACGCCCAGCTCGTGGAGGCCGTGAAGAACCGCGGAGAACGCCCCCTGTTGCACCCTTGCACACTTAGGGATGATCAACTGACACCCCTTGTCTCCAAAGGCAGCGGCGATCTCATCACCCTGGCGAAAGCCGATGCCTGCGCATGGATACCTGAAGGTGGAATGGCTGCTGGCGAGACAAAGTACCTCCAAGTGATCTGAGGTTCTTCAAACTCCCAATGCGAGCTTCCCAGCCTTTAATTCCGCTTGGCTGATGACACCGCGATCCAGAACAAGACTGGTTACCAAAGCGACAGGCGTCACATCGAAAGATGGGTTGAAAGCGCCCGTTCCTTCCGGGGCCCATTGCAGTTCTCGGAAACCCAGTACTTCTGAGGCGCCACGCTCTTCAATGGGGATGTCGCCGCCGCACTCGCAGTGGGTGTCCACGGTTGAGTAGGGCGCCACGGGATGAAAGGGTACGCCATGGAAGTTGGCCTGCACAGCCAGTCCATAGGTGCCGACCTTGTTGGCGAAATCACCATTCATGGCGATGCGGTCAGCGCCCACCAGCACGCGCTGGACGCGACCTTCACGCATCAGGATGGCGGCCATGCTGTCGGTAATGAGTGTGTGCGGTATCTCCAGCTTTTCCAGTTCCCAGGTGGTGAGCCGCGCACCCTGAAGCAGGGGCCTGGTCTCATCCACAAAGACATGGATGCGCTTGTTTTGCAGATGAGCCCGATGAATCACCCCAAGGGCGGTACCCACGCCCACAGTGGCCAGGCCGCCGGTATTGCAATGCGTGAGCAAAGACTCGCCGCCCTTGATGAGCGCCGCACCATGTTCCGCCATGTGCTCGCAAAGCAGCACATCCTCCAAAAATATATGCTCGGCTTCCAGCACCAGATCATCCTTGGACCCACCCCGTTCCAGCACGTGCCGCAAGCGGTCCAGGGCCCACATCAGATTCACTGCGGTGGGTCGCGCCCGGCGCAGCCACAACGCGTCACTCTCGAGTTGCGCGTGGGACGCGCCCCCCTCGGCGATGCAGGCCAGGCACAGGGCCGCCGCGACACCCAACAAGGGTGCCCCACGCACTTTCAATTTCTGGATGGCCTCGATCATGGCCCGGGGATCGGTGACATCCACCCAGACTTCAGCTCCCGGCAGTAGCGTCTGGTCCAGAATGGCGAGCCGCTTGCCGTCGAAGCGCAGGGCGAGGGATTGGAGAGCTCTCATAGAATTCTTGGCCCTTGCCGGGTGCGGAGTTCTCGAAGGGCCGCAATCTCGGCTTCGGGCAGGGTGGAAAGGCCTCCGAGTTCCACCGCGGATTTCAGGATCTGGCACACGTGTTCCAACCTCTCGATACCGTTGTAGGCATCTTCAATGGTCTCACCCCAGCACAGCGCCCCGTGGCGCGCCAGGATCATCAACCGATGCTGCGGGAGAAACTTCGCCAAGGCCTCCCCCATGGCAGTGGTGCCCGGCCTAGCGTAAGGCACGATGGGAATCCGGCCCGCCGCGAGAATGACTTCAGGCAACGATTCATCCGGCAAGAAGGCCAGGTCAGGACGCGCCAGGCTCCAGGCGATGGCGGTAGGCGGATGCGCGTGGATCACGCAGCTGGCTTCCGGACAGGCGCGGTAGACGGCCAGATGCATGAGCCGTTCGCTGCTGGGCTTGCCCTTGATGACGATGCCACTCAGCTGCATGAAGGCCATATCCTCCACCCGCAACTTCACTTTGTTGACGCCGCTCGGCGTGATGGCGATGCGATTGAAAGGCAAGCGGCAGGAGATATTGCCATCCGCTGCCGCCAGCAGGTTGCGCTCATGAAGTCGGCGGCAAGACTCAACGATGGCTTTCAGGATTCCGGGTTCATCCATGCCATCAGGATGACGGATTCAGGGCCGACTTGGGAGGCCGCTTCAAAAGCAAGGCCAGCAGCTGGTCTCCGATGAGCAGGACGCCCAGCATCCCTGCGCAGAATGCGATGCGGTAGCTCCAGTTGCCTGGGAATTGCGCTTTCAGGAACCAGAGCCGGTCATGGGCCAGGTTGATGTTGAGGGCCATCGGAGTCAGGTAATGGCTGATGGGAACCAGGACGATGAAGAGCGCCAGCGCCAGGAACGGTGTGCTGCGTGGGAGTCCCGTGCGGCGCAGGTAGAAAAAAGCTGCCAGGGGCGGCAAGCTGTGGACCATCACGGAAGTCAACCCCGTATGACCGCTTCGTATCGCTTCCTCCAGATAAGCGGGATCACCGATACACACGTGCCACAAAAAACCCACAGCCACGGCCCTGGGGGACTGGAACCAGAGCCCAGCGATGATGCAAAAGCTGGCCACATTGCAGCCCCATAGCAGCTCGGGAGGCGTGCCGAGACGCCATTTAATGTAGGTGTGGGCGATCATCGCCAAGAGCACCACCACAGCGAAGACGCGGCAATGGCGCAGGTGCGATGTCTCGTAAATGGTCATGGAATCATCGTACTTAGCGACTTTGGACTCACCGTTCTTGGCTCATAGCCCACAGGTCACAATTCCACCGCCAGCTTGTACAAGTCCGACGCGCTGACCTTCAAGTGCCGCGCGAGGGGCTTGACCGCTTCGCGTAGCGTCATGCCGCCTTCCCGGGCGGCATCGAGGTAGCGGACGGCCCACTCGGGCAACGCGGTGCCATCAAATTCACTTTGCGCTTCGGTCACCGTGCGTTTGGCGTCCGCCCCGGCCATGACCAGCACCATTTCGCCGCGGCTTTCGCTGCCCAATTGTTCGATCACCTGCGCAGGCGTGCCGCGGTACCAACTCTCGTGCAATTTCGTAAGTTCGCGGCCCAGGGCGATCTCCCGCTCCGGCAACAGCTCCGCCACTTCCGAAAGGGTTGCATGGATGCGGTGGGGCGTCTCGAAGACGACGACGGTTTCCTCCTGGCTCCCGAGTTTTTTCAACATGGTCTTGCGCGGTTCGCTGCGGCTGGGCAGGTAGCCCCAGAAGCTGAAGGCATGACTGGGCAGGCCGCTGGCCACTACCGCCAGCGTCACGGCCGAAGCCCCTGGCAGCACAGTCACTTTGATGCCTTTCTCCCTGGCGATGCGCGCGATCTCGAAGCCAGGATCGTTGATGCCGGGCATCCCCGCGTCCGAGCAATAGGCCACAATCTGGCCGTTGATCAGTGCCGAGGTCACACGATCGAAGGCATCCTGGGACGCGTGATCGTCAAACCGTTGCAAGGGCTTGTCGATGCCCAGATGGCCCAGCAGCCCGCCCGTGCGGCGCGTGTCCTCGCAGGCCACGAGATCGCAACCCTCCAGCGCCTGCACCGCCCGATGCGTGAGATCGCCGAGATTGCCCAAGGGCGTAGGAATGAGAATGAGATGGCCGACCATAGGATCATTCTGGCAGTGTGGCGGCCCAGGCATCGGCTCAGGTCAACCGGGAGAGTTGCCTCTCGGACCGGATCAGGCGGCTGTAGGCGACGCCGGTGTGGTACCAGTGCAGCAGGAAGGCTTCGTAGATGGCGCGGGTCCACCAGCCCGGACTCCCGCGGAGCGGCGGGCAGGCAGTGGCAGGCGAGCAACTCGGATTCAGCCCCAGTCCGCGCGCCAGTGCCCCCGCCCGGGCCAGATGCAGCGGATCGGAGACCAGGATCAAAGTGTTCCAGGCTTCGCCTCGTAGGGTCTCACGCAAGTTGAAAAGATTTTCCAGCGTGTGCTGACTGCGGTCCTCCACCAGGATCTTTTCCGGCTCAATGCCAGCCTTGAGCAGGCGTTCTCGACCCACTTCGGCCTCGCTGATGCTTGCCTTCCCCGTGAGCCCTCCCGCGATCACAATTCGCGGGGCTTTGCCTTCACCCAGCAGCCGTGCCGCGTGATCCAGCCGAGCCTCAAAGACTTGCGTGGGGCGGTCATCCTGCAACCGTCGGCCCAGCACCAGAATCACATCCGAGGGTGAGCATTCACTCCCGTCCGCGGCCCTGAGTACCTGACGCAGCCGCCAGAAAACCGGCACTCCCAGCAACAATCCGCCCCCCAGGAGCGCCAGCCCAAAGGAAATGAGGCCGCCGGGCCCCAGCATTTGCCAGAAAGTGGCGCGAGGAGGCGCGGTGAAGATCGGCGCCGCCCTCTGATCCGTCATCAATCCCTCCGTGCGATAGCAAGAGATTGTTGTACCACCCCAAGGTCAACAGTCATTGCAAAACAACCTCGGCTTTTGGCCTACGGCCACGGCTCCGAGCACCCCCATCCGACTCATGTCAAACGTGAATCAATATTCGTATCGTCAGGTGGATCAATTTTCGTGTCGCTTGACACTATTCCACACCCGAGAGGACCGAGAGAGTTCCATCCAGATACTGGTGGCCCGAGGTTCCAAATTCAAGCAGATAGAGTTTCTTGGAGGATGCATCCCACCTGATCGTTAAGGGATTGTGCAACCCGCCGATCAATTTTTCGTCAGCCAAAGTGGTTAGGCTAATTCGACCGATGGTGCCATTCAAGTAGTTCGAATAGTAAAGATAGTACTCGGAAACAGCCAGGGAAGTCGTCCCTGATTGAAGAGCGAAGACACTCGCTGAATAGGCCCCGGAAGTAGCGGCAGCCTTATAAATTTGGCTCTTCGGGAAGTCGTGTGGGTGATTTTAGCCTGACTTAAGCGCCTCGGAACTTTGAGGCGCATTTTATTGTGCGCGGGGTTGTTCATTGAGGCTACGGCCGTCGCCTGGCGAACCTTAGGCATGCCTCCGCTGTAGATGTGTGTTTCAGTTCTGGTCGCTGTGGGGTTTG
>JANYBM010000107.1 GCA_025361125.1 Holophagaceae bacterium | reverse complement strand
CAGCGCGAATATGGCAAGGCCACCATCCTGTGCCAGGGGCAGGACAGCATCTTGTTCGCAGGCATGGCTGGCGAACAAGTGGTATGGATGAGCCATGGCGACCATGTGGAAAAAGCGCCGAAGGGTTATATCGTCACGGCGTCCACACCGACGGTTCCCGTGGCGGCGATGGAGAACAAGGCCCTGCGGCGCTACGGCATCCAATTCCATCCGGAAGTCACCCACAGCGTCAACGGCAGCGCTTTGCTTCTGAATTTCCTCGAACATTGCGGCATGACCCTAGACTGGAATGCGGGCCATTTCATTGAAGAAAAAATTGTTCAGATCCGTGGACAAGTCGGCAGTGGCCGCGTGGTTCTTGGGTTGAGCGGCGGCGTGGATTCCAGTGTTGCTGCGTTGCTGCTCCACCGGGCTATCGGCAAACAGCTCACCTGCGTTTTCGTGGATCATGGCCTGATGCGCAAGGATGAAATGAAGCAGGTGCAAACCTATTTCGCGCCCTTCGATTTAAGTGTTGTCTGGGTGGATGCCAGCGATGAATTTCTCGGCAAGCTGGAAGCCGTCACGGATCCTGAAATCAAGCGCAAGCTCATCGGTTCGACCTTCATTGATGTGTTTGATCGCGAGGCAAAAAAAATCGCCGCAGATTTCCTCGGGCAGGGCACGACTTATCCCGATGTGATCGAGAGCAGCGGCATCGGTGGCGCGGTGCTGGTGAAAAGCCACCACAATGTGGGCGGATTGCCCGAACGCATGCAGTTGAAGCTCGTCGAGCCCCTTCGGGAACTCTTCAAGGATGAAGTCCGTAAAGCGGGTCTGGCGCTTGGTCTGCCAGAAGATATGAACCAGCGGCATCCCTTCCCTGGCCCCGGCTTGGCGGTGCGACTGCCGGGCGCCATAACCCGTGAACGCGTGCATATTCTCCAGGAAGCCGACGCCATCTTTCTCGATGAACTGAAAACCAGCGGCTGGTACGCCAAGACCAGCCAAGCCTTTGCCGTTCTGCTGCCCGTGCAGACGGTCGGCATCATGGGTGATGAGCGGACTTTTGAATTCATGTGCGCGCTTCGTGCCGTTACCTCCGAAGATTTCATGACCGCCGATTGGGCCCGATTGCCTCATGAACTACTGGACCGCATCGCCCAGCGCATCGTCCGGGAAGTGAAAGGCATCAACCGAGTGGTGTTCGATATCACATCGAAACCCCCGGCTACGATTGAATATGAATGAGGAACCGCGAATCGCGCGAATGGACGCGAACCTGGCACGGTGAATTCCATTCATGCAAATTCGCGTTATACGCAGTTCCATCTTTTAATTGAGGTCCCATGGCCCGACGCATTGAACCCACGAAGAAATCCATTCCCGACATCCTTGCGGATTTGCGGAGTGGTTACCGTGAGGCGGCCATCATCGGCCCCGCGGCGGCGCTTAAATTCCTTGAACGCACCCAGGATTCCCAACACTCCCTGCCGAATGCGGTGAAGTGCTTTCTCTTTGACCTGCTGGCGGAAACCCGGGCGCAGCTGGGGGATTGGGAAGGCTGTAACGAAGCCGTAAAGGGGGCGCTTGGCAACTTGCCGGCAGCTGAGTTGGAGCTCGGCGCGGAGCTGAAAAAATCCCTGCCGAGCATGAGTCTCTTTGAACGTGGAATCGCCGCGCGCTCTGAGCTGGGTGATTTTGAAGGGGCGCTCCAACTCTGCGACGAAGCCACAGATCGGGGCCTCGGCGCCCATTTCGAAGCGAAGCGCGACAGCCTGGCCTGGGCGAGATGATTGTTGGCACAGGTCAGATGCAAGCTGGGGAGGACCGTGATAACGCCCCTCGGACCTTGCTGCGAAGCACCCACGAGCGCGCATCGCGTCGGCCTGCGGCCGGCATAGAGGCTCCACGTCCACAAGCGCAGCGATTGTGAGCAGACGCTGCCTGTGATACGAGGAGGGTCCGTAACCCTCTTCGACTTTGTGCGGAGCACCACCCATCGCGTCGGCCTGCGGCCGATATAAGACCCGCTGCCCCTGCGGGGCGCCACGTGGGCTGAAAGCCCAAGGTGGGAATCGCTAGTTCGGGGGTGTCAGCTTGATAGGTGCGGGCCAAGCGGCGCAGGCTCATCTTGAGGGATGTCCTAAATGGTGGCCGCGGTT
>JANYBM010000089.1 GCA_025361125.1 Holophagaceae bacterium | reverse complement strand
CTGCAGGACCAGGTGCGCACCGTGCAGGCTCAGGCCGCCGAGACCGATGCGCTCTATCGCCTCAGTCTGGGGCTCTCCCAGGCCACCTTGCCGGAAGAGGTGGATGCCGTGAGCCGGAAGCAGCTGCGTTCCACCTTCGGGGAAGAAGTGGCTGGGGGAGCGAGCAACCTGCGCCAGGCCTTCGATGTGCAGATCGCGCAGGCGCGAGACCGGGTGGAACTTGCCGAGCGCGCCCGTTCCGCGCTCGTGGAGGCTGAACGGGAGCGTACGCGCAGCGCGTTGTTGAGCGCCGTTTCCCACGACCTGCGGACACCGCTCGCGGCCATCCAGGGCGCCGCCAGCAGCCTGCTCCTGAAGGACGAGGCCAGGCCCAGCGGGGCGGAGGAAGACCTTCTCGCGATGATCGTCGACGAATCGGAGCGCCTCACTCGCCTGGTCACCAACCTCGTCGACATGACGCGCCTGGAAAGCGGAAGCACGTCCCTCCGCAAGGAGTGGCAGGCCCTGGAGGAGCTCATTGGCGCGGTCCTCACCCGGCTGGAGGCGCGGTCAGGGCCGCTGCCCGTGGCGGTCAAGCTTCCGGATGACCTGCCCCTCGTGCGCATCGACGGCGTCCTCATGGAACAGCTGCTGATCAACCTCGTTGAAAATGCGCTCCGACACGCGCCAGGAGCTCCGGTGGAGATTTCTGCCCGCCACGAGAATGGCCGCCTGCTGCTGGATGTGTCCGACCGGGGACCAGGGGTTCCGCGGGATCAGCAGGACCGCGTCTTCGACAAATTCGTGCGGATGCCGGGCGGAGGCGATGGTGGCGTAGGCCTTGGCTTGGCCATCTGCCGGGCGATCGCCCAGGCCCATGGCGGGTCCATTGAAGCTCTGCCCCGGGAAGGCGGTGGCGCGTCCTTCAGAGTGGTGCTCCCGGTGGAAACCGAAGCCCCTTTGGCGCCGGCCGAGGAGGAAGCCCTGTGAGCCAGCCGCTGCTGCTCATCATCGAAGATGAGGCCGCGCTCAAGCGGTTTCTGAAACCCACGCTGCAAAAACAGGGGTATCAGGTGTTGTTGGCCTCGACGGGACAGGAGGGGCTGGATCTGGCGCGCAGCCATAATCCAGACCTGGTGCTGCTTGATCTCGGGCTCCCGGACCGCGATGGGCTCAAGGTCCTCCAGGAACTGCGTTCGTGGAGCCGCAAACCCGTCATCATCCTTTCCGCCCGCAGCCAGGAGCTCGACAAAGTGATTGCGCTGAACCTGGGCGCGGACGATTACGTCACCAAGCCGTTCGGCGCCGCCGAATTGTTGGCCCGGATTGGTGTGGGCCTCCGGAACGCGGCAAGGACCGAGCAGGCCAGCGAGATTTATGAATCCAAAGGCCTGAAAGTCGACCTCAACACTCGCCAGGTCACGCGGAATGGAGAACTCGTGCGCCTGACGCCGCTGGAGTACCGCCTGCTCACCGCGTTGATCCGCCGGGCTGGACGCGTGGCGACCCACACCCAATTGCTCACTGAGGTCTGGGGGCCGGGGCAGGCGGAGCAGATCCATTACCTGCGGATCTACATGGGACAACTCAGGCACAAGCTGGAGTCCGATCCATCGCGTCCCCAGCATTTCCTCACCGAGCCAGGCATCGGGTACCGCATCAACGTGGACTGATGCATCTAAACTTAATTCGGGCGAAATTCCAGGTTTGCTATTTCGATTTACGGTTAGGGTGCTCGAAGCTGAGATAGAAGAACACAGCGCGCTCGTCTTCGAGCTGATGCTGCGCATCAAGGCCATCCACAGCCAGCGGCTCTACCTCCCCGAGGCGGGCCAGGCCTATCCGAACCTTGACCTGGCGCTTGCCTCCCGGAGTATCGACTGGGGATTGATCGAGCAGCAGCTCGACGCCATGGTGAAGCACGCCGTAGCCATGAAGCGCGGCATGGCCGACGCGGAAAACCTGCTCCGGCGCTTCACGTGGGCCAATGCGCCCCATCCCCTCTACAAAGCCCTTGCGGAGCTGGGCAAGTCCATCAAGACCCTCTTCCTCTGCCGCTACCCGGCCTCCGAGGATCTGCGCCGGGAGGTGAACGAAGGGCTTAACGTGGTGGAGAGCTGGAACGCGGCCAATGGGTGCATCCTCCATGGGGGGGGCGAGCTGGCGACGAATTGGCGGGAGGACCAGGAGGCGGGCCTGCTCTGCCTGCACGTGCTCCAGTCCAGCCTCGTCCACATCAACACTCTGATGATCGAGTAGGTGCTCGCGGATGAGGAGTGGTCCGGATGCATGCCGTCCAGGGACCTCGGGGCTTTGAGCCCCCTCCTGACCCAGCACATCAACCCCTACGGGTGGTTCGAGCTGGACCTGGAACCCCGCTTGGAAATTGGGGTCTAACCCTATCGAGATTTCCCGGCGGACTCCGATGGTAGACTTATCCCAGCAAGGGGAGTAGTTCCCGCCATCACGGCGGCGGCCAGATCGACACACTGGTGCCTCAGCACCCGGTCGGCCACCTCGATCCCTCGGGGCGAACGAGACCTTCGACCAGCGACCCTGGCCGAGGTTTCGTGTGTACCCACACCATCCCGGCCACCTTCATGGGAGACCGGGCATGTTCGCAAAGAAGTGGTGGAAGGTCGGCTTGGCCCTTGGGATCACGAGTCCGGCCCTGTTGGCCCGTTTGACGGGTGCGGAGTTCGGCCCATTGATCTGCATGGCGACCTTTGGTGGAGCCATCGTTGCGGCGGCCTTCATCCTGTCTTGGGCGGCGGAAGCGGTCCAAGAGGACATCAGCGCAAGCCTTGCAACTGCGATCCTCGCGCTGATCGCCATGCTTCCCGAATACGTCGTGGATCTGTACTTCGCTTTCAGCGCGGGCCACATCCCCGAGCACACCAAGTATGCCGCCGCCAACATGACGGGCAGCAACCGGCTCCTGCTTGGATTCGGATGGCCCCTTATGCTGGGCCTGCTCATGCTCTGGGGGCGTAGGCGTAGGACCAAGGTCACCCAGATCCAGCTCAAGCCCCAGCGCCGGGTTGAGCTGGGGTTCCTGGCTCTCGCAAGCCTCTATTCTCTGATAATCCCCTTCCGGCACGGCATCCACCTGATGGATGGCTTTGTGCTCCTGGGGGATCTTCCTGGCCTACACCTGGCGAGTCTCCAAAGAGGAACGCACAGAACCTGAACTGGAAGGCATCGCCCAGGATCTCGGATCACTGCCCAAAGGGCTTCGCCGCGCGGTCCTGGCTGGTTTCTTCCTCTGGTCCGCCCTGGTCATCGTCCTGGTTGCGGAGCCCTTCGCCAAGTCCCTCATCAGCGGTGGGAAGGCGTTGGGTCTGGATGAATTCCTGCTTGTGCAATGGATCGCGCCACTGGCCACGGAGGCGCCGGAATTCCTGGTGGCCGCCATCCTGGCCGTCAAGGGCGACCAGGACACGGCTCTGGGAACGCTCCTTTCGAGCAAGGTGAACCAGTGGACACTCCTCGTCGGAAGCCTCCCCATCGCCTACATCGCAGGCGGCGGACACCAGGGGATTCCCTTCGATGCCCGCCAAATCGAGGAATTCTGGCTGACGGCAGCTCAGACGCTTCTCGGCTTCGCCATGCTCTCCAAGCTGAACCTTCGGCGCTGGGAGGCTCTAGCGCTGTTTCTCCTGTTCGCCTTGCAATTCCCCTGTCCCCAGAGAGAGATCCGAATCGGAATCGCATCGCTCTACGGCTTGATCGCCGTCGCACTCCTTCTCCGGCACTGGCGGGAGCTGCCATTGATCGCAAGATCGTTCCTGCCAGGCAGGCGAAAACTGGCTTCCAAGTAATCGTCTGACCCGGTGCAGGCTAATTTGCCCCTAGTTGCAGATTTGTTGGGACTGGCCGCATTGGAGAAATGGCGGCTGGAGTCACGTTTGTTGGGGTACCCCTTAGAATGAGGGTATATACAAAATGAGACTAAGTCGCAATAGTGATTCAAATCACATTCCTTTTGTTGAATAGTTGAGATTGAGATCAGGTGATCTGACCATCTCGAAAGGGCTGCCCCTTGTTCAGCCGAAGCAGAATCCCGTTGGGGTTGATGACCTGCCTGGCCTTACACGCCCAGGAAAGTGCTCCTGCCCCCGTCAAAGAGGCCTCTTGGGTCACTGGGGTGGCCGCAACTCCGGGGCCACGCCCCGAGGCTGCCGAGGCCTTGACCGCGTCTCCAGCCAAGCCCCTAAGGACCTACGGGGCGAATCTGGATTTCTGGAACCTTCACTTCCAATCCACCTACCTGTGGCAAGGAAAGCGGGCCTTCCAAGCGCATTACACCGGCGAAAACAGCCTCCTACCCCAGGCGGAAACCGGTTACACCCTCACGGCGACCGTGTTCCTCGGCCTCCGACTTTGGCCAGGTGCAGAGGTCTATTACAACCCGGAGATGGTCCAGAGCCAGGAGATTTCGGAGCTGCATGGGTTGGGCGGCATCACTAACGGGGAGAACCAGAAGAGCAGCGGCCCCGAAGCGAAGGTGTACCGGGCGCGGCTGTTCCTGCGCCAGACCTGGGGATTAGGAGGTGAGAAGAGCACCGTGGAGGATGGCCCCAATCAGCTTTCGGGCACGGTGGAATCCCGTCGCCTGGTTCTGACCGTGGGAAACCTGGCGGTGGTGGACATCTTCGACAACAACGCCTTCTCCCACGACGCCCGGATCCAGTTCGCGAACTGGGCCCTCATCACTTATGGAACCTACGACTACGCGGCCGATGCCCGGGGGTACACCTGGGGCGCCGCCTTGGAGTACGACTTCGACGAATGGGCCTTCCGATACGGAAGATTCGCGCAGCCTCGGGAATCCAACGGCCTCTACCTGGACAACAAGATCCTCCAGCGCTTCGGAGACCAGGTGGAGTTGGAGCATGGCCACACTCTTTTCGGGCAGCCGGGGAAGCTCCGGCTCCTGGCTTTCCGGAATGTCATCTCCCAGGGCTCCTTCAAGGAGGCCGTCGACTACGCGAAACTCAACGGCGGGCTCCCCGACGTGGCCAACGTTCGGCGAGAACAACCCAAGAACGGATTCGGGGTCGCGCTGGAGCAGAACCTAACGCAGGATCTTGGGGGCTTCGCCCGACTCGGATGGAATGACGGAAGAACCGAAACCTTTACTTATGCGGAAATCGAACGGTCCCTTTCGGCAGGCCTGGTCGCCAAGGGCCGCCTCTGGAACCGGGTGGGTGATTCCGCCGGCCTGGCCCTGGTCCAGAACGGCCTTTCCGCCAATCACCAGGCCTACCTCGCGGCCGGTGGCCTTGGCGTGTTCCTCGGGGATGGGCGCCTGAACTATCGGTCCGAGCGGATCATAGAGGCCAACTACTCCCTGATGGGCGCGAAGGGGATTTGGCTCTCGGTATTGGCCCAGCGGGTCTGGAACCCCGGCTATAACGCGGATCGCGGCCCGGTGCGGTTCTTCGGGTTCCGCATGCATTTCGAGTTTTAGAGCGGTGACCCCCATGACTCATTCGCACGCACCGAGAACCAAACCACAATCCGAAGCCCACCAGGGAAGAGCATCGAAGGTCCAACCAACCGCCATTCGCACGTCGAGTGAGTAGATCCACGACCAAGAAGCCTTCATGCATCAGGTTCAAGCCTAAGGATCGGTCCACCGAAGGCTGCTGGAGGTGGGATTCGTTAGTGGGGAACGGATTCAGATGAAACAGTTCGCGCATTTGGGCGATCCCATGGAGCTTGTGATCAAGGGGTACCGCCTTTCTCTGCGCCGGGAGGAAGGCGCCTGTATCCTTGTCAGCAAGGAAGGTTGATGTTCACCCTTGCCATCGTCGGCAATCCCAATTGCGGCAAGACCTCCAGCTTCAATGCCCTCACCCAGGCCTTCGACCGGGACGGTTACGATGCGGCCATCCGGCTGCTCTCGGCGCATCTGCGCAGGCACCGGGCGGAGGGCGTCTTGTCGACAGAGATGGACCAGGCTCGGTTCGCCGCCATGCAGGGGGATGCAGAAAACACAATGCGGTGGCTCCAGACGGCCCTGGAAGGACACCAGACGGCGTTGGGCATGGTCCGCGTCGAACCGCAATGGGATTTCCTCCGGGGAGACCCCCGCTTTCAGGCCCTGGCGTGGAAGGTGGCCCTTCCCGAGCCGGCGGGGGTGCCGGCGGCTCCCTGACCTTCCCAATGTACTTCCTAAGAAGTGATGAATGTCACCGCTGCTCCTACAGGGCGGAGTGGGTCTTTGCGACGGTTTGGGATAACCTTAGAGGTTCGTCCCTCGTAACTCGATGCACAACCCGGAGACCCCTATGAAGCCCGCCTTCCAAAGTCTTTCCCTTTCCCTCCTCGCCCTCGCGCTCGCGGGTTCGAGCCTCCGCGCCGATGAAGGCATGTGGACCTTCGACAACATCCCGGCCAAGAAGATGCAGGCCAAATACGGTTTCGCGCCGGACCAGAAGTGGCTCGACCATGTGCGGCTTTCGGTGGTGCGCTTTCCCGGCGGCACCGGCTCCTTAGTGAGCAAGGATGGCCTGGTGCTC
>JANYBM010000057.1 GCA_025361125.1 Holophagaceae bacterium | reverse complement strand
TATCTATAGCCATTGGCATGATCTGGTGGAGCCCAAGATCGTGAACCTGGGCGACACGGTGATCGGCGTCGGCGCGCGGGTCGCGTACCACGCCACGGTGCTGAGCGGCACCCAGGTCGGCGATTGGGCCATGGTCGGCGCTTTCGGCCTCACCACCAAGGACATCCCCGACTACAACGTAGCCATCGGCCTGCCCGCCCATCCCCGACGTCTCAAGCCCGACGCTCCGGATGCCGTGGCCGCTAAGCATCCAGATCTGAAACGCTGATTCAAAATCCCCATCGCGAAAGCCGTACATCGGCCCAGGCTTTCCATCCGCCTTGGACACGCCCTCCCGCTTCGCAATGCCCAGCGCCTTGGACAATCGTCAAGTCTGGGTGATGACGCGCAATCTGCTGCACGCCCGCCAGTGGAGTGATGGCGTCCGCATCCCCCGTAAGCAATGCGACAGGTGTACGCAAGCCAATGCTGGCTCTCACCGGCGATACGTCATCGGCACAGAAATTCGCAGCGCGGGACGCACAATAGAGGGCGATCTGCTCAGCCGGCCAAGCCAATACTTCAAGCCCGCCCAAGGTGCCCTTGATATGGTTGCGTGCGACATCACGCAAGTCCAAATAGGGGGATTCCAGCAGAGCGCCTGCCAAAGGGAGGCCACTCTTTTCCATATCCGCCAAGGCGAGTAGCGCAACCCCAGCACCCATGCTCGTTGCGACTATCAGTATATTGCGGCGGGGAAAACCCTGGCTCTCCAGGAATTTCACTACACAAACAACGTCCTGACGCTCCCAGGCGCCAAGGGTGGAGGGGATTTCAGGATGGTGGTCCCGACCCCGGAAGGTGAACACCACCGTGTCCCAGTCCGGCAGATCATGGGCCCGTGTCGCACTTCCCCACGCATCATCCCCGAATCCATGCAGAATGATCGCGACCCCTTTGGCTTGGAGGCGATGGAACCACCATACCTCGAGTGGAACACCTTCGCCGCCAGCGACATCGTGATGTGTCCAACGGCCAACATTGTCCGTGAGCGCTACCCGAATGCTCTGCCGCTGGGCCTCGGTGCGACTGGGTATGGGGCCCTTCAGCAATTGGTCCGGCAACAAAAAACCCGCAGCCATCGTGAGCCCTGACCAAAGGAGAAGGAGCAGGAATGGGATTCGGAAGGCCAGGCGCATGGATGGCCTACGCGCTTTAGGCGATGCGGCTTATGAGTGCTCCGCATAGCTCGCCAGTCTAATGATTGAGGTGTAAAAACACTGAACAGGAGGTGGCCTCAGATCGCCACGAGCTTCCTGTAGGCGTCCAGGAAGTCGCTGGCTTGGGGCAGGACTTCGTCTTCGAGGTGTGGGTAGTACGGAACCCAGGTATCTTTGGCGGCGACCCGCCGGACCGGCGCGTCCAGGTCGAAGAAAAGCTCGTCGGCGATGCGCGCCGCGATCTCGGCACCGTAGCCCCAGGACAGCGTGTCTTCGTGGGCGACAATCACACGGTGGGTTTTCTTCACAGTCTTTGCGATGGCCGCCCAATCGTAGGGATTCAAGGAGCGCAGATCAATGATCTCAACGTGGATGCCCTCCTTTTCGGCTTCGCGGGCGGCCTGGACGGCGCGGTAGACAGTGCAGCCGTAGGTGATCACCGAGAGATCCTTGCCCTCTCGCACAGTGCGGGCCTTGCCGAAGGGGATCATGAAATCTTCGTGGGCTTCGGGTCCCTTATTGTGGGTCTGGCGGTAGAGGTGTTTGGGTTCCAGGAACAGCACCGGATCATCGCAGCGGATGGCCGTGCGCAGCAGGCCAGCAGCATCCAGCGCGGTACTGGGATAGATCACGCGCAGGCCAGGAATGTGCGTGAAGGTGCTTTCGCCGCACTGGGAGTGATAGGTCGCGCCGCCCATCAGGTAGCCCGCGATGGGCACGCGGATGACCATGGGGCATTTGAAGGCGCCGTTGCTGCGCCAGCGAATGTTCGGCAATTCGTCACGGAGTTGCTGCATGGCGGGCCAGATGTAGTCGAAGAACTGGATCTCCACCACGGGCTTGAAGCCCCTCGTCGCCAAGCCGATGGCGCGGCCCACGATGCTGGCTTCGGCCAGCGGCGAGTTGTAGACGCGATTGGCGCCAAAGGCCTTCTGCAACCCGTGAGTGGCCTTGAACACACCCCCCTTTCCTTTTACTTCTCCGAGCACTTCAGCGCGGCTGGCATCAGCCACATCCTCGCCGAACACCAGGATGCGGTTATTTCGCGCCATCTCCAGCTTCATGACGTGATTCACGGAATCAATGAGCGTCTTGGTTCCCGTTTTTTCCTCGATGCTGGATTCAGTGTCGAAGGCCTTGGAACATGGATCTACCTCCTCGCTGTAAAGATGCTGGAGATAGCTTCCGCTTGCGGGCACGGGCGCCTGCTCAGCGGCTTCCCAGGCCAGGTCGATTTCCATCTGGATTTCAGCTTTGATCTGCTCCAGATCTCCTTGGCTGACATCACCAAAATCCACGAGCGTTTTCGCGAAGGTGACCACTGGATCGCGCAGACCTTCCTCGTGGCGTTGGTTGGAGGACTTGTAGAGCCCCTCGTCATCGGACAGCGAGTGGCTGTAGGGGCGGATCACCTTGGCGCGCACCAACGCAGGGCCCTTGCGCGCTCGAGCATGATCAATGGCCAGCTTCATGGCGTCGTAACTCGCCAGGGGATCACAGCCATCCACGTCATCCACGATGAGCAGCCCGTGAGGCTCGTAGCCCTTGAGCAGTGCTGCGATGTTACCGCCGGGATACTGGACTTCGGTGGGAACCGAGATGGCGTAGCCGTTGTCTTCCACCAGGAAAACCACGGGCAGTTTAAGGTTTACTGCATTGCTGATGGCTTCCCAGAATTCCCCTTGTGAGCAGGTGCCATCTCCGCTGGTGGTGAGCACCACTTCATCCGAGTGGATGCCCATCTCGTTTTGCAGATTGCAACCTTCGGCCCGAAGAATGGCTTCCGCGGCGCCCACGGCCTGCAGGAACTGCGATCCGGTGGGGCTCGACGTGGTGAAGATGTTGAGACTTTTTTCACCCCAGTGGCTGGGCATCTGACGGCCACCGCTGGAGGGATCATCGGCACTGCCCACACTACCCAGGAACATTTGATGGGCGGTGTAACCCAAGCCATAGCTCAACGCGCGGTCGCGGTAGTAGAAAAAGAACCAGTCATAGCCCGGTCTCATGAGCATGGCAGCGGCCGCTTGAACGGCTTCGTGGCCCACTCCATTGATTTGGAAGAAGACTTTGTTCTGCCGCTTGCCGACGATTTCCTTATCGTCAATGCGCCTAGCCGCGTAAATGGTGCGGAAGAGCGCGATGCGCTGCTCCCTGGTTAGGGCTTCCGAAGGCATGCCTAAAGGGGCGCTGGGGGTGACGGGCCGGGTGCTAATGGAGCTGCCGGGACGGTTCAAGGAATCTCCGATGGGGACAAGCTGAATCCCCAAACTATCATGTATGGCGCGGTTTCCCGAAGCTGAAATCCCTACCAGACATGGTAACTTGAAGGATTCTTTGGTGCCCGATGAAAACTGTCAACGAGATCCGAGCCATCCATGACCTGCCCTTCCCGGAGTTGATCTATCGGGCGGCAACGGCGCATCGCGAAAATTGGGATCCCACTGACATCCAGTTCTGCACCTTGGACTCCATTAAGACCGGAGCCTGCCCGGAAGACTGCGCTTACTGCCCCCAAAGCGCTCGCTACAACACCGGCCTGAAAATTGAACCGTTGAAAGATGTGAAGTCGGTGCTGGAGGGTGCCGCAGCAGCCAAGGGCAATGGATCCACCCGCTATTGCATGGGCGCGGCCTGGCGGGAAGTGAAGGATGATAAAAATTTCGATGCCGTGCTTGAGATGGTGCGTGGCGTTTCGGACATGGGTATGGAAGTCTGCGTGACGCTGGGAATGCTCAACGCGCCCCAGGCTAAACGGCTCAAAGCAGCCGGGTGCAAGGTCTACAACCACAATATAGATAGCTCGAAAGATTTTTACGAAACCATCATCTCCACTCGCAAATTTGATGAGCGGCTGGAGACCATTCAAGCAGTGCGCGAAGCCAACCTTGAAGTCTGCTGCGGCGGCATCATTGGCATGGGCGAAACCATTGACCATCGCGTTCATTTTCTGCATGAGCTCACCGAGATGGAGCCAGCCCCAGAGAGCATCCCCATCAACCATCTCGTTCCCGTGGAAGGCACGCCTCTGGCGGATATCCCGCCGGTACCGCCCCTGGAATTCATCCGCATGATCGCCACGGCCCGGATCCTCTTCCCCAAAAGCCGCATCCGTCTAAGCGCCGGGCGCACGGCCATGAGCGATGAGATGCAAGCGCTCGCCTTTTTCGCAGGCGCCAACAGCCTGTTCACCGGAGACAAGCTGCTCACCACTCCCAACCCCGGTGAATCCCACGACCACCGTCTTCTGGAAGCCCTGGGGATGCGGATCGAGGGCGCCGCGGTTTGAAAAATTACCATGCGGAGCGTAGCTGAGCAGCCGAGGGAAGCTGAGAAAAACACTTTTATGCCTCCGCTTCCCTCCGCGTAATCGCCTTTTCAGTTTTGATTGTTAGGAACACCCCATGCGTGAAATGGACAAAGCCTTCGATTTCAAGACCGCACAGGAGCGCTGGTACTCAACCTGGGAAACCGCCGGAGTCTTCACCGCCAAGCCGAATAGCGGCAAGACTCCCTTTTCCATGTCCCTGCCGCCGCCGAACATCACGGGCAATCTGCACATGGGCCATGCGCTGGCCTACTCGCTGCCAGATGTGATGGCGCGCCTCAAGCGCGCCCAAGGCTTTGATGTGGCATGGGTGCCCGGAGTGGATCACGCGGGTATCGCCACTCAGATTATCGTGGAACGCCAGCTAAAGGCCGAGGGCACCGATCGTCACGCTTTGGGCCGCGAGAAATTCCTGGCGCGCATCTGGGCTTGGAAGGAACAGAACCAGCTTGATATCGAAAACCAGTTGCGGCGCTTGGGCGTTAGCGTGGATTGGACGCGCAAGCGCTTCACCATGGACCCGGACCTGAACCGCGCCGTGCGCAAAGTTTTCGTGGAAGCCTACGCTCAAGGACGCATCTACCGCGGTCCCCGCATGATCCAATGGGACCCGGTTTCGCGAACAGCCCTCAGCGATCTCGAAGTGAAACACGTCGAGCGAAACGGCCATCTCTGGTACATCAACTACCCTTTCGCCGAGGGTAGCGGCCATATGACCGTCGCCACCACTCGGCCTGAAACCATGCTCGGCGATACGGCCGTGGCGGTGCATCCTGACGATGACCGTTACAGCCATCTCATCGGAAAAATGCTCAAGCTACCACTCACTACCCGAGAAATTCCGGTGGTGGCCGATGATTTCGTAGACCGGGATTTCGGCACCGGCTGCGTGAAACTGACCCCCGCCCACGATCCCAACGATCATGCAGCGGGCCTGCGGTTGGACCTTCCCAGCATCGCCGTCATCGGCTTCGATGCCAAGATGACCCAAGCTGCGGGCGCAGTCTACGCCGGTCTGGATCGCTTCGAGTGCCGCAAGAAAGTAGTGGCGGAACTTGAAGCCCTGGGCCTATTGGCCAAAATTCAAAGCCATGTCTCGCAGGTCACCGTGTCTGACCGCACCGGCGCCGTACTGGAACCCTTGGTGTCCGAGCAGTGGTTCATGAACGTCAAGGACGCCGCGCAACAGGCGTTGCAGGTCGTACGCGAAGGCAAGATCACTTTTACACCTGAGCATCACGTGGCGGTCTGGGAGCATTGGCTCAACAATATTCAGGACTGGTGCATCTCGCGCCAATTGGTATGGGGCCACCGCATCCCGGCCTGGACCTGCGCAGAGTGCCGCCATCTGCACGTGGAATTGGACGCGCCCACCACCTGCTGCAAATGTAATTCTACAAAACTCGAACAAGATCCCGACACACTGGACACATGGTTTTCCTCGGCGCTTTGGCCCTTCAGCATCCTGGGTTGGCCCGACGAAACCGAAGATCTCAAGCACTACTATCCCAATGATCTGATGTGCACCAGCTACGACATCATCTTTTTCTGGGTGGCGCGCATGGTGATGAGCGGCCTCACCTGGACGAACCAGGTTCCCTTCAAGAAGGTCTACTTCAACAGCCTGGTGCGTGATGAATCTGGCGCAAAAATGTCGAAATCCAAGGGCAATGTCATTGATCCGCTGGAAGTGATGGACGAGTTCGGTACCGATGCCCTGCGCTTCACCCTCATCTCCATGTCGGCGCCGGGCACGGATATCGCGCTGTCCCGCAACCGCCTCGAATCGAGCCGCAATTTCTGCAACAAGCTCTGGAACGCCGCCCGGTTCGTACAGATGAACCTGACGGATGACGTGACCCTGGCCGTGGAACCGGAGTTGGGTGAAGCGGAATTCTGGATGCTCAGTCGCCTCCGCGACACGTTAAACCAGACCACTGAAGCGCTTGAATCCTTCCGCTTTCATGAAGCGGCGGACCTGCTTTACCACCTGGTTTGGGATGATTTCTGCGCCACCTATATCGAGCTTGCCAAAGTCAATCTGCTGAACGGCACGGCAGGTCAGAAGGCCGTTATCCTGCACTTCCTGGATATTCTGCTACGAATGCTGCATCCCATGGTGCCCTTCGTCACCGAAGAAATTCATGAAGCTGTGTTGGCGGATCGCCTGCTCCCCGGCGAACCTCGATTGCTGGCGGAACGATCATGGCCACTGGAGCATCCCGTACTGGCGATGCAAGGCGGCAATGCCACCCTGATTCCGCGCTTCCAGGACATCCTGAGCGCCTTCCTGCGCTTGAAGGCGGAAAACAGTGTGGATCCCGCCAAGCGCGTGCCTGCGTTCTGCACCGCCATGGAACTACTACCTTTCAGTGACGCACTCAAGACCATCGCCCGACTGGAAAGCATCGAATTCATGAGCGGTGATCTGGCCGCGCCCACTCGCGCCGTGGGTGTGGTGAGCGGCGGCACCATCGCCCTAGAGTTGGCTGGCTTGAAAGATCCCGTGGCGGAAAAAGCCAAGCTCGAGATCGAGCGCGCTAAGCTCCTGAAAGAGCTGGAACCCTTGCGCGCCCGACTTGCGGACGAGAGTTTCGTTACCAAGGCCCCGGTCGCAGCTGTGGCCAAGCTACGAGGCCAGGCGGTCGAAAAAGAAGCTCGGTTGAAACAGGTTTTATCGTTGCTGGGTTACCCTTGAGCCATGATGAAAACTTATTACGCTGGCATGGACATTGACGCACCTTGTGGGCGCTGCAAGGGGGAGACGCAGCACCAGGTACTCTCCCTCACCAATGGCGTGCCTGACAATCTGATCTGCGCGAATTGCAAATCCGTACACAAATTCAGGCCTGCCCGAACCAGAGTGGAAAGCTCACCTCGCGTTTCACGCGGTGCTGCCACCGGCGGCTTGAAACCCCGTGCCTCAGCATCGCCTTCGCGCTTCCAGGAACTCATGACCCAAGAACAGGCGGGCAGTGTCGCGAAGCCCTACAGCATCCAGTCCCGCTGGGATGAGGGTGATTGGATGGATCACCCGAGTTTTGGACTGGGGAAGGTGCAAAAGCGTATCGCCAAGAAGGTAGACGTGCTGTTCCGGGATGGTTTGAAAACATTAATCAGTGCCTGAGAAACGCGATGCCTCCTCCTGATGAGCCACTGCTGCTCGCTGAGGAGTCTCAGCCATTGCGTTCCCTCCGGTTCGCGGTGCTGGATCTGGAGACCACGGGTGGCAGTCCCAAGGCTTTCTGGGATAAAAAGGAATGCTTTCATCCGGCCTCTGAAATCACGGATGTGGGCGTTGTGAAAATGTGTGGGCCGGTCATCGAAGGCGGCTTCGAGATGCTCTCGGCCATCGAAGGCGACCTCCCTACCTTCATCCAGAACCTCACTGGAATCACCCCCGCGATGCTCATTGCTGCTGAGTCCTGGGAGCGGGTGGCCCTGAGGCTTTCCGTGGAATTAGAAGGCCGGGTTTGGGTGGCTCATCACGCGCCCTTCGATGGATCTTTTTTGAAGGCCTGGCTACCTCAAGGGCTCTGGCATCGGCATCGGCTCATCTGCACTCGACTACTGGCCAAGGCGCTCATGCCTGAGGCCAAAAGCCGCGCATTGAACCAGCTTTGCATTCTTCTGAACATCCACAACCGGCGTGCCCATCGGGCACTGCCGGACGCCCAGGCCACCGCCGAATTGATGCAGCACCTGCTCACTCGTGCCGAGGATCAAGGCTTGGATTCAAAGGCCTTCCTGAAACTCGGAGAAGTGCACTGGGGAAAACTTTAGGTGCCCCACCGGACCACCTCCTATCGCCCTTGCCGCCGCTCCTGTATGGGCGGATCCAAGCGCTTGGCCAAGCCGGGTTGGAGCAGATCCAGTTCCAGTGCCAGCTGTCGCAGCTGCTCGGTACGACCCAAGTTGCGCAGGGCTTCGGCCCAGGGCTGAAGGATGCGGCGGAAGGGAACATCCATAAACCAGCGCATCATCGGCACCGGAGCATCCTTCAGACCAGGGAGTGGTTTCAAATAACGCGGCAGAGCCTCGCTCCAGCCCAACTCCCACAAGGCCTGGCACCAATCCGAAAGTCCTTCCCAATCCTTGTTCGACGCAAGCAAGTCAGAAATCATGCTGGTCGTGAATAGATTCAAAGGGCCTGTTTGGATAGGATCCCGCTCAGCCATTACGTTCTTCCAGATGGCCAGGCTGCGCAGCAATAGGCCGGGTTTTGGGTGGGAGGGCAGCAAGGCCGCCCATGTCACCCAGGCCAGCATGGGGCGATTCGCGGTGGGCCAGTGCCTGACGTCAGCTTCAAGCTGTGGCAGCATTTTCTTCGCAGCCTCAGCCCATGATTCCTTATCCGGTTCCCAATCTTTGGGGAAAGTGATGGCCGCGTGGGTTCCCTTGTAGTCCACCAGTAGCCGCTTCTCCAGACCTGGCGTGTGGGGTCTCGAACTGACTTCTGCGATCCGCTGCTCCCTGGCTTCGGCATGATCAGGATGAGCCTTGATGAAAGCATCCAATTCCGAAAGATAGGGCGCACCCTGAGCGCGCAGCAAGTCGGACAAAGCTTCTGGCGTAGGTAGCTCGCCGCCACTGGAGAGCAATTCCGGCCCTCGTAGCAATAACCATCTATCCGCGCCCCCTTCACCGCGATCCTTGTATAGCCTGGTTTCGGCTTCGCTCAGGAATTCCCACACGAGCTCACTGCCGGGCTTCCAGATATCGAATGCTGGGCCCTGCCGAAGCTTGATGAAATCCTCTTTCCAGTAGGGCTTGCCCTGGACGGCCAGCCTTAAGGGCAGCCGCGCCGCTGGGGGTGGCGCATCCTTTGCGGCTGGCTGCTTGATCAAATCGAGGAGGGCTCGCTGATCACTTTCGCGAAGGGTCTTCGCCAAGTCGCCGCCCAGATTGATTTTCCCAAAGGCCTGCTGCACCCGTCGCCACACTCGACCGCTCACCGCCCTGCATTCCTCCAGGACGTTCAAGGCTTCCTGCGCACGGCCCAGGTGGAGCAAGGCTTCCACGCGAGCAGGACCCCAAGCCGCAACAACCGTGACCCGGTGTCCGATGAGAGACCGGTCGGAATCCCCCGCGCTGGTCTGGATGACAAGAGGCTGTAGCGCTTGGGCCATGGCGGTTTCTGCAAGGCGCATCAATCCCACCCAATCCTGGTTGCGCCGATAGGCCAGCACTAGGGGCTCTGCGGCATCGAGGGGCGGCCAGGGTTGGCGTGGCGCTGGCTCCAGGGAAGCCAGCAGTGCCTCAGGAGAATCATTGGGTCCCGCAAGTTCGGTCCACGCACTCCAAAGCCGCCCATCTCCAGGACGGGCTTTCAAGGCATCTTCCACTCCGCGACGCATCTTCGCGGTCATGGGCTGTAAAAGTGATGACTGTGTGAAGCCTTTGGCGCCCTCGTCCAACCCCACCCGAAACTCGAAATACTGTTCCCAGCCATCAACCTGCAGCAGCCCCCGGAAGGCTCGATCCACCTCGCCAAATCGGGCCTGATCCTTTTCGGCATCCGGCGCCTTCGTATCGCCTTCCTTCTCGGTTGGAACGGCCTCCTCATCTCCAGATCTCATGGCCACTTTCAAAGCTTCCGTGAACAGATCCTGCCAGGCATCCCCATTGTCTGGATGCTCTCGCAGAAAAGCTTCACGCCGCTCTGACTGGGGCTTCCAGCCTGCATCCCGAAGGGCTTGCAGCAGGGATTCCGCCGTGGGTCGAGAGGTACCTGTGGCCACCATTTCAAAGGTTGGCCCTTGGATCACCCAATGGGTTTCCCCAGCAGGCCAGCGTTGCCGCGACCACAGGGCTTTCGCTTGGGCTTCATCCAGCTGAAGAAAACCCAGCTCGCCCGAGGCCCGCAGCTTGGTCAATGCCAGATCATTGCTCCAGCCCCCTTCAAATTCCTGGCCTCGGGAAATGAATTGGTAAGCACCCTGTAGATTCGGGCGAATGCGCTGGCGCGCCAGCAGCGTATCCCAAGCATCCGGCGCCTGTGCCAGTATGCCGGAAGTAATCAGAATCATGATGGAAGCGCGGGGATGGTGCATGGTGAATCCATCATGCCGGAAGGGGCAGTAATTGACTTCGATTCCGGTCAAACTCTTTGCATGGATCTCTCCCGTTTCCTGGATGTGGTACGCAATAGCGGCTGGCAGGGCATGGCGCTCTGGTTGGTACTGCTGGCCCAGGCTCTGTTGTGGGTCGGCCTGGTGCGCCTGCATCTGGCAGTGCGCCGCGAAGAGGCTCCGTGGGAGGAATGTGTGGGCAAGATCCGCTCGGCCTTCCTACGCAAATTGAATGGTGAAGATGAAATCGCCGAATTGAAAGTCCATCGCTACGCACCGTTGGTGGATCAACTCATCGCCCTGCATTTCGCCGAAGCCAAAACCGAGCTGTTCCTGCGCTGGTTGCTGCTGCACTGGAAGGCCAAGGAGGGCTTGCGCCCCTACTGGATTCGCTGGGGCCACCTGCTCATCATCTTTGGCGGCGTGGTCTGGTTCCTTCAAGGCTTGAGGCTGGACATCGGCACCGATGTACTCAAACGTACACCCTGCGACCCTCGGCTGCTCTGGGTTTGGCTGGGCTACGCCATGTGGATCGCCTGGAATCTGGTGCAACTCCAAGGCAACCTTGAACGTGTGCAGCGCAGCCTCATCGCGCCCAGGCAAGACGAGTAGAAGAGCGTGGCTTGAAGTTCGAGACACGAGGGGGGCATCCTGACGCACCAGGGGGAGGCCTATGGCCTCTTCCAAATTCAACCTCACTACCTCATGCCTCGCTGCCTCGCCCCTGGATGCGGCCTGTGATCACGAAGGCGAGCAGGCCGGTCAGGATGCCTGCGGGAACGTCCAGCAGGTAGTGGGCCCGGAGATAAACCACCGCCGGGAACATTAGCACCGTAATCAACGCGAGAGGCGCGAAGAGTCTGGGCAGGTCGCGTCTGGCGAAAAGTGTCAGCAGCACCGCCACTGCGATGTGCGAGGAAGGAAAGGCTCCCGCCCGGATTTCGCCGCTGGAGGTCAGGAAAAACAGTAGGTGATTGAAGCTGTAGCCATCATAAAGCTGTGGCCCCAAATGAGGGGGAAAAAAGTAATGGGGTCCGACGGTCGGGAAAAGCCAAAAGGTTGCGTAACAGGCGAAGAAGCAAAGCGAGGTAGCCAAAGCGATACGCTCGGCCGCAAGGTAGCCCCGGCGAAATAACACTGTGAGAAATACCACCGGTGTAAAAAAATAATAGGCAAAGTACGCGAAGCAGAAAAGCTCCGAAAGCCAGGGGAAGGGAAAGGTGGCTCTGAAGGCAAGCGATGGCTGGGCGTGAAACAGCCGCCCCTCTAGGCTGGCCAAACCTGCGTCCAACGGGGCTGTACGCATGATCGGCCAAATGATCTCGATCTGCCGGTAAAAGATCAGGTAGCAAAGTGGCACGTAGCAAAAACGTAAGAGTGTCGGAATCCAAGCCGTGGTGTCCCGGCTCCAACGCACGACGCACATGGACACCGTGAGTATCAGCGCGTTGACTATGAGCTGTTTCTGGCATCCCACAACGCCACGAACCATGCCCACGAGCAGTGGCATGGACGCGAGGAGGGCGTAGGCCACCAGCGCCACATCCAAGGCACGCCAGGAGCCCAGAGGTTCCTTCAGTCCGAAAGGTCTAGGTCGAAGGCTAGAGCCAGCCATGGTCGCGGTACCATTGCGCGGTCAGGGAAAGGGCTTCATCCAGCGGTGTCTTGGCACTCCAGCCTAAGGTCCGCCGGGCTTTTTCGGGGCTCGCAACCCAGGCCGGTGCAAGCATCTCAATGACTTTCTGGGAACTGAAGATCTGAGGGGTTCCCCGCAGTTGTGCTGCAAGATCCGCAAATTTCCCGGAGGCCCGAATCACAAATTCTGGAAGGTTGAGAACGTGGCCCC
Source organism: Holophagaceae bacterium (assembly GCA_025361125.1). Classification (GTDB taxonomy): domain Bacteria; phylum Acidobacteriota; class Holophagae; order Holophagales; family Holophagaceae; genus JANXPB01. Next base: position 7,024 of record JANYBM010000057.1, on the reverse strand, counting down.
GGACACCCAGCGCGGTCGAAATTTTCTGGCCAAGTTCGGACCAAGTCAACACTTCCGGGCCTGTCAGATTGAAGATGCCGGAAACGGCCTCGGGGCACTCCGCCGCTTGAAGAATGCCCTCGGCCAGGTCCGGCGCATACACCAGGGAATAGCTGCGATCCTTGCGGCCGGGAACAGGCAGCACTCCAGCCTTGGCGAGCTTGAAATAGCCGTATACATCCCGGTCCCGTGGCCCGAAGACAATGGGTGGACGGAGAATCGTAAAGGGCAGGCCGGATTGTTGGACCACACCCTCAGCCTCATGTTTGCTCTTCCCGTACCAGGTCAAAGGCGCCGGTGACACATCTTCAGAGGTTGCAAGGCGGCCGCCGGGACTGGGGCCAACGGCCGCCAAGCTGGATACCAAGAGGAAACGAGAAAGGTTGGGCGCATGGGTGCTGCAGGCTTCGGTCAACCTCCGTGTCCCCTCGCGGTTTACACGCATCAGATCCGCTTCATGGAAGCCCTTGAGCGCCCCGGCCAGATGGAACGCCCAATCCACTTCGGCGACGGCTTGATTCAGATCCCCATCACCGGTCAGGTCGCCGAAGACCACTTCCACCTGGAGGCCCTTCAGGTAGATGAGATCGCTTCTTGGGCGGGCGAGCACACGAACCCGGTGACCTTTCCGAAGCAGCCTTTCGCAAAGATGCGATCCGATGAAGCCTTGCCCTCCTGTGACCAGCGCGAGCATGGTCAGATGGCTCGGTCGTAAACGCGATAGGTCTTCGTTTTCCGCGCACCGATCTGGCGCAGGGCGCTGAGCATCGGCTGATTGTCCTCCAGGATCCAGCCCATCTCCGAAACGGGGCAGCCGTAGGCTACGGATTGGCGGACGAGGTGGTGTACCAGGATCGCATCAATACCCCGTCTGCGATGCTCGGGCAGCACCCCCATGGCGATGGTGCGCAGCCGCGTACACTTGCTGACTTTCAGTTTCCAGATGATTTTCAGAAGGCCGAAAGGAAGTAGTTTCCCTTTGGCCAACTTGATGGCCTGGTTGGCATCCGGGACAGAAATGGAAAATCCGGCGGGCTTGCCATCCACTTCGGCCACGAAGGCCAGGCGAGGATCAATGAGGGGCTTCAATTCCTTCGCGATGAAGGCCAGCTCCCGGTCGGTCCAGGGGACAAAGCCCCAGTTCTTCGCCCAGGCCACGTTGTAGCAACTGCGCACGAAGGCGAGTTCCTCGGGCCAGCGTTTCAGGTCTACCGGTCGGATCTTCACATGCCCACGTTCTGCCAACTTGATAGCCACAGAGTCTAATTGGCCCCGGTAGTCACGTTCCGCCAGTGTGAAAGCAAAGAGATCCTTGGTCTGGGCGAATCCTGCGGCCTCCATCAGGCCACCGTAATAGGGCGGGTTGTAAGGCATCAGGATCGTGGGGTCATCGTCGAAGCCCTCAACCAGCAGGCCCACGATGTCGTTGGTGGTGAGGTTCACTGGGCCGCGCAGGACCGTCATCCCCTGTTTTCCGAGCCATTCAGACGCAGCCTTGAACAGCGCGGTGGCTACTTCCTGATCCTGGGTGCATTCAAAGAGGCCGAAAAATCCGATGTGTCGCTCATCATTATGGAATTCACCATAGCGACTGTTACAGATTGCCACGATGGTTCCTACCACTTCGGTTCCCCGGAAGGCCAGAAAAGTCTGGATTTTGGCGTATTCAAAGACCGGGTTCTTGGCGGGGTCCAGGAATTCCCGCCGCTCCAGGAGCAGTGGAGGCACCCAATGTGGAAAACCCTTGTAGAGATGAAAAGGGAAACGGATGAACGCTTCGACATCCGCAGCTCCCGACCCTGCTTGGATGCGCAAGCTCTCAGCCATGTGCGGCTACTCCGTCAGCCCGAAGCGGCGACCGGCTTCCGAGAATTTCTCCAGGGCCCAATTCAGTTGCTCCAGGGTGTGGCCGGCGGTGACTGAGACCCGGATCATGCAACGGTTGGGAGGCACCCCCGGAGGCACGATGGGATTGACGAAAATACCTTCCTCTTCCATGAACTGCCAGACCTGGAAGCACCGGTCGAAGTCGCCCATGAGCACCGGGATGATGGGTGTTTCAGAATCGCCGGTGTCGAAACCGAGGTCGTCCAGTCCCTGTTTCATGAAGGTCGCATTCCGCCAGAGCAGGTCAAGCCGTTCCGGTTCTTCCTGCATCACGTCCAGGGCCGCAAGGACCGCCGCTACGCTGGCCGGGGCCGCAGAGGCTGAAAAGATGAATGGTCTGGAGGTGTGCTTCAGGTAGTTGATCACTCGCTCGCTGCTGGCGATGAAGCCCCCGATGGCCGCCAGGGATTTGGAAAAGGTCCCCATGATCAGGTCCACGCCGTCTGTGAGGCCAAAATGCGCCGCAGTTCCGGCCCCGCCAGGTCCTAGGACGCCCAGGCCGTGGGCATCATCCACCATCACCTGAGCCTCGTACTTTTTCGCCAGCCGGACGATTTCAGGCAGTTTGCAGATGTCGCCTTCCATGGAGAAGACGCCATCCGTGACGATGAGCTTGCCCGCCTCCTTCGGAAGCCTGGAAAGTTTGTCTTCCAGGTCGGCCATATCGTTGTGGTTGTAGCGAACCAGCTTCCCAGGGGAAAGTAGGCAGCCATCCACAATGCAGGCATGGTTGAGCTTGTCGGAGATGATGTATTCGCCACTTTGGACCAGGGTGGAAATAACCCCTGTGTTGGTCTGGAACCCCGTCGGATAGACCAGGGCGGCCTCCTTGCCCACGAGTTCTGCCAGTCGCCGCTCCAACTCCAGGTGAATCGGCAATGTGCCATTCAGGAAGCGGGATCCAGCGCAGCCGCTGCCAAATTCCTGGATGGCTTCCATCGCCCGCGCCTTGACCCTTGGATGAGTCGTCAGTTCCAAATAGGAATTGGACCCAAGCATGAGCATCTTGTGGCCGTTGACCTGAACCTCGGTGTCCTGCCCGTTCTCGATGACCCGATGGTAGGGATAGTTGCCCAGGGCCTTCAACTCGTCAGCACGGGTGAATTGCAGGCATTTGTCGAACAGGTTCGCGCGCTTCCCAATCTTCGCGGGAACCGGGGCACCGTTAGCAACCGAAAGCATAGGATCCATCTTTTCACCAAGAATTTTCAGAAGGGTTACCGCCAAATTTACCATCCGGAAACAAAAAGCGGATGTTGAAGAGGCTCGAAACGGCTTCCCGAAGGATAGTTTGAATGGGTGGCTCAAGTCGAATCGCCAAATTGCTTGTGCGATTCATCACAGTGTGCTTTCTTCGTGAATCCAGCCGGAGGTTGGCCTCGCCTTTTCCAGACGGGCTGAACGAGGCTCGGGTTCTCCCATCCCATTCCTTCAGGGCGCCCTATGAGTTCCACGACTACCAAGGGCCGGACCGCACGTATTTGGGGCCATCGTTGCGAACGCCTAACACTCTGGTTGTTGTGGTTGCGCGGCTGGGACCTGGTGGCATGGCAATTAAAGGTAGGGCGATTCGAGTTGGATCTGCTGGTGAGCCGTGGCGATGAGCTGAGGTTGCTGGAAGTGAAAGCCCGCAAACCCGGCGCCTGGGTAGGCGGTGACACAGCGCTGACCCACGAACAACGCTTGCGCCTACAAATGGCCCTGAGCCGCTTTCTAGACCGTGTTCCATGGCCTGGCACGCTTTCCTTCCAGCGAGTGAGTTGGGCCGGGTGGAGCTGCCGCTTTCACCCAACCGAAAGATGGGAAGGTCTTGGCCCCTACCCCTTCAAGGCTCATCGCTTCTAGCTCATGGCTCATCCCCCATTTGGCATCCTCCTCGCCCTATCCCTGGCCTGGTGTCAACATGCCGACCTGGGCCTTCCGGAACCTGAAAATGCCTCCCGTAATCTTTAGAGTCCGTTATTCGATGGCCAGCACGGTTCAGGTCTGTGTGTTGCGGCCCCTGATGCTGCATGAAAGAAGGCGTAGCCCGGGTGTGGCTCAGAATCTACCTGCGCCGACTTCGATATGACCGTAACTTTTTCCCCCTTTCGCGCCCGGGTGGTCGCAGTGACCAGCGGCAAAGGCGGCGTGGGCAAGACCAATGTGGTTGCAGGCCTGGCTACTTCTTTTGCCAAGCTCGGTCAAAAAGTCGTGGTGCTGGATGCCAATTTCGGGCTGGCCAATCTGGACGTGTTGTTGGGCCTTTCGCCCAAGTACACCTTGGAGCAGGTACTTAAAGGCGAAAAGATGATGGAGGAAGTGCTGCTTGAAGCCCCGGTTACAGGTGGAATGAGTATACGGGTCATCCCCACCAGCAGCGGCGTCCACGAATTGTCCCATTTGGACCCGGCCTCGGAATTGCGCCTGACCCAGAGCCTTCAGCGGGTTTGCGACGACTCCGACTGGTTGTTCATTGACACTGCGGCGGGCATCCACGATGCGGTGCTCAAGATGCTGGCGGCTTCTCAGCAGGTCATCCTTGTTTCCACCCCTGAGCCCACCAGTCTGCTGGACGCCTATGCCATGTTGAAAGTGCTGCACCTTCGCGAACCCGACAAGATTGTCCACCTGGTGATCAACAACGCCCAAAACCTGGAGGAAGCCACCGAGGCCGCAGACCAGCTTCGCGCCGCTGCCCAGCATTTCCTGGGGAAGGATTTAGAAGTGCTAGGGCTCGTGCCCTCAGACCGCCACCTGCTCCAGGCGGTGCGTGAGCAACGCAGTGTGGTGGACCTCTACCCCAGCAGCCCCGCCGGGACAGCGATCCGTGCCATGGCCGAGAGCTTGGCGGAACGCGTGGGGGTATAAGTGGAAGTTGACACCGGCCCGCGAGATCTGGAAATTTTATAGCAGGGATGAAAAAGCTGCTGCTGCGGTCGCTTTGCACCGCCTTTCGCTCAAGCTCGTAAACATCCAGAGATTGGGAATGGGGGGTTAAATTCCGAACAGGCCAGTTCACCACATGTGTGGTTCCTCAAAAGCCCACACCTTGAGGCAATCCGACCACCTTGGATGTGGGTTGCGAACACGTTAGCTTTCGAGTGTTCGAGGTTTGGGAGGCGGCATGTGCGGCATTGTGGGGTATATCGGTCAGCAAAGCGCTGCAGGGATATTGGTGAATGGGTTGCGCACACTCGAATATCGCGGCTATGACAGCGCGGGGGTGGCATTGGTGACCGGAGACGGAACCTTCCACATCACACGGGCCAGCGGCAAGCTCATCAACCTTCATTCCAAGATTGATTTGAAGGATCCGGCGCCACTGGGTATCGGCCACACGCGCTGGGCCACCCATGGTCGGCCCACTGAGGAAAACGCCCATCCCCATCGCAGCAACGATGGCAAAGTCGTAGCCGTACACAACGGCATCTTCGAAAACTTTTTGGAACTGCGAACGGAGTTGAAAGCAGCGGGCTACGACTTCATCACCGAGACCGATACGGAATGTTTTCCGATGATGGTGTCGTACCTGATGGATGAGGGATTGGATTTCGTCGAAGCTTTTCGCGCCGCGGTGGGAAGGATGCGTGGGATATACGCGTTGGCCTGCCTGCATGCCGATGACCCTGGTCGGATCCTTGCAGCCCGCAGTGGCCCACCTTTAGTCATCGGATTGGGGGAAGGCGAGTCGTTCCTGGCTTCGGACGTGGTACCTCTGCTGCCTCATACCCGGCAGATCATCTACCTGGAAGATGGGGATCTGGCGGAGATCACGCGGATGGGCGCACGGATTTTTCGCCCGGATGGAAGCGCGGTACAACGAACCGTGAATACGGTTCCCTTCGACCCCATCGCGGCTGAAAAGGGTGGCTTCAAGCACTTCATGCAAAAGGAGATCTTCGAGCAGCCGCAAGCCTTGTCGAACACACTGCTCAATCGCCTGCCCATCGAGAATACCGAACCCATCCAGCTGGACCTGCCCTTCACCACCGAGCAGTTGCGGAACTTCAACAGGGTATCCATCGTGGCCTGCGGCACCAGTTGGCACGCGGGTCTCGTGGGCAAGTTCTACCTGGAACAGTTGGCGCGCATCGGCGTTGACATTGATTACGCCTCGGAATTCCGCTATCGCGATCCCATGGTGGCGCCCGGTACCCTCGCTATCGGCATCACTCAAAGCGGTGAAACCGCGGATACCCTGGCCGCATTGAAAGAGGCTGCCTCACGGGGAGCCCGGACCCTCGTTATTTGCAACGTACAAGGCTCAACCGCCACGCGGCAGGCCGAGGCTACGCTGTTGACCCACGCAGGTCCTGAAATCGGAGTGGCCTCCACCAAGGCCTTCACCACGCAATTGAGTGTCCTTCTGCTGCTGGCATTGCGTATCGGCGAAGCCAAAGGGACCCTTGATCCCACGCTTCGAACCGAACTCATTCAAGCCTTACGGGAACTGCCGGCCTTATTGGAGCGCATCAATAGCTTGGAATCGCATATCGCCAAGTGGGCCCAGGATTGGCGAGAGGCCAAGGATTTCCTGTATCTTGCCCGGGGGCCGCTGTACCCCATCGCCCTCGAAGGCGCACTGAAGCTCAAGGAGATTTCGTACATCCACGCCGAAGGCTACCCAGCCGGAGAGATGAAACACGGTCCCATCGCGCTGATTGATAGCCACTTGCCCATCGTGGCGCTCATGCCGATGGACACCCACCGCGAGAAAACCCTCTCCAATCTGCAAGAAGCCGCCGCGCGGGATGGCCGCATCCTTGCGCTGGTTACCGATGGCGATGAAGGCTTGGCGGATATCGCCGAGGATGTGATCCATCTACCCAAAGTGAATCCCTGGCTCGCACCGATTTTATATGTAGTACCCCTTCAATTGCTGGCATATCACATCGCCGTGCTGCGCGGTTGTGATGTGGACCAACCCCGGAATCTCGCCAAGAGCGTGACCGTGGAGTGAATGGGGTTGTTGATGGGTGAGTGAAGCACACTGATCGGGGAATTGGGTGAACCCGCAACGGAATTTAGACAGCCCAAAATGAAAAAGCCGCCCAAGGGGCGGCCGTTTGGTTGGCGCGGGCGGTCTCGAACCGCCGACCCCTACCGTGTCAAGGTA
>JANYBM010000055.1 GCA_025361125.1 Holophagaceae bacterium | reverse complement strand
TGTTTCACCCTTGTCTACGCCTACTGGGCGGCCAAAGACGCGCGGGCGGAAAAGCTTCTGGTGCCCTTGCTGGACATTCTCCAGAGCATTCCGGTGATGGCCTTCATCGTGCCGCTCATGCTGGCGCTCGTGGCGTTTTTCCCGCATAGCAATCTCGGCATCGAGCTCACCGCCATCATCGCCATTTTCACGGGTCAGGCCTGGAATATGACCTTCAGCCTTTACCATTCTCTCAAGTCCGTGCCCGCGGACCTGCAGGAAGTGGGCACCGTATATCGCTTCAACTGGTGGCAGCGGTTCAAGTGGATCGAGCTGCCCTTCGCCACCACCGGTCTGGCCTGGAACTCCATGATGAGCATGGCCGGAGGTTGGTTTTTCCTGATGCTGATCGAGGCCTTCAAGCTGGGGGAACGGGATTTTCGCGTACCGGGTTTGGGTTCCTACATGAGTGTCGCCGCCGAACATCAGGATGTGAAAGCCCAGCTGTTCGCGGTGCTCGCCATGATCATCATGATCGTGCTGCTGGACCAGGTGATATGGCGGCCCATCGTCGTGTGGGCCCAGAGATTCAAGGTGGAAGATACGGTTCAGGCCGCTGCTCCTCAGAGCTGGTTCTTGAACCTGATCCGCCGCTCCCGCCTCATCCGCCGCTGGGATCGCTGGCGGGTCCACCGCCAAAAAGCGCACCAAGTGAAAGGACCTGCAAAGTCCAAGAGCCCGGTTTTGCGCGCTGAAGTGGTAGCGCCCTGGGTGACAGGCTTCGCACTGCTGCTCATCTCTGCGCTCCTGGTGCTGGGTGGATTTGGCGTAGCGCGCCTGCTCTCCAAGCTGCGCCCTGGCGCATGGTGGTATCTGGCGAAGGCCGATGGCCTGACTCTTTCCAGGGTGCTGGCCTCCATCATCATCGGCGCGGCCTGGGCGCTGCCTGCGGGCCTCGCCATTGGGCTCTCGCCGCGGCTTTCCAAAATCTTCCAGCCCATCGTCCAGGTCACCGCAAGTTTTCCAGCGCCCATGCTCTTTCCTGCGGTCATCGCCATCCTCGCGACCTTCAAGATCGGGCTCGGGTGGGGCAGCATCGTGCTCATGCTGCTAGGAACCCAGTGGTACATCCTCTTCAACGTCATCGCCGGGGCTTCGGCTATCCCCAGCGATCTCCGGGAAGTGGCCACCTCCTTCAGCCTCAGCCGCTGGCAGCGTTTCCGGAGCCTCTATTTGCCCTCGATCTTTCCTTATCTCGTCACTGGCTGCCTCACGGCCGCCGGTGGGGCCTGGAATGCCAGCATCGTGTCCGAGTACTACAATCTCAGCGGACCGACGATGGAAACCTTTGGTCTCGGAGCCATCATCAGCAAGGCTGGCGAGCAGAAAGATTTTGCCCTGCTCGCAGCCTCCACCCTGGTGCTCGCCACCACCGTGGTGATTTTCAACCGCCTGGTGTGGAAGCCGCTTTATAAGCTCGCCGAAACCCGCTATTCCTTGACCAAGTGAGGCGATCATGTCCGCCATGACCCACGATGTTATCTGCGAGCTCAAGGGCATCCAGAAATCCTTCGACCGTGACAACGGCAAGCCGCTGCGAGTGCTGGAGGACATCAATCTGGACATCCGCGCCAATGAGGTGGTGGCTCTCATCGGGCCTTCGGGCTGCGGCAAATCCACAATACTTCGGATTTTCGCGGGGTTGATTTCCGCCAGCAAAGGCAAGGTCTACTACCACCAGAAACAAATGAAGGGCCTGACGCCCGGCGTGGCCATTGTGTTCCAGGGCTTCGCGTTATACCCCTGGATGACCGTGGAAGAGAACGTGCGCACGGTGCTTCGCGCCAAGGGCATGGCAGAGGATGACCTCAAGACCCGGGCCAACCGCGCCATCCAGTTGGTGGGCCTTGAAGGATTCGAGGAAGCCTATCCCCGGGAGCTTTCCGGGGGCATGAAGCAGCGGGTGGGAATGGCCAGGGCGCTCTCCGTGGATCCTGAGATCTTGTTCATGGATGAGCCCTTCAGTGCTGTGGACGCCCTCACCGCAGAGGGGCTGCGCGCCGAGATCCTGGACATCTGGAGCGATACTTCCACCAATCCATCCAGCATCCTAATGGTGAGCCATGACATCAAGGAAGTCGCCTACATGGCCGACCGCATCGTGGTGCTCTCCGCCAATCCCGGCCGGGTACGGACCATCGTGGAAAACCCGCTGGCACGGCCCCGCGATACGCGCTCGCCCGAATTCATGCGCTTGGTGGACCAGCTTCACGACATCATCACCAGCACTGAACTGCCCGATGTGGAGATCTCCGCGCCGGAACCCAGCCTGCTGTCGGATACCGTCGAACCGCTGCCCCCGGCCCCCAGCACCGACATCCTGGGCCTGCTGGAATACCTGGAGACCCA
>JANYBM010000023.1 GCA_025361125.1 Holophagaceae bacterium | reverse complement strand
CCGAGGCCAGCCTCGACCTTGCCGCGGACGAAGCGCTCATGGACGACATGGTGCGGGCGGGTTTCAACATGGTGTTCGTCGGCATCGAGACACCCGACCAGGCCACGCTCGAAGCGGTCGGAAAAAACCTGAACAGCCGTGCGGATCTGCTGGCCAGCGTCCGCGCCATCCAGGCGAAGGGGCTGGAAGTGGCCGCCGGTTTCATCGTGGGCTTCGATGAAGACAAGGACGACATTTTCGACCGCCAGATCCGCTTTATCGGGCAGGCTGCGATTCCCACGGCAATGGTAGGCCTGCTGACGGTCCTTCCAGGGACACGGCTCCATACTCGTCTGGCCTCGGAGGGGCGCCTGCTTTCCACATCGCTGGGGGGAAACAATACTCATGATCTGGAATTGAATTTCCTGCCGCGGATGGATGCGGACGCCCTTCGGGCGGGGTACAAACGCCTGCTCGCCGAGGTGTACCGCCCGCGCCACTACTTCGCCCGCTGCCTCGAACTGGTCCGCCGCATGAAACCCCCCAAGACTTCCGTGCGTAGGATCCGCCTCATCGAGCTGCGGGCCTTCTTCTATTCCCTCGTCCGGCAGACCTGCTCCCGGTATTCGTTCGCCTACTGGTCCTACCTGCTGCGGGGCCTTTGGATGCGCCCGCGCATGGTCGCTGAGCTCGTGACCATGGCCGTGAAGGGCCACCATTTTTTCACCATTACGAGAAGCTTGTTGGAGCTTGAGCGTTTCAAGGACAAACTGCAGCGCTCACGGCAGGATCTGGAAGACCGCCTGAAGCGAGCCATCCAAGGCAACGCCAATAACCTTGCCGATTGGAAGGCCTACCGCACCCGCCTAGTGCAGCAGGCAAAAGCCCGTTGCGACCACTTCAGCCCCGATTTCAGAAACAGCGCAGTGAGGGCGTTTGAGGAATTCAGGGGAACGGCTGAGAGGCTGCTGGCGCCAAGTGTGGGAACGATAGAGAATTCATGAATTGGTTCATTTGGTATTCGGTGAGGTTATTCCATTCCCTCCACTCATCAGCCCATCCAGAAGAAACGCTGGGGCGATGAAGAGGGAGACCAGGTTTGACATGAGGCTGGGGCGGTTCTTTTCCCAGAGGCCATGGCCGAAGAACTGCGCGGTCCAGGCGGCGGCGAAGAGGGCGAGGTGGGCGAGGGGTGGCACATAGCGCGCGCCGACGATCATGAGGGCCGCGAAGGGCAGGGCCAGCAGGGCCAGGCGCAGGTCATGGCGCGCGAAGAAAGCCAGCAGCAGCACCATGCCCAGATCACCCAGGCCGACGGCGTGGTTCACCAGCGCCACGTGCAGTGGGATCCAGTTCAGCAGGCCCAGACTCGAAAACACGATAAGCGGGATGCAGACCACGTGGACGGCGTGGTTCACCGGATTTCGGTGATCAATCCTGTAGCTGGTGATCCACGAATCAAGCCGCGCCGTCCGTTGCATCGATTCTCCTGGTTTGCCTAGAGCGTGAACACCTGATCACTTGGGTACGAGCCGTGAGTCGGGAAAGTTCCATCGCTACGGATTTTTCGATTGTATTCAAATCCGTGTTTATTCGCGGTTGAAAATGAATTAGCTTTTTGGGTTGTTGTTGTTTTTTTGTCCCCGTACATTCCCGTGTATCCCCGGCTTTTTATAGCTTTTTTGCCGGGGACTCACAGGGCTGTCCGGGGACAAAGCTCAAGCTGTTCAGTGGCGATCATGCCCTTTCCATTGCGGTTCATCCCCGTTTATTAAAAGCTGTTGAAGCTTGGGTACCCACGCCCTGCGACCATTTCCTAGATTTCCGTGATCTGGCAGCCGTACCAGGACCAGTACCCGCGGCCGGGGATGCTGCCGCGGATCGCGATGTAGGTTTCCTGGGGTTTGGCCGTTCCTGGGAAGACGATCAACAGTCGGTTGGAATTGGGCATGATCTGCTGGAAGGCGCTGTTGTTGTCCACGTGGACATAGATGTAATATGTGCCGGTGTTTCCGTACATCCCGGCATCAATGAGGTACTTCTTGTTGGGCAAGGGCTTGAACGAAATGAAAAGGTCTGGATCGTTTCCCGTGCCGTTGAACATGTTGGTCGAGTTGCCGAAAGAAGCGACCCCGGTTCCGTACCAATCCGAGTAGACGTACATGGGGTTCTCGTAATAAGTGGCGGCGGAGACTCCGTTCACGGTCTGCACGTGGTTTTGCACCGTGAGGTTGATGGTCGTGGCGGGGGCGCCGCCTCCTCCTGAGTAGAGATTCAAGGCTTTCAGCGTCGCCACCTTCTCGGTCCAGCTCAGGGGTTTGGGGCCGGCCTGCAGTCCGAGAGCCCGATGCGCCGACTGGACCGCCGGGACACTTTTGCCCGCCGCCAGGTGGGCCACTGGATGGGTAGAGACCACGCCCTTTTGGATGACCGAGGGGATCTGGAATGCGGCGAAGGCGGCCAAAGGGGCCAGAACGAACAGTGCACGGGACATGGGCGTCCTCCAGAGAAGCAAGTGAGGGTGGCTGTTATTGAAAACTGCGCAAGTCTAACTGCCTGGCAGGGAGGCGTGTCCTGAAATTTCTGCCCGTTCGACCTAAAAGGTGAAGTCAAAGGCTATGAGGCATGAGTTATCGGCCCAAAGTTCAAATCCTGTAACTCACCGCAATTCCACGAACAGCAACGGTGGCAGGTCGGCGCTTTCTAGCTTCCATGTCGCCTGGCCGATGCGGAAGGTTACGGGCAGCACCAGGCCCGGCGTGTAGCACCAGTAGGTGGCATCGTCGGTTTGGATCAATTTTTCGCCGCGATGCCTGGTCACCTTCCAGGCAGCGGGGGCAACGGTCTTTAGCGGGTTTGGGTTGGCCACGATCATCTTTTCGGGGCCTGTGTGGGTGAGAAAGTATTCCCGCAGTAGCGCCAGTTCGCCCTGTTCCGGACGCAGTGAAATGAAGGCGGGATGGTTGCCGTCAATCACTTGAAGCGCCGCGCGCCGCGCGCCGGAGCTGAAGCGAAGCGTTCCGCGCGGGGTTTGCGCTGTCAACGAGAAAGAAGCTAGGCAAACGAGTGCGGCGGTGAACGGCCACATCAGGCGTCGCCGCCCTCGGCACCTTCGTCCGTCGTCCACTCCACCTTCAGGTTTTGCTGGACAAAGTATTCCTCCACTTCCGCCATGTTCTTCATGGGCCCATGGAAAAGCTTGGTGTTGCTCATTTCAGGGTCCAAGGCCTTCACCACCAGCAGGCCCATGCCCGGCGTGTCATGCACCATCACGTACCAATTCTGGTAGTCGCCTTCGTTGACACGGCCCAGTCTTCCAATCGGTATCACGTTCACTCCTGCAGGTTCACTTACATGTTCAAGGCGCGGCCATACACTGCACGGGCGGCTTCAGGGAAGACTTCGTTCAAAGTGGGGTGCGGGTACATGGTGTTGATGAGTTCATCCACGGTGTATTCGCCACCAAGGAGCGCCAGGCTGGAAGCCACCAGCTCTGTGGCCTTGGGGCCGATGATGTGGATGCCCAGGATCTCGCCGTATTTCTTGTCCGCCACGATCTTGATGAAGCCATGG
>JANYBM010000011.1 GCA_025361125.1 Holophagaceae bacterium | reverse complement strand
CATCGGCCCGTCTGAGCTTCCGGGCCAGGGTCTTCCTTTCGATTCCGAGGATGCGGGCCGCTTCGGTCTTGTTGCCCTTGGTGTGATTCAGGACCGAGAGGAGGTAGGTACGCTCCATGTCCTCCAACGGCACAAAGGGAGAGTAAGACCATAGCCGTGCCATTCAAACCAGAGCCCACTAAATCGAGCGTCCCGTTCTCCGCTGTCCCGGCCGTTCCACTCAATCCTGAACCCGGCAAGCCCTCGGAATCACCCATACAAAAGGTCGCGGCCCTGATGGATTCCGATCCGCGGCAGGCCTCCGAGCTCCTGAAATCCATGGTGCAGGCCGATCCACGCAACATACAGCTCGAGGGCAACTACCTCGCGGCCCTCTACCGCTGTCGAAATATCGTTGACTTCGAGCGCGGCCTGAGCCGCGCATTGTCCTCAGGGGTCACCGTGAAGTCCATGCTCGAAGTGCCTCCGTTCAAGCGGGCCCTGAGCGACGAGAGCCGACTGCGCAAGACCAACAAAGCCGCTGCCCTGCTGCCGGACGAGGTTATGGAACGCATCCTCGCGGGGCTCTGACCCCATCTGCGGCGCCGAAGCTTCAGCTACAGATAGTGCTGGCTTTATGAAGCATGCTCAAACAGAGATCCCTTTTTATAAGGGTGTGGATGAAGGACTGGTCGCGAGACCACATGAACCCTCAACGTCCCCCTCAGATCCCCAAAGTTGAACGAAGCCGCTGCGCGGCTTCGTTCAACGAGCATTCAGGCTCGAAACACCGGTCAGGATCGGTAGTCGGTCTTGAAATCGCCACCCCCACGACCCAGGTGCCTGACGACAATTAGTCGGACTTGAAAAAATCTCAACCAACCCAGATGCAATAGTTTGAGGGAACAAATGGAGTGTCTGAAACACCAGATTGTGAACCGCGCCCAGTTGTTTAGTCGGCCCTGAACAAGTCGCAAAGTTATAATATCTAACAATTTAAGGGAACTTTAGTCATATCTGGTACACCAGAAAGGTAGGGGAGACCCCCACTTTTCCGGTGTACGCATGAAGCCAAAACCGAGGCGAACGACGAAGGATCAGCCGGTGATCGGTTGGCAGTTGGACCTGGCGCTGGACCCGGACCATGAGTTGGTGCGGATGGCGACGGTGATCCCGTGGGACGACCTGACGCAGGAGTTTGGTCGCCTGTATGTGCCGGACCTTGGCCGTCCAGGGATCCCCATTCGGCTGATGGCGGGGCTGCACCTGCTCAAGCACACCTACGGGCTGTCGGACGAAAACGTGGTGAAGGGCTGGGTGGAGAACCCGTATTGGCAGCACTTCTGCGGGGAGGTGATGTTCCAGCACCATTTCCCAATCAATCCCTCGCAGATGACGCGCTGGCGCAAGCGCATCGGGGAGAAGGGCGTGGAGAAGCTGCTGCAAGCCACGATCACGGCGGGGAAGACCACAGGCACAATCACGGAGCAGAGTTTCGAGAAGGTCATCGTGGACACCACCGTGCAGCCAAAAGCGGTCCAGCATCCGACGGACGCCCGTCTGTATCGGAAGGTTCACGCGGCCATGCTGCGCATCGCTGGAGCCGAGGGAATCAAGCTTCGTCAGAGCTACCGAAAGCTCATGGAATGGGGATTCCGCAAGCACGGAGGCCACGCGAAGGCCAAGCAGTTCAAGCGGGCGAGGAAGGTGCTGCGGAACCTGAAGTCCATGGCAGGCCGGGTGGTGCGGGACGTTGAGCGGAAGATGGATGACGCGACCTTCCAGAAGCACAAGGGCACGCTGATTCTTTCCGAATTGATCCTCACGCAGAAGCGCACGACGAGAGGCAAGGTCTACAGCCTGCATGCACCCGAGGTCGAATGCATCGCCAAGGGGAAGGCGCACAAGCCCTACGAATTCGGCGTGAAGGCGAGCCTGGCCGTGACGCACAAGGAGGGCTTCGTGGTGGGCGCCATGAGCTGCCCAGAGAATCCGTACGACGGACACACGCTGGAAGTGCAGCTGGAGCAGGTCGAGCGACTCACGGGTCAGATGAGGACCCGAAGGGCGGGCCATCGGCCCGTTGCCGCCAGGCAATCCGCAGGCTGTCCATGGCCCCGGCGGCTCTCCGCAGCGGGTGGGTCGGAGCGATAACTCAGGCCACCAACTGTCTCAAAGTGCTTGACGCGTTCCGAAG
>JANYBM010000007.1 GCA_025361125.1 Holophagaceae bacterium | reverse complement strand
ACGAGGGAAAGCCCTGGTTGGAACTGGATGGCATTGCGGGTCATAACCATCTCCTTGGTCGCCCCGAAAGGCACCCAAGGCTCGGTCCCGAAGACCGACAAATCTTGTCTAATCCTCTCAACCTGCTGCCGAATGCTCGGTTACGATGCCATTAACCTTGCCGATTTAGGCTGAGGATGGTTGGTAGTCAGGCTCTCCTTTTACTACTCGGGACAAGCATCCCGATGCTGGCTGTTCCAGCCTGGGCGCGCCTTACCGGGGTGTCCTGCGCCGATTGCCACGCCGTCCCGACTCTTCAACTCACGGCCATGGGCTTGGAATTCCAGCGAAACGGCGCTCGCCTTGATCCCACCAGTCTCGATGAATCATCACAGAAACTCACTAGTGTCCGGTTGAAAGTCGAACAATGGCAACTGTTTAGAGAAGGTGTCTTCACGGACCCGAATTTTTCCCTTCGCAAAGGCCCGCCGGAGCTCGATTTTCTCGAAAACGGAGACCGATAGGATCTGTAGCAACTGGTAAAGCGAGGCATCGAGGTGGAGTTCCTTTTTCACGATGGCAATCAGCGCGTAGGTGGCCACGGCAATCCAGATTTGGGTCTTCACCGCGTTCTCGCTGGTTCCCATGAATCGCTTGATACGCAGGTGCTGCTTGATCCACTTGAAAAAGAGCTCGACCTGCCAGCGTTGCTTGTAGAGCGCGGCGATCGTCAGGGCTGGCAGGGCGGTGTTGTTCGTGAGGAACACCAGCTTGTTGCCGGTCTCGGCGTCCTTGTAGCGGATACGCCGAATGAGTTCTGGGTAATGCCGGGAGGCATAGAAACCATTGAGGGTCACTCGCTGATCGCAGATGACACCCTGCTCGCGGTCCGCCGGCATCGAGCAGACACGGCGAGCATCCATGCTGCGCTTGGCACGGGTGAGATAGAACGCGCCTTGCCGATGCATGCCGTACAACCGCTCGAAATCCAGATAGCCGCGATCCATTACATAGAACGCTCCAGCTTCGATGTGCAGCAGATCCAGAGCCCGCACGTCGTGCATCTTCCCATCGCTGATGTGGATGAACGCTGGGATGGAGCCCCTGAGATCCAGGAGCGTGTGCAGTTTGATAGCGGCCTTGGTGGTGCGGAACGGTGCCCACTCGAACAACGAGAGGCACAGATCGATGGTGGTGGAATCGAGTGCATAGACGGTGCCGTTGAAGTCGAGGCCGAGTTCCTCGCCGCAGTAAAGCTTTCGGGCCCGACGGATGAGCACTTCTGTCACGTCCGCCCAGATGCGCCAGTCGCGGCTCTCGTTGGCATCGGCCAAGGTCGAACGCCGCACCGATTGGCGAAATCCCATTGCATACAGCCGAGAAGGATTCGCCGCCAGGCAGGCTTCGATGTCCCGCAGGCTCTCCCGCCAAGTCAACTGGGCGAACGCCATGGCCCGGAACTGCTCGGCGCAGGTGAAACTCCGGACCCGCGTGTCGCCGCCGTAGTGCGCCACGATGCGCATGAAGCCCGTCCATGGCATGAGGTCCATCACCTGCGTGAACATCGTCTTCCCGGAATTCATGGCGCTGCTCCCTGGGGTCCAACCCCAGCAAAGCACCCGCGATTCCGTTACCGTCGTTCAAATCGCCACCAAGGAATATTGATTGAAAAATTATGGAACCAGGGAACCTACAAACTTCTACACTGCTCTCAACCGGACACTAGTGACAGAAACTGGAGACTTACGCATCTATCACTCTTGATGCCAGCGCTCAGGCCGTGAAGGGTGTGAAGCCCTCCACCCAGACCGCCCAGCCCGATTTCCAGGTGGTATCGGGTGGAGCGGGCAGCGATCATTCTTGCTATCAGGGGTGTGGCTGGCTCAAGGCGCGATCAGGCTCCCCAGGACGGCTGAAAGCTCTGAAGCCGGCATGAACCTTCTGGCTGCTTCCAGAGCCTTCGATGTCCGACCAGACGAAAGGTTACTTGCTCTTCGATTCGGTCCCGATCTTGACGTGTTCGGCGGTCTTGTCATCCTCCGCCAGGACGATGACAACACGGGCGCCAGGCTTCACCTGATCGGCTTGGATCATGTCCTTTCCTCGCATGAACATGGTGTTCTTCGCGAGGGGAATAGACCGAGATTTCCCATCCTTCAGGGTCACCTCGATGTGCGCGGCATCGATGGTTTTGACAGTCCCCATGATCGTCATGTGGGTGTGTGCATGCACAATGCTTGGGGTGAGCAGAAGCAAGGCGGGCAAGAGGCGTTGAAAAGACCTACCTGATTATCGGCCAGCCTCAGTCTAAAAGCCCGCCATTGACATATAAGACCATTGGTCTTATACATTGTCATGGCCCGACCAGACTGTTTGCCTGAACCCTTCCATGCCCTAGCTCTTCGATACGGGGGTGTGGGTGCCCTTGCCAAGGCGTTCGGGGTAACGCGAAGGACAATCAACCGATGGGCGGATGGTTCAAGGAAGCCCCAAGGGCCCGCCAAGATCCTCCTAGACCAAATGCTGGAGAGCAATACACAGGAGTTCCATGAGCATGAAACGCAGCCCTAAGTCAAACCAGACACCCCCGCCAGACCAGGTCCAGGTGAAGGCCACCACCCAGTCAGCGACTCCCGTTCCAGCAAATCCCCCAAGCGAGGCTACCCAGCCAAGCCAGGGCCTCCTGGCCGAGTTTGCTCCTGAGCGACGGCCTACTGGCTCCAGGGCGGTGAAAGACAAACAATCATCACTGGACTTGTCCAGTCAGGATGGGGCAGACATGCGAATTGATTCTGGTGGCAAGGGTATTGAATACGCACTTTCGGCCGTGAATTCAGAAGTGCGACAGGCGCTCACCCATTCCCATGAGGTTTTGATCGGCTTGGGGATTCCCCATGTTCTCATTGGCGGGCTTGCGGTCGGCGCGCACGGTTACGCCTACGCTACTCGGGACGTGGATTACCTCGTCCCAGAAGCCGCAGCCTTTGAGGGGAAGCTGGTGATCACATTTAAGCCCGGCGTTCCAATCAAGGTGGGGAAGGTGGCCATAGACTATTTGGTTCCAGAGGGACCTGAAAATGTTCAACGAAGGATGCAGGAGTGCATCGCCAAGGCTATCGAAACCCCTAACGAGGTTACCTACGTGCCTTCAGACCTGCTCGCCTACATGAAGCTAAAGGCTGGGAGGGCAAAGGACATTGGGGCTGTCGTAGAGCTATTAAAAACAGGCATGGACGTCGAGGACACCCGCGCATTCCTTTCGATAGCGGGGAACCCCGATGTGATCGCTCGATACGAGAAGTGTGTCCGGATGGCAGAAAGCGAAGACGAATCCTAAGCGGTCTGCATTGACGACTGGCGAGTTCGCCCCATCCAGGCCAACTTCAGGATTGGTTGGGGCATCGCCGGTGTTTGGACGGCCACCGTCAACAATCGTGAAAGCATGGACTTCAAATCGAAACGGCGGTTGAAACGGTACTGGAACTCGGCCAGATAGCGGTCCAGGTGGACCCGGCTGACCCAGCGGGTCACGCCAACAAGGTTCCCCTTCAGATTCCCCAGCACTGTATTTACCTAAGGGAAGGCCGGGTGCTTGGATGAGCGCCACCCGCCAGGCATCTTGTGGGGTTCATGCTTAAACCCGGCTTCGTCCAGGAAGTTGTAAGCCTGCCAGCCATCCGTCAGGATCGTGGACCCCTTGGTGAACCCTACCTCGAACCAGGGCTTCAGGTCTCTGGCCGCCACATGCCTCAAGGCTTTCATCCGCAGATGCAGGACAGAGGCCGGGTTCTCTGGATCAGTCTGGACTGCTACGACGAAGGGGGTCTTCCCTGCGGCGCCACGACCACGCTTCCCCAAATGGCGTTCACCGCCCACATAGGCATCGTCCACCTCGATCCGACCAGAGAGGACCGTTCGCGCCTCCCGCTCCAGCATTACCTGGAGGATCTTCTGCTTCATATTCCAGGCGGTTTCGTAGCACACCCCAAGTTGGCGCTTCAATTCTAGAGCCGAGACGGAGTGCTTGCCTTGGGTCAGCAGGTGCATGGCCTGAAACCAGACCGCGAGAGGGAGCTTCGTGCTCTGGAAGATGGTTCCGGCAGTCGGGCTGGTCTGCTTCCGGCAGTCCTGGCATTGAAATAGACCACGGGACAGATGGCAGTGGCGGGTTGACCCACACTCGGGACACTCAAACCCATGGGGCCAGCGGGCCATGCGGACAGCCTCGACGCACTGCTCCTCGGTGCCATAGCGGGCCATGAACTCCCGGAGCGAGAGGCCCTTCTGAAATTGGATGTCATATCTCGGCATGTCGCGTTCCCCACCTAAAACATCGGGTCAGGTGGTGGACACTTTCTGTCATATCCAAAGAAATATGAGGCAACGTCCACCCTTTTCAGAGTGCCGATGCCTGGCTTTCAGACTGAGGCTGGCCGATAATCAGGAAGACCTATTCATGGTTTCTCCTTCTTCGCTGGGTGGTGGTGGGGATGGCTAACGGTGGATGGGTGCGTTTCGGGTGCGTCGCTGCCGCTCAAAAAGGCATCCTGCTCCTGCTGCTCCGCGTGCTCCATGGGGGAAACAGGGTTCATCGCTTTCATCTGATCCAGTTCCTCCTGGGTGATGTTTGGGAGGTGGCGGATGAAATGGATGAGTTTCCAATTCTGCGAATCATCCTGACTGGTTGGATCCCCCCAGGCCGGCATGCCGGTGAGACGGATCCCATTCTTAATTATGGCGAGCAGTTCGCCGTCCGACAGGTTTTGCGTCCGGTTCTGAGTCATGTCGGGGGCTTTCGGGTATAGATTTCGGCCGATGGTCGTCTGCCCACGCCCGTCATTGCCATGGCATGTGGCACAGTGATCAGCCCAATGCATTCTTCCCTCGGAGAGAATCTCGGGTGAAAGGGGTAGTGGGTTCGTGGTTCTGCGTTGATTTTGCGGAACCGCTAAGTGCCGTAGCATGCGGGCGAGGAACGCTTCCGCGGGTGTAGGTTGGTCCCTAGCACTGACGCCGTGAATCGCGATCCAGGCGCCGACTACTCCAGATGAAACGGCGAACACGGACAGAAGAGCAAGGAATGGCTTCCAGTGCCGCTTAAAAATACCTAAAAGGCGGGATGCATCGTGATTTTCTGTTGAGCTCGTTTTCAAGTGGTTCACCTCTTGGTGGATCTTCACATTGCCTTGCGATGAAAGCAGCTTTGGTCCTTGCAATCACTCTCTTCGTGGGAAAGATCTCCTTCGAGCACATGGCGTGAGGAGTTGGAATGCGAGGGCTACCGCTGACCTACATATGCGCTGAGTAGAGAATTCATCCCGAAGATTAAGAATGGATTAAGGGAAATAGGTGTTTTCAGTGACTCGGATCACCACCGCATCCAGTCCCTCGGGCCAATGGGAAATGCCTAAATCCCAATCAACCCGTTTCTTTTCACTGATACACGATGGGCAGTAGCGGGCGAAATGGATCAAGGGATCCACCGACTGGAACCTTCTCGTCCGTTGCGGAGGTTCGAAATCCATCTAGACTCTCTCAACAAGAGGTGGTTTCCCTTGCGTCGCCTATTCCACTACATCGCCATCGCGATCCTGACCCTGGTGGGGCCAGTGGAAGTGGCGCGTACGATGGCGGGGCCCGCTGCTGTGGCCTGCCTATGCGGTTGCGGGGCACCATCTGATGCGGCTTGCGAATGCCCAGCCAAGCCCATGACTCCTCAGAACCCTCCTCAACCGGGGCTCCAAGGTCCCATTGGTTCCCCCTGCTCCACCCCCAATACGCCTTGTTCATCCAGGATCTCTCCTACGTCCGTAGGGATGGTGGAGGAAAGCCAGGACGAGAAGGATCAGGATTCTGAGAAGAGGCCCGAACCCAAGCCCTGGCCCGGAACCTTCGTCAACGGAACTCCTGGTGTCCTGAGTGCCATTCCCTCTAATCGATTCAGTGAAGCATCTGAAACCAAGCAGAGTCGGCCGATAGACCGGCTTGCGAAATTGGCGGTATTCCGAATTTGAGAGTGTAGGTCTGCCCAGCCGAAAAGCAGATCGGAACTATTTCCACTCTCATAGATCGGAGTTCTTCCATGCGCCATTTTGTGCGCTTGGCGTTGGGTCTCATCCCGGTTATTGGGTTGGCCCAGCCTCAGGCACCTTCCTCTACGCCTGCTCCAGCGACTGTCGCTCAGCCAGCATCCGCGGATGATCCACTTCTGGGATCGCTGATCCAGGAAGCCTTGGATCGCAATCCGGATATCGCCAAGACCAAGGCTCTGGTGGATGCCGAGAAGGAGCGTATCCCCCAATCCAAGGCTCTACCAGATCCCAGCCTCTCGCTGGGCCTCCAGAACGATGGGTTCAAAGGAATCCAGGTCGGGAAGATGGAGACCAGTTACTACCAAGTCATGCTTACGCAGCCGCTACCTTGGCCCGGGAAACGGAATCTCCGTGGAGAGATCACCAGCCTCGGCGTCGAGGTATCACGATCCACCGCCGACCGTACTCGTCTGAGCTTGATCGCGGATGTGAAGCGGGCCTATTTCGGCCTCCTCCTGGTCCGTGGACAGGTGGAATTGCTGGATCAGCAGGCCCTGTTCTGGCAGAAGGCGAGCGACATCACCAAGGTGCGCTATGAAGTCGGCCAGGGCTCCCAGGCCGACCTCCTCCGCGCCCAGCTCGAGCAAAACCGCATCCGGCAGACCCGCATCTCGCTCAGATCAGAGGAACAGGTGCTGCTGGCGACGCTCAATCGATTGCGCGGCATCGCGTCTGAATCGCCGGTTCCGACCACGGCCCGGCTTCACGACCTTCTCCCGCTGGCAAGCCCGGCCTCGGCCTGGACCGAGCGGGCCGAGAAGGAGAGTCCTGAGCTCCAGGCCGCCCGCATCGGCATCCGCCAGGCGGAACGGAGCCTAGATCTGGCCAAGCGAGACCGCTACCCGGACTTCGCTGTCAGTGCCGCACTCATGCCCAGAGGCGCCCTGGAACCGATGTGGTCGGTTGGATTCTCCATCGGCCTTCCTGTTTGGTCCAAGCAGAAGCAGCAGCGCGCTGTCTCCGAGCAGGAGTTCCGCCGCCGGGCCCAGGGTTCGGAGGCGGAAAGCATCCGCCTTCTTCTTGGTCAGCGGATCCAAGAGCGGGCCGCCCAGCTGGAGGCTGCCCTGGATACCTTGCGCCTCTACCGCGAAGGGCTTCTGGTGCAGAGCGAATCCAGCTTCCAAGCCAATCTGGCTCAGTACGAGACCGGACGCGTCCCCTTCATCAGCGTGCTGGAGGCGCTTAACGGGTGGATCTCCGATCGAGGAGGATTCCTCCAAGCCCTG
>JANYBM010000181.1 GCA_025361125.1 Holophagaceae bacterium | reverse complement strand
TGGGTGCCGCGCTCGATGATGCGGCCCTGGTCCATAACCCAGATCTCGTCGGCCTCCTTGATGGTGCTCAGACGATGGGCGATGGTGAAGGTGGTCAGGCGATGGCTCACGTGCTCGATGACCGCCTGGATCTTGGCCTCGGTCTCGGAATCAATGTTGGCGGTAGCCTCATCCAGCAGCAGGACTTCCGGTTCCAGATAGAGCATCCGGGCGAAGGCCAGCAGCTGCCGTTCCCCGGCGCTGAGTTTCTGGCCCCGCTCACCCACTTGCGTTTCGAGCCCCAGCGGAAGGCGCCCCACCAGATCTTTCAGTTGGCTCTGCTCCAACACCGAAGCAAGCCGCTGTTCATCACGCGGTCTTCCCAGGACGATGTTGTCTTCCAGCGTGCCCGAGAAGACGAACACATCCTGAAGCACCAGGCCAAAGAGCGAGCGGTGGCTGGAGAGCTTCCGTTCCCGCACATCCACGCCATCCACGGTTATTTTTCCCGCGCTCACATCATAAAAGCGCATCAGCAGATTGATGAGCGTACTCTTGCCCGCGCCGGTATGACCCACCACCGCCACGCGGCGTCCTTTGGGGATGGCGCCGTTCAATTCATTCACGACGCTGCGGCCACCTTCGTCATAGGCGAAGGAGACATTCTCGAAACGAATGTCGTGCTCAAAGCTCACGGGGCGCGCCGCAGCAACCTCGGGGATCTCATCCTGGTTGTCCAACAGCACGAAGATGCGCTCACTGGACGCCATGGCCGTCTGCATCACGTTGTAGCGTTCTGCCAGTTCCCGGATGGGCCGGAAGAACCGCCCCGAGAGTTGCACGAACGCGAACAGCAAACCCCAGGTGAGCGTACCCATTTCCAGCTTGATACCGCCGTAATAGATGATGGCCGCCAGGGTGGCTGACGTGATGAACTCCACCACTGGAAAGAACACCGCATACGCAAAGATCGTTCGCAAGAAAGCATCCAGGTAGCTGCTATTGAGTTTCTTGAAGCCTTCGTTGCTATCGGCTTCCCGTGAATTCATTTGCACCAGGCTGATGCCTGAAAGCTGTTCCTGGAGATAGGACTGGATGGCGGCATAGCGGCCTTGGGTTTCTCGGAACGCTTCCCCGGCATTGCGACGGAAAATTTCTGTGGCCAGCAGCAGCGGCGGCATGATGGCCAGGGCCACCACCGCCAGTCCCGCATGTTTGGAGAACATCCAGATGACGATGGCCAATAGGGACATGGCGTCCCCCACTATGGCCACGAAACCGCTTGAAAACATTTCATTCAAGTTCTGTACATCGCTGGTGACGCGGGTCATGAGCCTTCCCACCGGATTGCGATGGAAGAAGTGCGTGGACCGGTTCATCAAATGGGAGAACAGTTCCATGCGCAGATCCAGCATGGCCCGCTGACCCACCCACGCCAACAGTACGAAG
This sequence comes from Holophagaceae bacterium, assembly GCA_025361125.1. Classification (GTDB taxonomy): domain Bacteria; phylum Acidobacteriota; class Holophagae; order Holophagales; family Holophagaceae; genus JANXPB01. Next base: position 4,834 of record JANYBM010000181.1, on the reverse strand, counting down.
CGGGTCATCTGGACCATGAAGCCCACCGCCAGCACTCCAATGAAACCCGCCACCAGGGGGCCCGTGCCTTGCATGGAGCCGGTTTCCATGAAGCGGTTGATGAGCCAAAGGGTGAATTGGGAGGGCATGACCTCCAGCGCGGCCCCGGCGATCATCAGTACCAGGAGGCCAAGAAGCCCGACCCAATAGGGTTTCAGGTATTTCAGGAGGCGGAACAACAGCGCTTGACGCAAGCTCCGCCCGGAAACCTGATCGCTCTGAAAAAAAGGCTCGCCCTTCTGTGCCATGGAGCGATTCTCCCATGAATGACGGTAAGACCGTGCCGCCCCAGCATGGACATGTTGAAATGGTCTGTTTGGGCTTGGTTCCCATCAGCCCAAAACCACCAAGGAGTTTTCCAAATGATTCATGCATCAAAATTATTCACGACCGTTTCAGCTGCCTTGACGCTCGGCGCCCAAACACCCGCCACCCACTCCCCAGCCGAAACCCGAATGAAGCGGGAAGTGGCGATCCTCTCCGCACCTTCCATGGAGGGACGGGGAAACGGAACCAAGGGACTTGCCCAGGCTGCCGATTACGTGGAGCGGTACTACCGGTCTCATGGCATCAAAACCGAGCGTCAGGCCTATCCGTTCCTCACCGGGGTTGAGGTAAGAGAAGGCAAGGCTTTCCTGGGAAAAGGCGATGACCAGCAAACGCCCCTTCAATGGGGTAAGGACATCGAGGCCTATGGTTTCAGCGGCAACGGCACCTTCAATTCCAAGGCCTTGGTATTCGCGGGCTATGGAATACAAGTGGGGACTTATAACGATTTCGAAGGTTTGGATCTCGCCGGGAAAGTCGTCATCATCGGGCGCGACCTACCGGATATTCCAGCTTTCGCAAAGTTAAGCGCCGAAGAAAAAACCCTGCGCGGAAGGCTGCGCCGGTTTGAGACTGCCCGCATCGGCGCCTTGATCTTGCTGGAAGAGGGGGATGCGGCACGACCCCTCAAGCTGAATTCAGAGCTTGCCATTTTTGACTTCCCCGTACTCAGCATGACGGCCAGAGCCCTCGAGTCAGTCTGCGGTGATCTAAAGGAACGCCTGAAAAAGATCCGGGAAACAGGCACCGTCCAGAGTCATGACTTTGTGTGGGCGCCGTGGTCCTTCATGGGATTGACACTTTCCCTGGAGCGCAAGAACACGGAGGTCCCCAACCTTATTGCCACCATCCCCGGGCGCGATCCCAAATTGAAAACTGAAGTTATTGTTCTGGGCGCCCACATGGATCACCTGGGACGCGGGGAGCGGCACAGTCTTGGCGGCGCGTCAGCCGTGGGCCAGTTCCATGCGGGCGCCGATGACAACGCTTCGGGCACCGCGATGCTCATGGAGTTGGGCCTGCAGCTGAAATCCGCCAGGGCGAAACGTACGATTGTGCTGACCCATTTTTCCGGTGAAGAAGAAGGCATGCTGGGTTCAGCCTATTGGATCAAGCACCCCACGGTGCCCATTCAAAGCGTGAAAGCCATGCTGAATTTCGACATGGTTGGGCGCATGGATGCCAAGCACCCCATGCTGCTCATGGGTGGCATGGGGACACCGAAGGCAGCGTTGGAACATGCGAAGTCCCTGGCCCCAGCGGGACTCAGCATCGGCGGGGATCTGGGCGCGGCAGCAGGATCTTCTGACCATCTCAGTTTCGCCCTGGCAAAAATCCCCACCTTTTTCTTCTTCACGGGCCTCCATGCTGATTACCATAAGCCCTCAGACTTGGCGGACAAGATCAATGGCGCGGGAATGGCCGTGGTAGCGACCTTCGCCCAATCGGTCACCTTGGATCTGGCCAATGCGCTCCAGACGCCCACCTTCGACCCGGAAACCGCCAAGCTCTCCAGCGGCCACGGCGCGGCTGGCATGAAGGTGAGCTTCGGCGTCATCCCCGACTATGCGGAACACACCGATGGCTTTCACATCAATGGCGTGTCCGCAGGTTCTTCGGCCGAAGCCCTCGGGCTGCAATCCGGAGACATCATCGTGATGTTCGGAACGCGTCCTGTGAAGACCATCTATGACTACATGGATGCGCTGACCGTTGGCAAAGCCGGGGAGAAAGTGACCGTAAAGTGGCTCCGTGACGGTAAGCCCATGGAAGGCGAAGCCGTTCTCAAGGCGAGATGAGGAAGCAATGAAACTAAAAGTCCCTGAAGGTTTCCCCACCGAGGTCCTTGTCGCCGAGGCCCCTGTGGAATCCTTTTTCCCAGAGCGGCGTTGGGTATTGGTGGGGGATGAATCGGTCAAAGAATTCTGGGCTTTCGCGGAACTGCCAGAACCCACGGGCAGCCTCTGGATCAAGACCTCTGAAGCCAGTAAGCGGTTGGACCAGCTGATCCCGATTCTGGAGCACTGGGCTGCCATACCCCTGCATCGCGATGCGGTGCTGGTCGCGGTAGGCGGGGGGGTGCTCACCGACATGGCCGGTCTTGCTGCCAGCCTCTACCTGCGCGGCATCCAGTGGCACGCCTGGCCGACCACGCTGCTGGCCCAGGTGGATGCGGGCCTGGGGGGAAAAACAGCCGTCAACTTATCCGCTGGCAAGAATCTCGTGGGAGCCTTTCATGCGCCCAGCCGACTGGTAGCCTGCCGCAGCTTTCTACGCACCCTACCTGTCCGACAGCTGGAAGCGGGCCGCTGGGAAATGGTTAAAACCGCCATGGTGGTGGGCGATGTGTCCTGGGCTGAAGCCATTCTCACCCTTGATCTGCCACCCACTGATTTTATCCAACGAACGCTCTCCATAAAAGCCGAGATCGTGCATCGCGATCCTACCGAGCAGGGGGAAAGGCGTTTACTGAACCTGGGGCACACCTTGGGTCATGCGCTGGAGGCCGCCAGTCATTTCGAACTCCTGCATGGCGAAGCGGTGGGGCTTGGTCTTTTGGCAGCCTGTTTCCTGGCCGAAGAAATGGGCTTGGCGCCCTTCCCCGTGCCGTTTCTGCGGCGGCTCACCAAAGCTTTGAAACCATTGGCCCCCCTGGTCGCATCTTGGGAGGAGTGCAGGCCATGGTTGCTGCGGGACAAAAAGGCCACCCACGGCTCTCTGTCCACGCCGGAGCTACACTGCATTCTCCCGCTTCCCGCGGAGCGGGCCAGGCAAATGGCACTCAAATCCGATGCCTGGATAACCCCCCATCACCGTCTACTCGCCAGTCTCAGTTAACTTAAGGATCTCCGTGCGCCGCATTGCCGCCATTCCCATTGCCATCCTGTCGTTCCATGCTGTTCCCGTCATGGCCCAGATGCAGCCCGCGCAGGAGGATCCACGCGCCCTCATGCTGCAAGCCAGGGCCAAACAGCGCCGGGGCGGTGGCGATGATCCCCAAGGCGCGGCCCTGCTCTACAAACGCGTGATCGCCCTGGTCCCCCAAAGCGCCGAAGCGCAGCTCAGGCTTTCAGAATCCATCGAGGAAACCGGCGACATGGATGGTGCCATCGCGCCTGCCCGGAAAGCACTCGAACTCGATCCCAAGAATGCCGAAGCAGCCGGGCATTTGGGTTTGCTGCAATACCGACGAGCCATGGCAACTTCTTCCGTCCTTCCAGAAGCCAGGGTTGACCTGCAAAAAGCCACCGAAGCACTGCCCAACGACGCAGAAGTCTGGGCCCGTCTCGGTGAGGTTTCCGAATTACTGAAGGATTCCGAACTGGCCCTGCGCTCATGGCTGCAGGTAGGCCGACTCAGACCCTCCATCACCATCGCCTGGGAGCGGGCACTCATCCAGGCCAAATCCCTGGATCGCTATGAAGCCCGACGGGAAGCGGCCATAGCGCTTTGTTCTGGCAAGAACCCCGATCCCCGCCACCTTCGCATGCTCGATGAATTGGCGCGGGAACAAATCAAGATCGGCTACCTGGCCCACGCCGAAGAAAGTTTCCGCCTGCTGAGCCGCTACCTCCCTGAGTCGCCCGAGATCCTTGAGAACGTGGCGCTCATCCAGGTGCGAACCACCCGGTTCGACGAAGCACTGAGAAGTCTGCAACAAGCGGAGAAGCTGAAACCTTCAGATCGCATTTCCTTCAACCTGGCCTTGGCGCTTATGAACCTTGGGCGTTTCCATGAAGCCGAGAACCGATGGAAGCTGTTGCTGCCCCATCTCGTGGGCAAGAATGAGGAAACCGTTTCCCAAGGGAATGCGCGAATCCTCTACGCGAATTGCCTATTGCTCCAGAACCGCGGAGCCGAAGCCCTTCCGATGATCAATGCTTGGCGCGTGACCAGGGACGACGGGGAACTGGCAGTGTTGCGCACCGAATCACTGCTGGCTCAAGAGGACTGGACAGCCGCCCGCGCCGCGCTGCGAGAAGGCATCGCCAAGTTCCCGAAAATGCCGCTCTTCATCCAGGCTGCAGCGTTACCTAAAAACCTTTTCAATGAAACCCTCTTTGCCAAAAAGGAATCCCGAGGGGCGCTGATGCAGCTTTATCACGAAGGCATCGCCACTGCATTCTTTGAATTCCGACAATGGGATCGCTGCCTCGAATCTGCAGGCAAGGCCAGAAATGTTTCCAAGCAGCGGGAGATAGAATTATTGCTGCTCCAGTCCAATGCGCTGGATCAGCTTGGCCGCTTCGAGGAAGCGCTTAAAGTGCTGCGAGAAGCGCAAAAGGTGGACCCGACCAACAGCACGTTGCAGAACAATCTTGGTTACCTGCTCTTGGAAAAAGGTGGCGATCTGCAAGAAGCTTCGGACCTCATCGAAGCCGCGGTCAAACAGGACTCCCAGAATAGTTCCGTGATGGATTCCTGGGGTTGGGTGCTGTTCAAGCAAGGCAAGTTCGAGGAATCCGAA
>JANYBM010000170.1 GCA_025361125.1 Holophagaceae bacterium | reverse complement strand
GGCGAGTTCACCACCACCGCCTTGATGTTGGGATTGGAGCGGAGGGCCGCGATCACGGGCTCCGCTTTCAACCGGAACCGGTCCGATGCATCCAGGGGATAGAACACGGCTTCGGCGCCGGCCAGGTGGGCCAGCGAGGTGTACGCCGGGAAGAAAGGATCGGGCACCAGGACTTCGTCGCCCGGATTGAGGAAGGCAAGAAACAGGGAGAAGAGCGCGCCCTCACTGCCGCAGGTGATGAGCACTTCGTCCCGGGTGGCGCCGTGGAACCGGGCCACGGCATCGCGCAGTTCCGGCAGGCCGAAATTCGGACCGTAGGGACATGGCCCCGAGGTCTCCCGCAAGGCCTTCAAACCCGCTGCTGGCATATCCCACGTGGGTTCGCCGAGGCCAAGGGGAATGGCCGAGGGCGCCGCGCCTTCGCTGAGCATGCGGATGGGCGACGGCTTGAGTTGGGCCAGGCGGAGGGCAGGAGTCAGCATGACTTGATCGTCGCCGGTCGCGCGGCTCATCGCAATGCGTCTTCAAGGGTTGTGGCGGCGTCAGTCCGCGCATCACGGTATTTCACGATCATCGGCGCCGAGACCTGCAGGCCGTTTTCCCTGGCAAATCCGCCACTGGCGGGCCTTGAACCCTGCACGACCACGGCGCCTTCGGGGACTTCTTTACGCCATTCCTTTCCATTTATCAAATCGTAAATAACCGTGGAACCAGTGATGATGACGCCGCTGGCCAGCACCGCGCGCGCCCGGACATGGATGCCTTCAAACAGGCCCACGAGTCCCCCCACAAAGACATCGTCCTCGACGATCACCGGGCTCGCCCCCGCGGGTTCCAGTACGCCGCCAATCTGGGCCGCGGCACTCACGTGCACGCGCTTGCCCACCTGGGCGCAGGAGCCCACCAGTGCGTGGCTGTCCACCAGCGTGCCTTCGTCCACGTAGGCGCCCACGTTCACGTAGGCCGGAGGCATCACCACCACGCCTTTCGAAATGTAGGCGCCACGACGCAGGGTGCTGCCGCCGGGCACGATGCGCACGCCGTCCGCCAAAGAAAAGTTCCGTGCTGGGTAGGCGCTCTTGTCGAAGAAGGCGAAGCCCGGCACCGAGAGGTCCTGCATGGAGGAGTTGCGAAAGCCTGACAAAATAGCCAGCTTCACCCAGGTGTTGACGCGCCAGCCGCCCTGCCCATCCGGTTCGGCGGCGCGCAACGACCCGGATTCCAATGCGGCCAGCAGAGCTTCATGGGCTTGCGCCCGGTGCGGGTCAGACGTGATTGAATCCGGACTTTGGGAGTAGAAAATTTTCAGATCGTCAAGGTTCATAGCGAGATTCCGGGAAGAGTACCTTCAGCGGCAAGACAGAGCGCTTCAGCGAGGCGCTGGCGTGTTGAAGGTTCGGGGGGGGTGAGCGGCAGACGCAGCATGTCGCCCCCCAAGCCGAGAAGCTTGAGCCCCGCTTTCAACGGAATGGGATTGCTCTCTGAAAAAAGAGCATTGATGAGCGGTAGCAACCGGGCTTGGTGGGCCTGTGCATCTTCCCAATCACCTACCAGTGCTGCGTCTACAAGCGCCTTTGTTTCCCTGGGCAACAGGTTTCCGAGTACCGAAATCAGGCCCATGGCGCCGGCCGCGATGCTGGGAAGCGCCAAATTGTCGTCGCCTGACAACAGTGTTTTCCCCGGTGGCAGACTGGTGGCTTCTTCGACGATCTGGCCGAGATTGCCGCTGGATTCCTTCACCGCCACGACTTGCCGGTTTTCCCAAAGCCGCGCCAAAGTTGAAGGCGCAAGATTCTGCCCCGTGCGGCCTGGCACGTTGTAGACGATGATCGGCAGGCCAGGAGCGGCCTCCGCCACGGCCTGATAGTGGGCCACCATTCCCGATGCGGTGGGCTTGTTATAGGGCGGCGTGACCACCAGCGCGCCTTCGGCTCCGAGGTTTTGCGCCCGGGCGCACCAGCTTGCGGCCTGGGCCGTGGAACTGCTGCCTGCGCCCACCACCACCGGTTTCCCGTTGGCCATGTCCCGGCAAGCGATGATCAGCGCATCTCTTTCCGCATCGTTCAATGTTGCCGCTTCACCGGTGGATCCCAACACCACCAGAAAGTCCACACCCCCATGCACCACATGCTTCACCAGGCGCTTGAAGGCTGGCAGGTCTACGGCGCCAGAGGCTGTGAAAGGCGTGGCCAGCGCCACGCCAAGGCCATGGAAGGACGTGCTCATGGATTCACCTCCAAAAACAACGGATCGAGCAATTCCTTCGCCACCTGGTCCATGGTGAACAGGCCTTTCCGGCCTTGGATCCACCGTGCGGCCTGAAGCGCGCCTTCGGCAAAGGGCATGGCGGACCTGGCCGAATGATGCAGCTCAATGACTTCGCCGGGCGAGTCCAGGCCCACAGTGTGAGAGCTGTAGGTATAACCGGCACGGATGCTGGAGACACTGAGCTGGAATGGTTTCACGTCCTGACTGATGCTTGGGATGACCCATTCTGTTTTGCGTGGACAGCCCTTCATGAGCGTGGTGGCCAGCAGTTTTGCTGTGCCACTGGGGGCATCGTGTTTCCGTGCGTGGTGGTGTTCCACCAGGTAGGGATCCCTGCTTTCATCCATGGCAGCGAAGCGCGCCAGGATCAGGCTCAGCCGAGTGTAAACCGCGACCGTAAGCGAGAAATTTGGCGCCGTGAGGACGGCTATTTTTTGACCCACGCGCTCCGCCAGATTTGGCATGTCCCAGCCAGTGGTGCCGATGAGAAAATCAGTGCCGTGTTGGATGCACCAATCCAGATGCTCTGCAACCGAAGCTCCGGAACTGGCGTCTATGGCTACGTCCACTCCCTCCAGGGGAAGCCCATTTCGGCCGATGCACCAGGCGAGATCCGACCCCGCACATTCCGCGATGGCAGAGCCCAGGCGGCCTTTCCCGAACACACCAAGCCTCATGGGGTACCTCCTATGTCATTGGATCCGATCAGTGCGGCGTGGAGCCGGCGCAAGGTCTCATGCTCGTGTTCGCGCTTGATGACAATGCTCAAATTGATCTCGTTGGCCCCCATGGAAATCATCTCGATATTGATGTCCGAGAGGGCCCCGAAGACGCGAGAACCCAAGCCAGCCGTGTGTTTTAGCCGTTCGCCCACGATGGCTACAATGGCGCGATTCTCGGCCACTTGGAGGGTGGCGAAGGAGGATAGTTCCTTGATCAGGGCCTTCAGGGACGTGTCTGCTTCGACGGTCAGCGATACGCTGACTTCCGCGGTGGCCACCAAATCCACGCTGATTTTCAAGCGCCCAAACACCTCGAAAAGCCTTGCCAGGAAACCGCTTTGGGCGAGCATTCGAGAGCTGCTCACGGTCAGCACCGTGATGGGGCCGCGGCTGGCCAGGGCTGTGACGGAACGGCCCGTATGAACCTCGCCTGTGATGGTGGTGAAACGTCCTTGGGGGTGTTGGGTACTGCGCACGGTCACGGGAATCCCCGCTTCCACCGCGGGCTGGATGGTGGCAGGGTGCAGCACCTTGGCGCCGAAAGCCGCTAATTCCGCGGCTTCCGAGAAACTCAGTTCTGGAATGGGTAGGGCACCGGGAACGATGCGTGGATCGCAGGTCAGGACCCCTTCCACATCTGTCCAGATCTGCACCTCGGCCGCCTGCAAGGCCGCGCCGAAAAGGGCTGCGGAATAGTCGCTGCCACCGCGCCCCAGCGTGGTGGTAAGACCTTCCTCCGTGGCGCCGATATAGCCCTGCGTAATAACCACGCGGCCCGGACCTAGAAATGGGGTGATACTTGTTTTAGCCAGTTCGCGGATGGCTTCGCTATCGGGTTGGCCACCTCCGAAAGTGTTATCCGTTCTCATCACATTGCGAGCATCCACCCAAGTGGTGTCCAGTTCCTGGTGTAGCAGAAACGCCGCGAGGATGCGTGAGGAGAGCTGTTCCCCGAAGGAGGCGATGGCATCCTGGCTGCGTGGGCTCAGTTCCCGCAGCAGCGCCACGCCACGCAGCAGCAGCTCGGTCTGCCCGAAGGCATCGGTCAAGGCATGGTCCAGATCGTCGGGTACTGAAGAATCGAATAAATCTTCAGCGGCACGGCGATGATTTTGGATGATAACTTTCAGTTGCTCCAACGCGGTAGGAAGGTCGCCAATCTCCGCGGCATGGGCGGCGGTGAAAAGACCATTGGTCGTCTTGCCCATGGCGGAGAGCACCACCAGCGGCGCCATGGGCAAAGCATTGCCGACAAGGCTGGCCACCTGTCTCATGCAGATTGCATCGGCCACACTGCTGCCGCCGAATTTCATCACCACGCTTTTGGCCGGGACTGGTGGCATCACAGCAGACCTTTGGCGTGGGCCAGTTCGGCGTTAAGGATGCTTCCCCCGGCTGCGCCCCGCTCGGTGTTGTGGCCCAGCAGTGTGAACTTGATGCCCAACAAAGGGCAGGGACGGATACGACCCACATGCACGCTCATACCCCCGTCGCATTCCACGTCCCGTCGCACCTGAGGCCGGTCTTCAGCATCGTGAACGCGAATGGGCATGGCTGGCGCTGAGGGCAGCCCGAGCTGCTGGGGCTCAGGCTTCCATGCGCGTAACGCTTCGCGCACTTGCTTGGGGGTGGGGTTGCCACTTAGCCTCACACTCACGGCTTCGGTGTGGCCTTCCAGCACGGGCACGCGATGACAGAGCGCCGAAATGGCGATGGCGGCGTTCTCCACGCCTTCTGGGGTGAAACGCCCCAGCATTTTTGGCAGTTCCTCTTCCACTTTTTCTTCTTCGTTGCGGATGAAGGGCACCACATTGCCCAGGATGTCCAGACTTGAGACACCGGGATAACCCGCGCCGCTGACCGCTTGCATAGAGGTCATGAAAACCTGTTCAACGCCGAAGGCCAAATGGAGCGGAGCGAGGGCCATGACCAGCACCGTGGCGGTGCAGTTCGGATTACAAAGAATGGCGCCCTTCCACCCGTGGTGACGGCGTTGAAATTCAATGAGCCTCAGGTGATCAGGGTTCACTTCCGGTACCAGCAAGGGAACTTCCTTGGCCATGCGAAAGGCCGATGCATTGGAGAAGACCAGGGCTCCTTTTTCTGCGAATAACGGTTCCAACTCGGAAGCGGGGCCGGTATCCAGGGCGCTGAAAACGATGGGCGACATGGCATGGTCCGTATCGCCATCCACCAGAACGTGTTCCGAAAGGCCCCCGTAGGGTTCGCCATCCAATCGCCAAGCGCAGGCCTCACGATACCGCTTACCGGAGCTGCGCTCACTGGCCGCCAGATGCTGAATGATAAAGAGCGGATGATTGGCTAGGCGCCGCACGAACCGCTGGCCCACCACACCCGTGGCGCCAAGGACCGTGACGGGGATCTTGATGTACTGGGTCATGGGTCAGTCCTTTAAAAAATGAATGGCCAATCGCTTGTTGAGGGCTACGCCCGAAGTCAAAGCCGCCAAGGTGATGTGTTCGTTTTCGGTGTGGGCCAATGAGATCGAACCGGGGCCCACGAGCACCACCGTGCGATCGGGGATGAGATCCCGCAGCTGGGGCGCATCGCTGCCAAAGGGCATGGGCGCCTGTTGGAAACCGGGGATCATCGGATAGCGATCTGCGGGTTCTGACAATAGCGTTTCGATCTCACCCTGTTCTGGTTTCAGTTCACCCGTCTGCAACGCGAACATGGAGTGCGGCAGCGTGCGCGCCAGCACGTGGGCTTCTGCATAAGCGGGAATGGAATTGATGGCTTCACCGCCTTTCAGGTGACCCAGGTTCCAGACCTCGGGCCCAAGCTCCGGGTCATCGAGGGTGGGCAGCTCCCTCATCCGCTGCAGCCAGTCAATGAGCATCCAGTTCGCATCCAATCCCAACTCCGGAGATCCGCTGTGGGCAGCCTTTCCCCTGCATTTCAGGCGAAGCTGCAACACCCCCCGCTGACCCGTGGCAAGTTTCAGGTCCGTAGGCTCTCCATTGATGAGCGCCCGGCAATCCCTGACCCGGTCTGAAATCCCCAAGGCTGCGGTGGCACCGATGCTGTCGGTTTCCTCGCCCACCACGCCGAGCCACGCGAAGCCAGTGATGCCCTCCCGCAGCATCTGCCGGATGGCTTCCAGCTGGGCCATGATCTGGCCCTTGGCGTCGCAGGTGCCGCGACCGTAGATCGCATTTCCCTGTTTCCGCGGCGGGATGAACGGCGGCACCGTGTCGAGATGCGTGGAGAACAGCACGCGGGGCCTTCCCCACATCGCCAGGACATTCGTGCGGCCGGTCGCCACCGGCTGTTCAAACACTTCCGCGCCCATCTCTCCAAGGATTTGATGGAGCGACGGCAGCATCGCGTCTTCGCGGCCGGAAGTGGAATCCATTTCACAAAGCCGAAGTAGCCAGTACTGCATCCAGAGCGGACCAGTGGCGGCGGGGGCTTTCTTCGGGTTGGCCTTGTTCATCGGGGCACCGAGGTCCGGAGGGTCCAGGATAATGATGGTGCCACCGAAACGAGGTGCCCAACACTGCCCGTTGACAGAGTCCAAGCCCGCATTCCATCTGGCGCTTCAGGGCGGCTGACCGCCCTGACAGCCGCAGGGATTTAGCCCTGGCGTCCAAGGTTCGCGCTGTTGCGGCGCTTGCCCTTCGGCGGCCCTCCCCTTTCGCGCGGCCTCAAAGGATGCAACTCCTCCGCCACGTTACTGATGGGAACCGCTCCTCCATCGGAGCTTCCAGCCTCCCAGAACCGGGGCGAAGACTCAAGCCCTTGGTTCGAGTCGCAAGCGCTCAGAGGAACCCGAGGTTCGGGTAACTGCCTCCCAAGACCGTCTTGCTGCTCACACCCATCCATTTGTCCAGCACGGTGGCGTACAGGTTGCGGAAATCCGTCGTGAACTTCAGGTTGCCGTTGTCGTCGAGATTGGTCAGATCCGGATAGTTGGAATAGATTCCGCCTTTCACGCCTTTGCCGATGACATAGCTCAGGCCTGCGGTGCCATGGTCCAGGCCGCCGTTGTTCTCCCGGACGCGGCGTCCGAATTCGCTCCAGCCCATGATGATCACGCGGTCCTGGGCATTGCCCTTCGCAGTGTTGATGCTGGCGAGGTCGGCGTAGAAAGCGTTCAGCGAAGCGCCCATTTCGTTCAACAGAAGCGGGAAATCGCGAGCGTGGTTGCTGTGGGTGTCGAAGCCTCCGGTGGCGGTGACGAATACTTGAGATGGCAGATCCTTGGCGATCATTTCCGCGATGAATTTCAACTGTGAAGAAAGGTGGAAGTAGTCATTGCGAAGGGTGGCATCAGGATAATTGGCATCCCCTGGATACGGAACGCTGGTATTGCGGCGGCTGGTCCCGATGAGGCTCGAAAACAGGGACTGCGCCTGGTCGTAGAGATGGCCCGATTCCAGGGCCGCTTTCATACCCGAGGCTGCTGCTGTTCCACTCAGGGAAAAGCCATCGCTGAAACCTAGGCGTAACGGAGAAGGGTCATCAATGGAACCCCATTCAGAACGGGTCGCGGGGAAACGATAGGTGTCCGGCGTCGAAATGTTCACGAAATTCCGATCCAGCCCTTGGACTGCCAACGGTAGCCCATCGGTGCTGATGCCCCGCAGCGGATCGGCCCCATTCAGAAATGCCAGGTCCGCATAGCGGCCCATCCACCCGGTACCTCCGGGTATGGCGGAGCCTTGGGACCAGAGATCCGCTGCCAGGAAATGCGACAGAGTAGGATTCGGCATGCCAATGCCAGGTAGCCAGGCCACGCGACCCTGCTGGTGCAGCGCCGCCATGCCTGCAAAGGCCTTGTTCAGGCCTAGGTTCGAGCCAATATTGGTAGTGTTGGCCGGATTCACGTTAAGGGTGGGTCGGTGGCTTTGATAAGCCCCTGCATTGGCGCCATCCATGGGTATCAGTGCATCCAACAGATCCATGCCGCCTTCGGCAGTGACGATCACCAGGATCGGCGCAGTGGGGGCTGGGGCGGGTGGCGGAGGTGGCGGTCCGCCGCTGGTGCCGGAGGAGGCCGGGGTCCCGCCGCCGCCGCAGGCAAGCCCGGACAGGACCGCGCTGCCCGCTGCCATGGTCTGAAGGAATTCGCGCCGGTTGGCCATAGCTTTTCCTAATGCTGTTGGGCTTGGGGTGAGCAAAGAATGAGGAACGCGAGCCGCCGCACGGCAGTCTCGGTGTCCGCGCTGCCGTTCCAGGCAAATGGCTTCGTCCACAACAATCCGAGCCAGGCATCCCGCAAGGCAGAGGGAATGGGTGCCGGTTGCAGGAGAGCCGTCAGGCGATTGAAGACTTCCATAGCTGTGGTGGGCGCGGTAGGAAACCACTCGCGGAAATCCGTGTCGAAAAGGAAGCGCTCCACATGCAGATGATCCTCGCCAAGCGATTCCTTCACAGCCAGGGCGTAGGCCGTGCGCGTGCGATGGCGGTAAGTGTCACTGTTGAGCCAGGCCGCGTGGTCCTTCCAGCCATTGGGGCCTTTGGGATTCAGCAGATCCTGGCCCATGTTGAAAAAGCCGGAAGTGTCCCAGTTCACGAAACCCGCCCAGGCCGAGAAGCGCGGCAGGTTGGCGGAATTCTGCTGGTAGGGCTGGAGCGCTGCCGCGAACTCAGGGGAGAGCAGCTTGGCTGCGCGCACGCTCCAGGCCACAGGTCCTTCCACCAAGGCGAACCGGTGCATGGGGTCGTAAAAATAAGCGGATTTGAAGAGGGCTTTCAAACTCATTCCGAGGTGGAAAGCATTCGCCAAAATCACATCGCGAAAATCATTGATGACGGAGGCCGAAAGGTCTGGATTCAAGAAAAACCGCAACAGGCGTTGGGCCAGAAACGTGGCGCAGGCTTGGGCACGCTGCGTCAGGATGAGCTGAATGGCGTCTGCACCGAAATGACTTCCCGCCCCGAGTTCCAGGGTCACGCCAAAAAGCGTGAAGGTGCCGCTCACGCGCTGATTGGGAAGCGTTGTGTACCCTTGCAGCCAGGGATGGTTGGGATAGGGATTGGCCTGCCCGTGGTAGACGATGAATTCGCCATCGTTGAAGTAGTAGGGATTGTCCACGATGGGGAAATCGCGGCCGATGTAATCCCAGCCCGTCATTGCCTTCGCAAGCTCGGTGATGTCCTTCTGGTTGTAACCGTTGTCGATGCCCAGGGAATAGAGCTCGAGCACTTCCCGGGCGAAATTCTCGTTGGGCACATCGCCAGATTTTTCGACTTTGTTCTGGATGGTATCAAGCCAGATCATCATGGCCGGGTCCTGGCTCACGGCCAGCAGCAGGTCGCCAAAATTTCCGCGTCCGAGATCCCGGAACAGCTGGATCTGTTTCAGCATCAGGGGAATGTTGTCCACCTTCTTGGCACCAGTGGCAAAGTGCTGGTGCCAGTAAAGCGCCAGCTTTTCCTTGAAGGGATTGGGCGCATACTGCATGCGCCAGGCCCAGTAGCTTTGAGCTTCTGTAAGGTTTGCTGGATGCTCCACCCGCAGGTTGAAAGGGTGGGGTGCCCATTGATCCGGTTCACTACCGTAGCCCGGATAGTCCACGACGTTGGCGAGCGGCAGGGCCCCGTTGAAGGCCGTTTCACTGGCGGTGCCGTCCACCCAGGCAGCCACCGTGGCAGCTGGCGAACGGGAAACCAGTTGTGCCGCAGTTTCAGGCTTGAGCCCGAAGCCGGCGCGGCGGCCAAAATGCAGCACATCATCCATGGTCCAGGCTGTTTTTTGGGTGTCGAAGGTCGCCATAGGCACCCCTTGGAGTGAGCATTCAAGTCGGTGTGAGACTGCGAATCAGGTTAAGAAAAAAATAGGTCCAGCGCGCATTCCTTAGGTGTGAAGCTTTGTTAAGACGCAGCTATCCCAGCCAGGATTGGCGATTTCCTGGATGAACGGTGGTCAAGCGTTGATGAACACTGCCTCCAGCTATCGGGCGCAGTGCGCCCTCCGCGTATCGCAAGCAGTGCGTGCTCCCACTCGCAAAGCTCGTGGACGCGGAGCCTCCCTGCTTACAACATTCGCTGAGCTGGAGCCTCTACATCAATTCCTGCAGCATGGCCTCACCTCTAGGCCACTCGCCAAAACCCGATGCGGTGTTGATGTGACCGCAGGCGCCCACATTCGTGAATTCAGATCCCCAGCTATCGGCGAATTGCTTCGCGCGCTCCAGGGAGAGTAGGGGATCGTCGGTGGAAGCCACGACCCGGCTGGGAAAGGGCAGATGGCCCAAAGGAATGGGCCCGAAGGGACGCAGCACCTCAGGGCAGTCCTTGCGTTCCACATCCGCGGGCGCGACCAGCAGCGCGGCCTTCACGGGCCAACGGGCCGCAAAGAAGGGATCCGCCGCCCAATGGAGGATGGCCAGGCAGCCGATGGAATGTCCCACCAATACCGCTGGGGTCTCCGTTTCCTGCCAGGCCGTTCCAAGGGTTTCATCCAGCGCTTCGACCCATTCTTCTTTACGGGGGAAATCCCAATTGGGCATTTCCACGCGGATCGCACCCCGCACGTTGGATTCCCAAAGGCTTTGCCAATGGCCAGGGCCT
>JANYBM010000157.1 GCA_025361125.1 Holophagaceae bacterium | reverse complement strand
GGTCTCGCCGTGGGGATTGCAGAGCAGGTACATGACCGCCATGCGCACGGGCACGCCATGGGTGACCTGATCGAGAATGAGGCTATTCGGTCCGTCGGCTACTTCTGAGGTGATCTCAAGGCCGCGGTTGATGGGGCCTGGATGGAGCACGGCTACACCGGGCTTTGCCATTTTCATGCGCTCCTGGTTGAGCTGGAAGAAACGGATGTACTCGCCTTGGCCTGGGATGAAGCCACCCGTGCCACGCTCGAACTGAACGCGCAGCATCATGATGGCGTCTTGCTGGGGAATGATCGCCTCAAAATCGCTCGTGAACTCCACATCCGGCCAGGTGAATTTCAGTTCCTTGGGCAGCAGGGTGGGTGGGCCCACAAGAGTCACTTGGGCACCCATCTTGGTGAGCAGCCATACATTCGAGCGCACCACCCGGGAGTGTCGGATATCACCCACGATAGCGATTTTCAAGCCTTCGATTCGTCCAAATTTTTTCTGGAGCGTGTAGGCATCCAGCAAGGCTTGGGTGGGGTGCGCATGGGCTCCGTCCCCGGCATTCACGATACTGGCTTGGATGTGCCGGGCCAGCAGCGCATGGGCTCCGGGCGCGCTGTGGCGCATGACGATGAGATCCGGATGCATGGCCTGCAGATTCATGGCCGTATCAATGAGGGTTTCGCCCTTCTTCAAGGAACTGGTATCCGCATCGAAATTGATGATTTCAGCGCTCAGACGTTTTTGGGCGATCTCGAAACTGTTGCGAGTGCGCGTGCTGTTCTCGAAAAATAAATTCACCACCACGCGCTTGCGCAGAGCGGGAACAATCTTGATCTCCGGGCGTTCGCAGACTTCTTCAAAGGCCGTGGCCTGGTTGAGGATGGCGGTGATGTCCGCTGGACTTAACGGCTCGATCCCCAATAGGTGCTTGTGAGGGAAAGCGTAGCGCTCGGCCACCATCTTTAGCCCCTTCCCTCAATCTGAACGCCATCTTCATCATCCAATTCCTGGATCTTGACCGATACCCTCTCGTGGGGTTCCACCGTGACCGCCAAGCCAGTAAAATCAGCCTGGATCGGCAACTCCCGCCCGCCGCGATCTATGAGAATGGCCAATAGCACACGGGTGGGGCGACCGTGGTCTAGCAGCGCGTCCAGCGCGGCACGAACCGTACGGCCCGTGTAAAGCACATCATCCACCAGGATCACGGTGCGGTCTTTCAGAGTGAAAGGGATTTCCGTCGGGCGGACGATGGGTGTCCCAGCTTTTTCGGTGAGATCATCGCGGTAGAGCGTGATGTCCAAAGCCCCCACTGGAGCAGGTCTCCCGGTGATCTCCCGCATGAGCAAAGCCAACCGTTCCGCCAGCGGCAAGCCGCGGCTGCGAATGCCCACAAGCACGAAAGCCTCGTCCTGACGCAATCCAGACACGATGTCCTGGGCTAGACGTTGAATGGTCGCTTCCATCTGGGAAGCATCCAACGGGCACTGTCCTTGGGCAGCGGGCATGGCACCTCCAGCGTCCCTGGGTGGGACCCTTCCAGTGTACCTTTCCAAATGGCTTTCATGGACTACATCCGCCAAAACGCGACCGAGCTGCTGGGGTTTTTCACGGGCGCCGCCTGTGTCTGGCTCATCGTTCGGGAAAACATCTGGAATTGGCCCATCGGAATAGCCAACAACCTGTTCTTCATTTTCCTGTTTTTCAGAGCTGGACTTTTTGCCGATGTAGGTCTGCAGTGTTTTTACATTGTGCTGGGTGTCTACGGTTGGTGGCATTGGCTGCATGGGGGACGGGGCGACTCTGAGCTGCCCATCACGCGCACCAGGCCTTTGGAAGGACTTCTGAACCTCGCGGGCACCGGCACCTTGACCCTTATTCTTGCTTTTCTGCTCATCCGATTCACACCCAGCACAGTGCCCTGGTGGGACGCGCTCACCACATCCCTCAGCATCATTGCTCAGTGGATGATGACCCGGAAAAAACTCGAACATTGGTGGTTCTGGATCGCCGCGAATGCGCTCAGCATTGGCCTGTTCATTTACAAGCACCTGTATCTCACGGCTGCGCTGTACCTGATCTTCGGCATCATGTGCGCAATTGGATGGATGAAGTGGAAACAGACCTGGCGCGCAGAACAGAACGCGTTGATGGCTTGAAGCACCCTTACATTTTGGGGCGGCTGAGATAGGTTTCTGCGCCCTTCATCACCGCAGCGGGTCCATGGCTTGGGCCAGCTTTCCGTGTTTTCTTCAGACGCATTCCCCATAACCCCGCCAGCTCTGTGGCTTCCGGGTTTCCGGGCGCTAGATTCATCACTTCTTCTAGATCTGTTTTGGCCTGTTTCATCAGTTCCTGTTTCTCGAATAACAGCGCCCGCTTCATGAAACCCCAAGGGTTGTTTGGTTCACGAGTGATGATTTCGGAATACTCGGCTTCGGCTTCCGTGAGATGTCCAGTCTCTTCCGCAGCCTCACCGCAAAGGATGTTGGTGACAGCACAAAAGCCCAGCCATTTTTTCTGCTCCGCGAATGCCTGGGGACTATAGCGGGCCTTGGGCTTCACGGCTTCGATTTCGCCATATAAATATTTCAAGGCTCGTTCAGTGTGGGCATCCTGGCGGGCAAATATTTCAGCGTCGCCGCTGGCGCGGAAAAATTCCCGAGTGATGCGGCTTTCAGCCTTGTACTGGTCGTACATGCGGGTACCCGGATAGAGCGCCAGCGGGCTCAATTGGCAATCATGGGGTTTTGACTCGCGGATGAGCTGGGCGGTGGCTTCGATGTCTTCCCAGGTTTCCCCTGGAATGCCGGTGATCAGGTAGATGCCGAGGTTCATTCCGACTTTGCGCACCATCGTCAGGGCCTGCCGCACATGTTTCATGCTCGTGCCCTTGTCGAGCAGCAGCAGAACTTTCTC
>JANYBM010000153.1 GCA_025361125.1 Holophagaceae bacterium | reverse complement strand
TTTCTTCGACTGCACCAATCTAATCCGCATCCCGTTTCACCCCGCGGGTGAATCCGGCCACCCATCTTTAGGATGCTTTAAACCCGCACCAGGATTCATTCTGCGCTACTATTTTGATGTGAAAGCTGCACGGTCTCAGGTAGGAATGAAACAAGCAAACAGAATTATCCAGAGCCGCTCTATCAGGGGTCGCGGATCAGTTTGCATGGAGCTCTCCAGTATGAACCTTTAGGAATACAACTAAGTGAAAAGGTTACATCACGATAAGTAATTTATTACCAGGACATCTAGAAAACCGAAACCCTTAATTTCAGCACTTCTGATCTTGGTTTAAAACCATGCCACCGATCACTTGGTGTCCGCTGGCTAAAAGTTGGAAAATTCAAGCAACCAGCGATGATCACATTGATGTCAAGCAACAGTCGTTTCGCACAAATTAAATTTGTGCGGCCGATGCACGACGATCTTCTTGCTGGTATAGGCATAGCCGATCGCGAGTCAATTGGACTCTTGGCGTTCTTGGCGATGAATTCTGTTACTTGATTGCGGCAGAAAGCTGTGCAGTGATCAGCTACTGCTTACACCAGCGCCCGCTTCTCGGACTTTTTACGATCGGCTTCATCCAGAATGCGTTTGCGCATGCGGATGAAGTTGGGGGTGACTTCCACCAGTTCATCGTTCTGGATGTATTCCAGGGCCTGCTCCAAAGTGTGTTCACGGGGCGGCGTCAAACGGGTGGCTTCGTCGGCGCTCGAAGAGCGCATGTTCGAAAGTTTCTTGCCCTTGGCGACATTCACAACCAAGTCATTTTCCCGGGCGTGTTCACCGATGATCATGCCGGCGTAGCACTTGGTGCCGGGATGCAAGAAGATGACGCCCCGATCCTCCAGATTCATCAGCGCGAAGCCAACGGTTTCGCAAGTCTCCATGCTGATGAGCACCCCGTTCTTGCGACCCGGCAACTCGCCTTTGTAGGGTCCGTAGTGACTGAAGATGCTGTTGATGATGCCTTCGCCGCGGGTGTCCGTCATGAACTCCGAGCGGAAGCCGATGAGTCCCCGGGAAGGGATCTTGAAGTGCAGGCGAACCCGGCCCAATTCCTGGCCCATGTCCTGCATCTCGGCCTTACGTGAGCCCAACTTTTCCATGGCCACACCCATGTAGGATTCAGGCACGTCCACACTGAGATCCTCGTAGGGTTCCAGTTTTTCGCCCAGTTCGTTGGTGTGCAGAATGACCTCTGGGCGGCTCACGCACAGCTCAAAACCCTCGCGGCGCATGGACTCGATGAGCACGCTCAGGTGCAGCTCGCCGCGACCGCTGACCTTGAAAGAATCAGGCGCCTCGGTGTCCTCTACCCTGAGCGCCACGTTGTACTGCAGTTCTTTCGTCAGCCGCTCACGAATGCGCCGGGACTGCACATGCTTGCCATCCTGCCCAGCGAAGGGGCCATTATTCACCATGAACATCATGGAGATGGTGGGCTCATCAATGTCCACGTACTCCAGCGCCATGGGGGATTCCGCCGAGGCGATGGTTTCGCCTACGCGGATATCGGGGATGCCTGCGATGGCCACGATTTCACCTGTGCCTGCTTCGGTCTGGGGGACACGGGTCAGGCCTTCAAAGCCGTAAAGTTGCGTGATCTTGTGGTTTTGGACGGAGCCATCCCGCTTCACCAACGCGACATTTTCACCTACTTTGATCGTTCCATTGAAGATGCGCCCGATACCGATCTGGCCCACGAAATCGTTGTAGTCCATCAAGGTCACAAGCATCTGCAACGGCGCGGCAGGATCGCCGCTGGGGGGTGGGCAGTACTTGGCAATGGTGTCGAAGAGGGGATCCAGGGTCTCGCTGTTGTCATTCACGTCCATCATCGCGTAGCCCATCTTGGCGCTGGCGAAGACCGTCGGGAAATCCAGCTGCGCGTCGGTGGCTCCGAGCTCCATGAACAGCTCGAAGACCGCGTCCTGGGCGAAGTGGGGACGGGCGCCCGGGCGGTCCACTTTGTTGATGACCACGATGGGCTTGAGCCCCTGCGCCAGGGCTTTGCGCGTCACGAACTTGGTCTGCGGCATGGGGCCGTCAAAGGCGTCCACCACCAACAAGACGGAATCTACCATGGAAAGAACGCGTTCGACTTCGCCACCAAAATCCGCGTGGCCCGGCGTGTCCACAATGTTGAAGCGGTGACCGGCCCAATGGATGGAGGTGGTCTTGGCCAGAATGGTGATGCCGCGCTCCCGCTCCTGATCGTTGCTGTCCATGGCCCGTTCCTGGATCTTCTGGTTATCCCGGAACATGTGGGCGCCCTTGAACATGGCGTCCACCAAGGTGGTCTTCCCATGGTCAACGTGAGCGATGATGGCGATATTACGGATTTTTTCGAGGGGAGTCATGGGCATCCAATGAACGGTGTGCCCTTCACGGGGCAAAGGATAGGGTACAAATCCGGCCCACCCTGAAGCCCCCGCGAGGAGGTATCAAGGTAGCCGAACCTTCGATTTTACCAGCCTTCACGAGATTCCCTTAGTGAAGATTTCGAACCTAGCCCCCCACGGCGATGGTGGAGTAGGATGATTCCACTTCACCCTTTGATCCCTGGGAGATCTCCCATGCAAATTAACGAACTCCTCACCGCCGTTTGTGAACTCGGTGCCTCTGATTTGCATTTGAAGGTTGGCAACCATCCGGTGGCCCGCATCAAGGGCCGTCTGCAACCCATGACGCAGTTCAAACGTCTGGTGCAGGAAGATACCATCGCCATGGCCTACAGCATCATGGCGAGCGACAAACAGAAGTCGAAATTCAAGGAGAACCTCGATATTGATCTGGCCTATTCAGTGCCAGCCCTGGGCCGGTTCCGCTGCAATGTCTTCAACCAACGGGGCACCGTGGGCTTGGTGCTCCGGGTCATCCCGCGACGCATCTATTCCATCGAGGATCTGATGCTGCCTAAAATCCTGGCCAAGATCTGCGAAGAGCAGCGTGGCATGGTGCTGGTGACGGGCACCACGGGTTCGGGGAAATCCACGACTCTCGCGGCCATGATTGATCTCATCAACGCCACCCGCATCGAGCATGTGCTCACCATCGAAGATCCCATCGAGTACCTGCACCGGGACAATCAGAGCATCGTCAATCAACGTGAGGTGGGCGCCGATTGCACGAGCTTTTCCGCGGCCCTTCGCGCGGCGCTCCGCCAGGATCCTGATGTGATTCTCGTGGGAGAAATGCGCGATCTGGAAACCATTGAAACCGCCATGCACGCGGCGGAAACGGGCCATCTGGTTTTCTCGACCCTCCATACTTTGGACGCCACGGAAACCATCAACCGCATCATTTCCGTTTTTCCCCCACACCACCAGAAGCAGGTGCGACTGCAGATGGCGGCGGTGCTGAAAGCGGTCATCAGCCAGCGACTGGTGCCCCGCTCCGATGGCCAGGGCCGGGTGCCAGCGGTTGAGGTGCTCATCACCACTGAAACCGTCCGTACCTGCATCGAAGACAAGGACAAGACCAAGAACCTGCGTGATGTCATCGCCGCAGGTACTTCGCAATACGGTATGCAGACCTTTGACCAGAGCCTTTACTTCCTGCTGAAGCAGGACCTCATCACCGAGGAAGAAGCCCTTAAGCGAGCTACCAACGTAGGTGAGTTCAAGCTGAAACTCGAAGGTGTCTCTTCGGCTTCGGATTCGGCCCGGGTGAATATGGAAAATCAGATGAACATCAGTCAGGGTGCAGGGCGAGAGTCCGGCGGCAAGGCCCCCCAAGCTGTTCCAGAACCGGTCCTGCCCCCAAAAACCTCCACCACGACTTTGCCCGCCCCGCATTCAGACCTTAAAATCGGGCTTGGCCGGTAGCTGATTTTTTTTCACGAACGATATCTCCCGTTTTTCTTGTTTGTTGATCTAGAGTATTGAATTCCCTTCATTCAACGCGCGCCCTTGGCCTGACTAAGGGTTCCGCACCGAGGTTGCCATGATCAAGCTGGACATTGCCAACGCACTTATGCAGGCGCATCCCTGCTCTCGGGCCACCGCCTTGCAGGCCGTGGATCTTCTCACTGAGCGCATGAAACAGGCTCTGCTGGATGGCGATCGCATCGAGATCCGCGGCTTCGGCGTCTTCGAGCCCCGCCCTCGCAAGCGCGGCATGGGCCGCAACATCAAGACTGGCGACAGCGTCGCCATTCCCAAAGGCAAGAGCATCCGCTTCAAGCCCGGCAAGGATTTGCGCGCAATCGAAGTGGAATAACGGCTATGAGGCCGTAAGCTTGAGTTATGAGGCGCGCCGCCTTCCCGGGCCCTGGTAGCTGCGACCAAAGGCGGCCACCTTTTTGAATCTCATGGCTCGTACCTCATCCACCTCATCCCTCGCGGCCGATCCGCTTCCGCCAATTTGCCAGAATGATCATCTCTCTCAATGTTTTCGCCATGGTGATGGCGCTCACGCCGGTAGGATCGTAGTGGGGCGCCAGTTCCAGACAGTCCATGCCGACGAGTCGCCTGCCCTTGAGCTGCTTCAAACCGCCGATGAAGGTCGCGTAGTCAATGCCTCCAGGCTCGGGTGTGCCGGTGCCGGGATAGATGCTCGGGTCGAGCACGTCCATGTCGCAAGTCAGGTAGATGGGCCGGTCGCCCATGGAATCCAGCACCTTGGCGATCTCTTCTTTTGAGAATGGATGCAGGGTGCCGTGCTTATGCGCCAGTTCCCATTCCTCCTTCGAGCCACTGCGAATCCCGAACTGATAGAGATTCTCAAAGCCAATCTTGTCGGCCACACGCCCCAGGATGGTGGCGTGGGTGAATTCATCGCCCCAAAGATCCGGCCGCAGATCCGCATGGGCATCAAAGTGGATCACCGCAAGGTCGGGATGTTCATCGAAAGCCGCCATGATGAGCGGATAGGCAAGCAGGTGCTCGCCGCCAAAGGCGATGGGGAACTGCCCCTTGCCGCGAATCTCCTTCACGGCGGTGCTGATGTCTTCCAGCACTCTGGTCTTCTGGCCCGGTGGCAAAAACAGATCACCATAGTCGGCGTACTTGATGTCCAAGAGCGAGCCGTTCTGATAGAAGCTGAATTCCTCCATGCCAAAGGAAGCCTCCCGCACCGCGAAACCCGCGAACCGGCTGCCCGCCTTGAAAGAAGACGTGCCGTCCCAGCACACGCCAAAAAGCGCGATATCCGCATCGCTGGGCTCACAAGAACCCAGAAATAACGGCAGAACGAATTCGTGACGGGGGGATTCAGTGCTGTGCATGGCTGGACCTCGGTCATTTCAGCGTAGCAAGGACCCTTGTTTTCAGCGTCGGCAAACGGGTGGGGGTATTTTCGATTTTCGATCGAAGCGGAAGTTGAGCCAAAAGGCCCCAAGCGTCATTCAAAAATGATCTGGAACGGTGACCTGCGGATTACCCCCCATCCGGGTTGGCTTCTTTCCACGCTTCCATCTCCTCAGGCACATCAACATCCAGCCCACGGTAGGCAGCACTCGCCACAATACAGCGGGGGAGTCGGGCCACCAGATCCCGCACGCGAGTTTCCTGGAAGGAAGCCAGGGAGGGCAGCAGTGTGGCACCCATGAACCCGCCCAGGGGTTGCTCCCGGTCGCCTTCCCGCACCATCACCCAACCGCGGCCCGAGGGGTCCGCATCGTCCGCCAGGGAGTACCAGGCTGCGAGAGCTGGCGCCGTCCAGTCCACCTGGTCGCAGGGCACCACCCACCAGCGCACCGCCAGGGGTGGTTCGGATTGGGCCCAGGTGGTTAGCGCGACGGCCGGACCTTGACGGGGATCGCTCACCACGGTGATTCGGGTATCCATCAAGTCTTGGATATCCGAAAGGGGTTCACCGAGAATTTGCACTGGGCCACTCGGAAATACTTCGCGGAACAACCGCACCAGATGACCACCCCAGGTGCCTCCGGCGGGGTGGGGGCGATCATGTTTGGGGCCACCCAGACGGCGGCCCTGCCCCCCGGTCAACAGCAGCATCCCTAGCGGTTCTGCAATAGCCATGGCCCTTCCCCTTCACACCCTGAACAGGGCAACGAAATCACACAGGGCCAAGGTGGCATCAAAAAAAATGCTGACTTTCGGCATGAGAGCCTCATGTGGAATCCTGAATCATTCTCGCAGAATCAGTGATTCACGAGAGATCTTAGCCCTGTTTACGGCGCAGGGATTGGGGCGATTGCAGATGGGTTTGCCGCATCTTGGTGATTTGCAGGTCCCTCAAGGTGTTCGAAGTCATGGTGGATTCCACCTGGGCCTTCACTGCGGACCAGGCCTCATGCATGGGACAGGGATTATCGCAGTCACAAGCAGGGAAACCCATGATGCAAGCGCTCATGACACCTTCGCCTTCCACAGCGATGAGCACTTCCCCCACCGTGATGTGGTGGGAGGGCCTTGCAAGCCGAAAGCCACCTTTCGGGCCCCTCACGGATTCCAGGATTTCGGCGCGCGCGAGTCTTTGCAGAATCTTGGCGAGGTAAGGTGGGGGGAGGCTCAGCTGCCCTGAAAGATCCTTCGCCATCATGAAGGAGCCGTCCTCCGGCATGTGTGCGAGAGCTTGAAGCGCGTACCCACTGGCAACGGTGAAGAGCATTTCGGTCCTTGTTATCCGTAATTAATGTAACCCAGCTTCATTCGAGAATTTTCCGAAATAATCCGGGATGCAAACCGAGCGTTTTCGCTTGGCCATTTTCGCTTGACGATTGTAGCTCATAGCCCCTTCAGCGAAAGCACCAGGGCGAAGGCGCTGATGGTGCAAACCAGCGATTCGCGCAGGCCCAAGGCTTTGGCATCCGGTACGCCAAGTTCGAGCTTGGGTTCCACCACCACACGCAGCAACAGCATTCCCATCCACAGGGGCCAGAGCCATCGCAGGTCCAAGGCCAACTGCATGGCAAGTGCGATAAGGCCCGCGACACCATGGACCAGAAGTGCCGCGCCAAGGGAGGTCCTACCTCCGCGCCGAAGCGCAAGGCGCGCTCGAAGATAAGCCACGGGCGCCGCCAAGCTCAAGAAACTGCCCACTCCCAAGGCACCCGCCAAGGCCCACGGCCCACCGCCTGCCCGAATAATCGCGGTACCAAGCAGCGCGGGCAATGCTATGGATGTCCACTCCGCGGCCAGGCTTCGCGCGCCCCCCTTCAGATCCACCCACAACAGCCAGGCGCCGAATGGCGCCACTGGCAACAATGCCAGCAGAAAATCAACTTGAGTTCCGCGCAGAGCCAAACCAAGGCCCACCGCACCCCCCAGCCCGTAAATGACTATCCAGGTTCGGTCGAAGGCGGAAAGCTTTCCCCCGCGAACCGCCCGGCGTAGGGGAACCCTGACCAGGAATCCAGCCAAGCCCGCCATGAACAAGCCCACGCCCGGCAGACTCGACCGAAGCGCCAAGGCCGAAATCGTGGGCAGCAACAAAAAGGCCCAAGAGCCATGTTCAGAGGGAAGCAGTCGCGGTCTGGGGGGTTGCATATGCAGGTTCAGGTGCCTCACTAGGACCCAGGAGAGATTCCAAAGCCCGCAGCAGTTCCTGACGATAGAAGGCCTTGGTGCGGGCGTCAGCTACAAAAGGCGTCATCATCACACTGCGCAGGACCAGCAGATGCGATTGGGTGCGCCATTCCTTGGCGGGAACCCCCAGGCGAGCCAAAAAAGGCAGCGGTGAATGACCATGCACCCGGTGGCTCAACTGTGTGGACGTCAAAGAGAAATCTCCTGCCCGGTCAGTGCGGAAGCGGGCCAGCACTTCTTCATTCAGCGCGTTCACCCGGTGCAGCGTGTTCATCTTACGAGGGGCAAAAGCATACAGCAACACATCAAGATCCGGCGAATCGAATACATGGCATTCGTAGTCGC
Source organism: Holophagaceae bacterium (assembly GCA_025361125.1). GTDB lineage: Bacteria > Acidobacteriota > Holophagae > Holophagales > Holophagaceae > JANXPB01. The sequence goes on along the minus strand of JANYBM010000153.1, from coordinate 2,798 downwards.
CGAAGAGCCGGCCATCCAACAATTCCGCCAAACCACGCGCTGAGCGGAAGGATTCGCTCAGGATCGCTCCATACCCCCGCTCATTCAGGCTGACCGTGCGATGTGCCAGCCAAACGGCGCTGGCGGCGGCGCCAGGCTTGCTGCCTTCCAGAATGTAACTGCCCAGGTGATCTTCTTCGCCAGGGTTGAGATAGGCCGCGTGCTGGGTGGTGAGGGTACGCATCTTGCCCTCCCGCAGCACCAGTGCCCCAGCGGGATAGGGGATGAACCCCAGTTTGTGGGGATCAATGGTGATGGAGTCGGCGCGGGACATGGCTTCAAAGGCCGTGTGTACATCCTTTCGCATTGGGCACACCAAATCCGCGTCGCCAACCTCCCGGAAAGATCCGTCTTCCCGGCGGAAAATGGCTCGAGCATAGCCGCCATAGGCCGCATCCACATGCACGAAGAACCATCGCCCATAGGTTTTTGCATGGCGTTCCCGGAGTTCCAAAAGACCATCAATGGAATCCACGCCGCCGCCTTCGGTGGTACCGACGATTCCCACCACTGCGAGCACCGGATGGTTTTCCTTGGCGAGCTTTTCCAACATCTGTTCCAGCGCACCCAGATCCATGCGCAGGGTTGAATCCACAGGCACCGCCAGCAATTGATCCTCGCCAATGCCCAACAGGTTGGCAGCCTTGTTCCAAGAATAATGGGCGGTGGCCGGTACCAGCACGCGGAACGCGCCGCCGCGACGCACGGTACCTGCATTGAGCGGTAAGGTGCTATGAAGTGCCATCAAGGTCTCGGTTCGCAAGCGTCCCAGCAGCTGTTCGGGCATCCTTGCATTGATCGGCCGGCCCGCTGCGTCCTTCCATTCCCCGGCGGGCTTTCCCCTGGGCAGACGTAAGGGAGCCAAGGCGAGATTGCGCAGTATCCAAAGCGCCTCGATGTTGGCCACGGTTCCGCCGGAGCAAAGATGGCCCCACGCACGGTCTGGATCGAAACCCATCAGCTCTGCCAGATCCCGGGCCACTTCCCGCTCCAAGGCGCTGGTGACGGGGCTGCCTTCATTGGCAACATTGTTTGGGTTGTACAGCATGGCCGCGAGAAAGCCCACCTGAGCCGGGATCAGCGTGTCCGCCATCATATGACCCAGATATCTCGGCGAGTGACTAGGTACCGAGCCCTTCAGCCGCCCCAGCAGTCGCCGCAGCGAAGCCTCCACGTTAGCCTGGGTTGCCACGAATTCAGGCTTGAGCTGACGAAAGGGGTCCACAGCATCGGGATCGTCGGGGAAAAATCCTCGCCTCCAATGCACATGATCTCGAACGGAATCAAGCAGCAACCGTTCCAGAAATTCAGCATTCTGGCCTTGGGGACCCAGAAACAGAGCATGGGGATCAACGCGCATGGCTTACTCGCTTAGTGTTTGATGGGTAATAAGGAGAAGGGTTGCAGGGTGCATAATTCGAGTATTTCCAAGCAGCTTGAGCGCTCACCCCTAACTTGTGCGGTGGTCCAGGTGCTAAGTCAATAGCAACTGGCACGAAGGTGACCAACCGCACAGCCCAAGCCGCCAGATCACGACGCAAGGGGTTCCTTTTGTCCCGCTTTTCAGCACTGGAAAGTCTGGGATAAGACGTTATCTTGACTGTTCTGGTTTTCAATTCCCTGAGCCAACCGGATTAGGGGAACTCGTTGGGTAAACACCCTTGTTACTGGGATGATCGTGGGCTTCATCGAATGGAAAGAACACTACGAAACGGGCTTGCTGGGCTATGACGCTCAACACAAGACCTTGGTACGCCTGGCAAACCGGATCCACGAATGCCTTGACAGTCAAATACCAGGGTCCGACTTGGAGCTCGGCTCAGTTTTTGGAGCCTTTCTGGAGATGACGAAAACTCATGTCCGGACTGAGGATGAGCTCATGGCCTGGCATCATCACGACCCGGCCTATGGGCATGAAGATGCCCATAGGAGCTTTCTAGAGGGATTGGAAGCCATCGCAGACCCGGCGGTCGATGGTTTTTCTCATCGCGAGCGATTGGGTGAGATCCTCTATAAATTCAAGGCTCATTTTGAAGCCAAGGATGAACAGGCCTTCCTAGCCATGCTGCGCCGCCACAACCTTCCCGGTGCCGGGTGAACCAAGCTTCGGGCAGACTGAAAGCATGGCCGAATCAGAATATCCCCAGCGCGTTCCCATCAAGGTCATTGGCCGCATGGAAGAATTGAAAGCCGAGATGGTGGCGGAATTGATTGAAGTTCACCTGGGGCCGCAACTGAATGGCGACGAGCAGCACCAGGTCAATTGCAAAGGGGCCTACATCAGCTACACGTTTTGGGTCACGCTACCCCACGCCGAAGCCGAAAGGCCTTTGCGGGAAGCCATCGCGAAACTCCCAGGGCACGTGATGCAGCTGTAGCAACCATTTTGCATCAGGTTGTGAGGGATGCGGCGATGAAGATTTCACTCAGGGTCTGAGCGTGCCCATCATGCGCGGATAGGGGATGGTTTCTCGGACGTGTGGAAGCTTGCAGATCCACGCCACGGCGCGCTCCAGGCCCATGCCAAAGCCAGCATGCTGCACGCCTCCGAAACGACGCACGTCCAGATACCACTCATAGTCCGCAAGATTCAGGCCGTGGTGCTCAATCTGCGCCAGCAGGTAGTCAATGTCCGAAGCACGCTCACCGCCGCCGATGACTTCACCGTAGCCTTCAGGGGCCAGCAAATCCGCGCCCAGAGCAAGATCCGGCGCCAATGGATCAAAAGCCATGTAGAAGGCCTTGAAGCTTTTCGGGAA
>JANYBM010000146.1 GCA_025361125.1 Holophagaceae bacterium | reverse complement strand
GCCAAGGGCTACTTCCCTCCGCCTAGCGCGCTATCGGGGGATAACGCCCTGCGTTTTGAAGCCGCCGCGGGTCCCAGCGTGACCAGCGCGGCCATGGCCGCGGGCGATGACAGCAAGGCCGTGATGGCCTCCGTGATGGGCTACGCCGGAGCGAAGCTCTACCTGATCGATAGCCGCCAGGGCAGCGCCGAAGCCAAGGTAACGTATATGCCCGGCGGACCCAATGGCCTCGATGGCCGCATGAAGGACATCACCGCGGCACTTGGCGGTGAGACACCCGTGATCGTGGAGATGGCGCGTGGCCAATGGCAGGGAAGCAACGGCAGCGAGGATGGACTATTGCTCCTTGCCGCCACGCCGCAGAATCTATGGGTACTGAAAGTCCAAGGCGCCGACGGCACACACACCGTGGCCACCCTTGCCAAGGGCCCCATCAACGGCGTCCCCAAGTTCATCCAAATAGATCCCGAGCGAATGCTCTGCGCCGTGAGAACCCAAACTGGCGGCGCCTTTAACGAAGAAATATTCGACCTTAAAGTGCTCACGCCCACCGGCCCGCCCGAAGCCCTCGTGCCCATGCCCATCACACGCATCGCCATGATCGCCAACGGGCAGGGCGCCAGCGCCCTCTACGGCGGCATGCTCGCAATGTTCAACGCGCAGGATGCGGCCACGCTGGAGGTCGTGAATATCGACGGGATCTCGATCCTGCCGATGCTCGGGGCGCCGATGCTAGTGGATGCCAATCGCTTTACCCAAGGCGCGGACTACACATATGGCAGTGGGGATCAGAGCCTGGCGGCAGGGAAGGCGGAAGGCGGGCCGCATGTTGCTGCGGCCGGTTCTCTACCCACTCAATTTATCTACCGCATGATTAACCTTCAGGGGAAGATTAACGGATTCCCTTTCCTGCGCTATTACTACCCGGATCTCGGAGATCTCCTGGTGACGGGCATCGCAGATTACCTGGACCCGAGAACCTACAGTGAAATGACTTCCTCAGACAGTGAATGGCTCATGGTGCCGGAGGCCAAGTTCTACGACAACGGAGTTGAAATTACCAACGCCATTGGGGTGAACGGAATTCATATCAGCCAAAACGACCAGGGAGAAAGCGTATATCGGGATTTAGGCGTTCAGAGATCCCGGATTTACGGAGATGGGCAGCGGGCCAAGTTGGAGCTTGCCGACGAAGGACGGCTCGACAGGGAAGGCAATCCGATCACGCCCCAAAATCCCAAATTCGCCTATGCACCGTTCCGCGTTTTCCTTCGTGAGGGGGCCTTCACACCTTCGCAATTCCACGATCTCAGAACGGATCGCACGGATCGTTTCCGCATGAAAGTCGTGCTCAATGTCTACAAGAAACCCGCCGATCAGTTCGCCAATCCCCCGCTGACGGCCTGCCCGTCACGCACTTACGAATTCGGCGTCCGATACAACGCCAACACCACGCTTTTTGACGTTCTTCGAGGAGGCGTGTGGTACCACGATCCCAGGGTCTCCTTCTCCGACCCCCAAGCGACACAGACTAATCCGCTGACAGAGCAATGGATCAAGGCCTTGGCCAACAGCACGGACCGGTCCATTCCGGTGTCCACCGAACTCCAGGAGTTGCTCTCCCTGACCCCCATGAAATATGTTCCGGCAGGCACTCCCTACGAAGGCCAAGTCTGGAAACGGGATCTCAGGTACTTGGAGCCTGACTCCTTCGCCAAATGGGGCCTAGACATGATGCAGTGGATGCTGAACGATGCCCTGGTGCCATTGCGACGGCAGATTTTCACAGGGTTGCCTGGCACCCAAACCTCCCATCGAATGGCCCCCTATTGGGTGGCGATGCGAAACTCTTTCGCCCAGCCTTCCCGGGACGACCAGGGCAACATTCGATTTGATCGATCAGCGGATGCCTTCGGTGCCTTTGGATACCGGACGGCCCAGGTGGTCAATGCGATTCAAGAATTTAAAACGGGAGAAGCGAGCGACGTGAGGGTTTTGGATTCACGCCCCGATTTGTGGGGTATGGACGCCACCCATTTGGCTTCTGACAAGGACTTAGAGGGCCAGCCGGTGGACACCCGGATCGCACCCGTCCTCTATCAAGGAACGCGCAGTAACGGCATCTTGAATCCAAGCAACACGCTGGTCCAGTACCTCGTGGCCTATCCACAATTGATGACACAAGGCACGAGTGTCAACGGGAGGTATCCCATCAACACGATACTCACACGCGACCTTGTGGTCGGGCCAGGGGGACAGTACACGGGCGATGATCAAGCGCCCATCCGGAATCGAATCGACAGCGCGATGAATGAACTGAATAAGCTCGGCTGGTGGCAAGAAAGCGATAGGGCCTATCAGGAAAAGGTTCATGGTTTCATGTCCCAGATCTGGGATGCCTGCCAGGCGCAGCGCATCAAGCCGGATGGGTCAACCTTTTTTAATCGGGGTCTGGGCATCCTGCAACTGGGCCTTCAAAAATCTTGGACCAGAGTCCAGGATACGGGCCAGCCCAATTTTGAACGCAGGCCCGGGGGCAACCGAAATATTTACATCTGGACCAAGCGGCTCCAACCAAGCACAGGCCATGAGGGTGATCCGCGTTTCTACGAAACGGACCTGGGTTATAACCAGGAAATGGTGAATGGAATCCTCAATCACCTCAGAGGCATCACTGTTGATCCCACGCACGCTGCTCTCTCGCACATGGAATCAGATCGCATTGATATCTACGTGAACGGCGTTCAAAATCTTTCTCAGGAACTTGAAGATTCCACCGACAAGCTCCAGCAACACTTGGATGAACTGACATTCGGCAGTACTCCGCTACCCCTAGAATCGCCGAAACACACACCAGTCATAGGGCTTTGGAACTGGTCCTCCAAACATTATTCCGGGGGCTATTTGCACCCTGCGGATCGGGATTGGTTTGATGGTTCGGATTGTCTGCGGGGAAAGGCCGAGGCGGCCCTTCCTACATTGCCCACCACGAATTTCGACACCATCAAACTCATTGGGCTGCTCCGCGCTGCCACCGAGGTATTGTGGGGGGCCGGCTATGAAGAAGCCTTCTATCGCGCACGAATGAGGCCGGAGTTTGTGAACCAGAACTATGGCACTCATTTCTGGGAATTTTCAGGTGATTCAGCCAAACTTAGGGATCTCGTCCCTGATTATTTTCTAAAGAATGCCGAGTGGGATTCTATGGCGGATCGATATCGGAATCCTGTATATCGCGCATGGATCGTTCCTCAGACCGCACCCACCTTCGAATTACAATACGGTGTGAATACTTTAGGAAAAACTCCGGAACAAATTTGGTCTGCACGTGTGGAACTGGCCCTTGCGGAATTAAACTCGAAACAATATCCACGAGACGCAGAGGGGGAACTTGATCGCCTGAGGGCCAATTTGGAAAAGGTTCAACTTACACTGCATGCCCATAGTCAAGGTGCCATTCTCGCCGTCGCGGCCAGCAGCCGCGTAGGGGCCATCTCACGTAGCCGTTCGTTTTCAGCAGATGAAATGGATGCTGGGCAGGGTACGGTGTCTTTTGATATCCATGTGGCCCCTCAATTCAAGTTCGTGGGATATGGGGGCGGAGCCAACATGCTTGATTTCGGCTCTGAAAAACGATTTGCGAGCTACGTACACCACCTCAATGAACAGGACGGAGTCACCTACTTCGTGGGGATGGCGGATCCCTTCCAGCAGTCGCCCCTGGTCCAAGGTCTGAGCGCCATAGCCATCGCCGTTCAAACGGGTGTGCAGGTTGGCGATCTCTTTACATTCAACCTTCCAAAAACGCTGGCGATGCGCGCTGGTTTTGGTGCGCTGGTCCAGGAAGTGTTATTCTCAGGCCCGAATCCAGCAGAGGCTAGGGTCCTCACGGGCCCCACTGCTACCGAAATAAACGCATGGCGGAGTTTCCACCGGGTCATTTGGCATCGGAAACCTGGCGCATCTAGTCAGACCCTGAATCCCGAACATCATAATTTCTACAATGCCTACGCCTGCAGTGCTGGCACCGAGGACACTGCCCCCGTGAATGAATTGCCCGTTGCAACAAAGGCATTTCGGCTGATGCTCACCAAATCTCTAAGTCCTTTGGAGGGCGTCGGTGCACCGGATTGTCTTCATGACTGAGGCGAGGATTCGCATGCAATTTAGGCCATTACTCTCCGCTGCAATCATCATCGTTGCTCTCATTTCGACCGATTGTACCAAGGAAGCCCGGATGCGCATTGCCGCTGAACGGGGAGACCCCAGAGCGATGTGTGATTATGGAGACTATTTGATTAGACAACGCCCACGGAATTTCTATTCGGATGGGGATGAGGGATATAGGTGGATTGAGAAGGCGGCAAATGCGGGGGATGTCCAAGCAATGCGTGATATGGGCTCCCTCAACGCAGCTGGCTTGACCAAAGAGGGCATGAAGAACGCTGTTTACTGGTATAACAAGGGCGCTGAAGCGGGCGAAACGAAATCCATGCTGGAGTTGGCCAACGCCTATCGTTTTGGCGAATTAGGACTAGAAAAGAATGAGAAGGAAGCACAATTCTGGTATGACCAAATAGCCAGAGCAGAAAAAGAAAAGACCTGGGAGCCCGAGCGGCGTTCGGCCCTGGGGGGCAATGCAGCGGCGATGGAGAGGCTCGGAGAAAAGTATGAGAATGCCTCCACATTTGACGGGAGCAGCCAGGCCTTCGAGTGGTACACCCGAGCCGCCCAGGCTGGGAACCAGCCCGCCATGATGCGCTTGGCGCATGTGTACGAGTTTGGCGAACTCAAACTTCCCAAGGACCAAGGCAAGGCGGTGGAGTGGCATACCAAGGCAGCTCAAGTCGGAAATAAGACTGCCATGATGCGATTGGTGAATGCCTATCAGCACGGAGAACTGGGCCTTCCAAAGGATCAAGGAAGGTCGGATTTCTGGTTTAGAAAATGGCAGGAAGCCATGGGAGCGAGATGATCAATGGCCGTTCCTCGCGGGCCCGTTCGACCTCAGCCGATGAAATGGGAGCGAGCCAGGGAGCGGTGGTACGGACCATTCCTGTAGTCCCCCAATTCAAGTTCGTGGGATATGGCGGCGGAGCCAACATGCTCGACTTCGGCTCTGAAAAACGATTCGCGAGCTATGTTCACCACCTCCATGAACAGGGCGGAGTTACTTACTTCGTAGGGATGGCTGATCCCTTCCAACAATCGCCACTGGTGCAAGGCTTAAGCGCCATAGCGATCGCGGTTCAAACCGGTGTACAGATCACGAATCTCCAAGGCTTCAACCTTCCTAAAAAGCTGGCCATGCGTGCGGGCATTGGAGCGCTGATCCAGGAGGCACTGTATTCGGGCCCGAACCCGGCGGAGGCCAAGGTTCTCGCGGGGCCCTCGCCTCTCGAAATCAATGCATGGCGGAGTTTCCATCGAGTCATATGGCATCGGAAAACGGGTGCCTTCT
>JANYBM010000144.1 GCA_025361125.1 Holophagaceae bacterium | reverse complement strand
TTTCTTGATAGAAAACCGCCTATCTTTCACACAATATTGCATTTTTCAAAGGTGATTTCTGTCACTTGTGGATATTCCATCTGTCACTTGGAGTGTGTGCCATCCCAATCGAAAATCACATGGTGATGATGTGTGGTCAATATCGTTGTCAAAATAGATAAGGGCACGACTTGGTAGTGATAACCGCCTGAAGCCTATCCAGATTGGATGTGAGCCAGATTGGATGATAGCTATATGTTATAAATTCATATTTACATAATGTAAATTAGGCATCCACCCCTATAAACCAAGCGTAAAGAGAAACGACTTAGGTAGTCCGCCCTGAAAAAGCCACTCAGGCCATCGGCGCCACGCCCCGCCTAGGAGCCTGCACCGGCACCTACATCACGCAGCGCATTCTCCTGGGGCCCAGGACCGCCGTAGGGGAGTCAGGGCGAGTACCCACCAGGTCCAAATTTGCACAAAAAGACGCCTGAGGTGGGCGAGGATCTTCCTCAGGTTGTGGCCCACGGCGCAGAGGACGGCATTCTGGGCATCTCCGAGCACGCCCTTCAGCCAGTTCCGCCCCAGCTTCCCGTCTGCTTTCTGATGGCCGATCTCGGGTTCGATACCTGATCTGCGTTTCATCTCCTTCTTCATGGCCTTGCTGATGCCCTTCCGGCTCCCGGCGATGATCACGCGGCAGCTCTCTGGATCCACGCCGTGGCCCTTGTAGCCCCGATCGACGTGACACCGCTTCGGCATCACGCCCGTGAGTTTCGCGACCTGTTCCAGTTGTTCCTCCAACGTGTGGCCGTCGTACGGGTTGCCTGGCAGAGACTTCGCACCCACCGCGAACCCGCCCCACGCCGTCGTCGCCAGGCTGGTCTTCACGCCAAATTCGTAGGGCTTGTGCGCCTTCCCCTTCGCGATGCACTCCACTTCCGGCGCGTGCATCGAGTAGACCTTGCCCTTGGTCTTCTTCTCCTGCGTCAGCACCAGCTCCGCGAGGATCAGCGTGCCCTTGTGCTGCTCCCACGCCTCGTCGCTCATCTTCCGTTCCAGATCCCGCTGCACCCGCCCGGCGTAGACTTTCAGCTTCTTCCGCTCCTTCGCCGCCCGCTTGTAATGCTTGGCCTTCATGTAGCGCCCGTGCATCAGGAACGCCGACTTCGCCAGGTCCCGATGGCTCTGCCGGAGCTTCGTCTCCGTGGCATCGGCCACGCGCAGCAGGTGGTGCAGCACCTTCCGGAACAGCCTCGCATCCGTCGGAAATTCCACCGCCTTGGGTTGGACCGTCGTGTCCACCACGACCACCTGCATCTGTTTCGGTGTGACGGCCTTGGTCTGCAGCCCAGCCTCGATGGTCAGCTTCAGAAGCCGCTCCACACCGGCTTCCCCGATGCGCTTCCGCCAGCGCGAAAGCTGAGAATCGTCCACCGGCAGCTCGTGCTGGAAGAACTCCTCGCCACAGAAGAACTGCCAGTACGGGCGCTCGGGCCATTCCCCCACCGCCTGCTCATCCGACAGCCCAAAGGTGTGCTGAAGCATTACAAGCCCGGCCATCGTTCGGATCGGGATGCCTGGGCGCCCTTTCTTCTCCGAATACAGCGGGCCGAACGACTCCGCCAGCCCGGCCCAGTTGATGGCCTCCGACAGTCGAACCAGTTCGTGCTCCATGTTCAGCATCAAGTCCAACCGGCTTGCCCCAATCAAGGGCTGCTCATGGGTCTGCTGCTTCTCTTTTGGCCTCATCTGTACACCGGATTTCGAGGGGGCGTCCCTACCAATCTGGTGTTTCGAATAGCGGATTTGTTTCATCAAATAATTGTAAATACTTAGGTTGTGATTTTATCAGGACCGACTACCTAACCACCGATAACCACCGATGAACACCGATAAAAAAATGAAACTGCAATACAGGAACCAGGGTCCTTCGACACGAATACGGGCTCGCCGAAGGCGGCTTCCGGCGTAGCCGGAAGTGATTCCTTGCCTGCCTGGGACGATCTCACCCTGCACCAGCACCTTGCAGTCTTTATCGGCTTTTCATCGGTGTTCCTCGGTGTGCATCGGTGGTTAAAGAGGTTTTGTTTTTCTCTGCGCCCTCTGCGTTCTCTGCGGTTCATTTCTTTTCTTGGTGCCCTCGTACGCGACCTTAGTGCCATTGGTGGAGTTCCTTGTCACTGCTGCTATGGTTGGGACCACCCTTCCCACGGAGTCGACATGCGCGCAGCCCGGCTGTTCCTCGTCCCTGTACTCTCGATCCTGTCCCTGGCGGCGCAGGAGCCCTCCCTGTCCGGCAGCTGGACCACCACCAAGGCCGATGACGTGGCCGCCGCCATCGAAAACGTCGTGGCGGACATGAACTTCATCAAGCGCCCCATCGCCCGCAAGAAGCTCACCCGGCTGAACCCCGTCTACAAGAAGGCCGTCATCGCCATCTCGGAGACGGGAGTCCTCGTGAAATTCGACGAGCGCGATTCCATCCCCATGCCCGCCGGCGGCAAGACGGGCCCCTGGACCCGTGAGGACGGCGACAAGTTCATGGTGGCCGCCCAGGTGACGAAGGATCAGATGGTCCAGACCTTCAAGAACGACGAAGGCGAACGCACCAACGTCTTCAAACTCAGCCCCGACGGCAAGACCCTCACGATGAGCGCCACCATCAAGAGCCCCCAGCTGAGCAAGCCCCTGACTTACGCCATCACCTTCGGGCGGTAGGGGCGGCGAGTTTGTCTAACCCATGGTCAGGCCCCTTTTTCACAGCCAGTACCCAGTGGTTCTCTCCAGGAGTCAATCATGCGGTCCATTCGTCACCTCCTTGCGCTGACCTTTCTCCTGGGGCTTTCTGCATTCGCAAATCCCCTGTGCGCCTCTGAACCAACTGGGCTGTCGGTTTCGGTTTTCATTTCACCGGTTTCCAACAGACCCGATGATTGTCTTTGCAAGGCCGAGATCATCGATCTAGCGGATGGCAAGCTGATCGCCGCTCCCAATGTGATCGTCAAGAAGGGTGAGGCCGCCCAGGTGCGCATGGGTGATCACGCCACCTACTCCCTTGCCTTCGACCTCTCCATTGACAAGGCAGGCGCGACTGCGACCTATTCGGTAACCTACAGCAAAAAGGAAACCGTGGTTGCCGTTCAAAAGGGGACCATCTCCATCCGATGATCCATGGCCCTCGGCTCACCTCAGACCTTGTCGCTGCTCGCTCGTGTGCCCAAAGAACCCAGCAGCCCTGTTCCGCTTACCTCCCATCCTCCTCCTCGAAGACGGTGGCCCATGAAGTTCGCCGCGCGATTCATCGTCCTCTC
>JANYBM010000078.1 GCA_025361125.1 Holophagaceae bacterium | reverse complement strand
CTGCTTCATCACCTGCAAAGCGCCCATATTCCGTTACGCGGCGACAACTCACCAGGCAACGGCCGCCCAAATCTCGAACCAGCTGGGCAGCCTCCTGCTCAGGAAAAAGATCCAGCCGTACTTCCGGCATCGCAGCGTCCGGCAGCGCGCGCGCACACGCCACCGCCGCATCCCAGGTCGGGTGCGTGAGCGTGACGATAAAGAAAGGCAGGGCCACAGCGTTCCTGATGATTCAAAACGATTGCCACAGATCAGGTTGATTCCTGAGATAAAAACTGCATGGTATTCCATTGTGTCCCTGTTTAACCAAGACAACACTGTTGCCGATTGCTCGACATAAGAAACACTGAATAATGTGGAAATTCGAAGCAGGGGCCATCGCTTCCACGAGGTACTAAACCTCAGTTATGACTTTGGACACAATCGTTCATTCAGAACTTTGCCAATGCCACACTGGATAAGTTGGTGTTTCGTTGCTTTTTAGCTCCACTTTTTCGACATTCTTCTAAGGGTGACCGTGCGAGCGCATACCCAAGTTACTTCTCCCTAGGAGTCCTATGTGTTTCCCCAAGTCATGGGTATCAAAATCAGGTCTCCGGAATGTGTTGCTTACCACGATGGTGCTTGCATTGGAATCCGGATTAGGACTCTTGGTCGGGTGTGGAGGGGGTACCTCTAATCCCGCTGTCGTGGCGCCGAGCAACCTGACCTACAGTTCCAATCCCGCCACCTATACCAAGGGAACAACGATCACTGCAAACACGCCCTCCAGCAGCGGTGGGGCGGTGGTGTCCTACTCGGTGTCCCCGGCCTTGCCCACGGGCCTGAGCCTGAACACCAGCATCGGTGCCATTTCCGGCGTACCCACCACCCTCGTGGCAACAGCCAACTATATTGTGACCGCCACCAACTCCGGTGGAAGCGCCTCGGCCAATGTGAGCATCACAGTCAATGACGTAGCACCCAGCGCGCTGATTTACAGCACCAACCCGGCGACCTACACAAAGAACACTGCCATCACTGCCAACGCACCTTCCAACAGTGGCGGAGCCGTGGCGTCGTATACCGTGGCTGCGGCCCTGCCTGCGGGCCTAAGCCTGAACACCAGCACCGGTTTTATTTCGGGAATTCCCACGACCGTCACAGCCACGGCCACTTACCTCGTGACCGCCACCAATACGGGTGGCAGCACCTCTGCCAGCCTGGGCATCACGGTCAATGACATACCACCGAACGCGCTGACCTACAGCATCAATCCGGCAATCTACACGAAGAATACCGCCATCACTGCCAACACTCCTTCCAACAGTGGAGGAGCGGTGGTGTCCTACTCGGTGTCCCCGGCCCTGCCTGCGGGCCTTAACCTGAACACCGGCACCGGCCTGATTTCTGGTACACCCACCCTCATCACGGCAATGGCCAGCTACACCGCGACCGCCACCAATACGGGTGGCAGCACCCAGGCTCTCGTGAGTATCACGGTCAATGACGCAGCGCCTAGCGCATTGACCTACAGCGCCAATCCGGCGACCTACACGAAGAACACCGCCATCACCGCCAACACGCCCTCCAGCGGCGGCGGCACGGTGATGTCCTATACCGCGTCCCCCGCACTACCCCCGGGTCTCAGCCTGAACACCAGCAATGGAGTTATTTCAGGAATTCCCACGACCATCACGGCAACAGCCAGTTACACCGTGACCGCCACCAATACGGGCGGCAGCACCTATGCTCCCGTGATCATCACGGTCATCGACGTGCCACCGAGCGCACTGACCTACAGCACCAACCCGGCCACCTATACGAAGAACACCGCCATCACCGCCAACACGCCCTCAAACAGCGGAGGAGCGGTGGTGTCCTATTCCGTCTCTCCAGCCCTGCCCGCGGGTCTCCTTTTGAATGTCGAAACCGGCTCCATCAGCGGAATCCCTACGGCCTGGGGTCCCAGAGTCAACTACTCGGTCACGGCCACGAACTCCGGTGGCAGCACTACGGCCATCCTCGGGATCACCGTGAACGATCTGCCACCCGTCACGCCGGTGGTGACCCTGGCTACCTACGTCACCACCGGAAAAACGGGGTTGATGGCGAGCACCCAGGACCAGGGGACCGGCATGTCCTATGCTTGGACCTTCACAGGCGGGACCCTTTCTTCAGGCCAGGGAACGCCTGCCATCACCTATGTGGCTGGAGCCATTGGGACCCTGACGGCCTCGGTCAGTGTGACTAATTCAGGTGGAGGCGCAGCTGCCTTTGCCAGGGCCACGGTGGTGCCTTCGCCCCTTGCAGAATTGGCCCTTCCCACGTCGGTCCACCCCGGGGACGGATGGATGAAAGCCAGTGTTCCTGTTCAGACGGGCATGACCTACCTATGGTCCGTGCTGCCCGGTACCAGCACAGCCACGCTCGCATCTGGCCAAGGCACAGGAGTCATCGGGTTCACCGCAGGCAATTCGCCAGGCACATTCCAGATCCAGGCGAATGTTCAAAACCTGGCTGGGGACAATATCACCGCTTCCCGGACCGTCATGATCCAGACAGGGACCTGGCTGGTCAATAATGGGGGGGCCTCCGTGGTCAGATCATCCGCTTCCGCCACCCTCCTTCCGAGCGGACGTGTGTTGGTGGCAGGGGGCATGGGGTCCTTTGGAACCCTCGGCAGCGCAGAGCTGTACGACCCTGCGACGGGAAACTGGACGGTAACAGGCGGTTTGGGAACGGCGCGTTACCACTGCACGTCCACCCTGCTTCCAAACGGCAAGGTGCTGGTGGCAGGAGGCAACGACGGATTTTCTGGAACTTTCGCAAGCGCTGAGCTCTACGACCCCGCGATGGGAACCTGGACCCTCACTGGCAGCCTGGGAACGGCGCGCAGCCTACATACAGCCACCCTGCTGCCAAACGGGAAAGTACTGGTGGTGGGAGGCCTTCGGATTTCCGAAGGCCTGGCAAGCTCGGAAATCTACGACCCCGCGACGGGAACCTGGACCCCCACGGGCAGCCTGAGAACGGCGCGCGTCTCCCATTCGGCCACCCTGCTTGCGAACGGGAAGGTGCTCGTGGCAGGTGGCATCGGAACATTGGGGGTAGTTATCGGAAGCGCAGAGATCTTCGACCCCTCAACGGGGACCTGGACCATCATATACAGTCTGGGAACTGCGCGTCTCTACCATACGGCCACCTTGCTGCCGAATGGAAAGGTGCTGGTGGCGGGGGGTACCGGAGCCGCTGGGGTAATCCTCGCCAGTGCCGAACTCTTTGATCCAGAGACGGAAACCTGGACCTTCACTGGCAGCCTGGGAACTGCGCGTGACACCCACTCGGCCAACCTGCTTCCGACCGGAAAGGTCATGGTTGCAGGAGGTATTGGGTCTTCTGGACAACTCGCGAGCGCGGAGCTTTACGACCCGGCCATGGGAACCTGGCTCTTCACCGGTACCCTAGGAACCGCCCGGCAATACCACACAGCCACCCTGCTTGCGAATGGGAAGGTGTTGGCGGCTGCTGGCTTCAATGGATTTTATGGGATCCTCGCAGGTGAGGAGATTTACGACCCAGCAACGGGCTCCTGGACCCCCAAGGACAGCCTGGGAATGGCGCGGCAGTACCACACGGCCACCCTGCTTCCAAGCGGGAAGGCCCTTGTGGCGGGAGGCTACAACGGGTTTTCTGGAGCCCTCTCGAGCGCCGAGAGCTACGACCCTGCGTTGGGAACCTGGATCTTCACGGGCGGCTTGAAAACGGCCCGACAGCACCACACCGCCACCCTGCTTTCCAATGGGAAGGTGCTCGCGGCGGGAGGTTTTCGGTTTCCCACATTCCTTTCAAGCGCGGAGATCTTCGATCCAGCCACGGGGATCTGGACCCTCACGGGGAGTCTGGGAACAGCGCGCAGGTTCCACACGGCCTTACCGCTCCCCAACGGGAAGGTACTGGTGGTCGGAGGCTTGGGGGTTTCAGGAGAGCTCGCAGGAGCAGAGCTTTACAACCCGGTGACGGGAACCTGGACCCCCACGGGCAGCCTCGGAACGGCGCGTTACCTGCACACGGCTACCCTGCTTCCGAACGGGCAGATCCTGGTGGCAGGAGGCTACGGAGCTTCTGGCACAGCACTGGCAAGCACGGAGATCTACGATCCCGTGACGGGAAGCTGGAATGCCACGGGCTTGCTGGGAACGCCTCGGTACGAACACACGGCCACCCTGCTTTCGAATGGAAAAGTCCTGGTGGCGGGAGGCTTTGGAATTTCTCAAGAACTCGCAAGCACAGAGGTCTATGACCCCGCTACTGGAAACTGGGCCCCCATAGGCAGCCTCGGAACGGCGCGTCACTCCCACACGGCTACGCTGCTTCCGAACGGGAAAGTGCTGGTGGCCGGAGGCCTTGGAACTGCTGGGTACCTCGCAAGCGCAGAGATCTACAATCCCGTGATGGGAAGCTGGATCCTCACGGGGAGCATGGGAACGTCGCGGTACTCACACACGGCCACCCTGCTGAGCAATGGAACCGTCATGGTGGCCCATGGCGTGGGTGGCGATGTGGTCACCGAGATCTACCTGCCCTAGCGCGGTTGTTGCAAAATTTGCCCGTTTGAATTTCCTCTATGACCCTCTATGACCGGCTTCATTTCTCACCGGAATCGGTGGACTTCTTCGCTGCTTGCCAGGCGGCTTCCATCTGCTCGAGGGTGCGCTGATCCCAGCCACCGCTGGCTTTGGCGTCGTCTTCGACTTTTTCAAAGCGGCCTTTGAACCGCTGCATCTGGCGGCGCAGGGCACGATCGGGATCCACACCTTTCTTGCGGGCCCATTGCATCAGCGAAAAGATCACGTCGCCAAATTCCTCTTCCACGCGCAGTTCGGAACTCTCGGCCTGAAGCTCGGCGATTTCTTCCACAACCTTGTCCAGAACACCTTCAATGTCCGGCCATTCGAAGCCCACTTTCGCGCAGAGTTGGCCAATTTCTATGGCTTCTTCCATGGGCGAGAGGCTCGCGGGGATGCCCTCCAGCAGCCGTCTTTCAGGTGCCAGCCCGTTGGCTGCGCGCTCTTCTTGTTTGATCGCTTCCCAATTCACCAGCACTTGCTCAGCCCCCCCCACGGTCTCGCTACCGAAAACATGGGGATGCCGCCTAACCAGCTTGGCAACGATGTCTGCTTCAACATCGTGCAGATCCCAGGCCCCGCGGTCCGCGGCCATCTGAGCGTGAAAAACCACTTGCAGCCAGAGATCGCCGAGTTCTTCCCGCAAGTGCGCCTCGCTGGGTTCGTCATCTTGAACGTGGGCAGCCAGGGCATCCAGCACCTCGGCGGCCTCTTCCCGAAGGTACTTTGCCAAGGTCTGATGATCTTGTTTGAGATCCCACGGACAACCCGAGCCTGGTTTCCGAAGGGCGGACATAAGGGCTTGCAGTGTGGTGGGAGTTGGTGTCATGGCTTTACCGATGGGACTTGCAGCCATGCTTCCGCCCCACACAATTTTCCTGCCAGGGCGCTGGCGGCCACGGTGGCGGGGCTCGCCAGCCACACTTGGCCGGGGCCGCTGCGGCCGGGGAAGTTGCGGTTGATGGCGCTGATGGTGACCTGGTCCTTCGATGAGCTGACGCCAGGTCCTGCATTGATGCAGGCACCGCAGGAACTGCCCAGTACGCTGGCGCCCACAGCTTCGAAGGCTTCGATCCAGCCTTGGCTCACTGCGTAGCGACGGACATCTTCGCTGCCGCATTGCACAAAGAATTGGACCGCAGCTGGCACGCGAAGGCCAGCCTTGCGGGCGGCATCGACCACTTCGAAGGCGGCTCGGATATCTTCGCGCTTGCCTCCGGTACAACTTCCCAGGTACGCGATGTCGATGGCGACATCTCCCCTCACATCCGCGAGCGCGATCCCGTTACCAGGATCACCTGGCCTCGCGAGCATGGTCCCCAGCTCGGTGCAATCCACCTCGATGGTGTGGGCGTAATCAGCACCTTCATCGCCGTGCATCCAGTCTTCGAGCAACAACTCCAAACCCCTACGTTCCCGGATGAAGCTCATGGTTTCTTCATCAGGCGCCACGAGTCCCGTGAATCCACCAATCTCCGCAGCCATATTCGTGAGCGTGGCACGTTCATCAGTGTTCATATGGCGAATGGCTTCGCCCTGATATTCCACCACGTGGCCAATGGCTTTCCCTTCGCGAATGAAGGGCAGCGCAAGCAGATGAAGCACCAGATCCTTGGCCGCGACACCGGCTTTCAGCTGACCATTCAACAGGACTCGCAACGTGGGCGGCACCGTGACGCGCACGTCGCCAGTGATCCAAGCGCTGGCGATATCCGTAGTACCCACGCCAAATGCCAGGCATCCCAATGCTCCTGCATGAGGCGTGTGGGAGTCCGTTCCCACCACCACTTGGCCAGGCTCCGCGTAACGTTCGGCCATGATGGAATGGCAGATGCCCTCGGAACCATCGCCATCCGGCAGTTCACCATGCAGGCGGATGCCATGCTTTAAACAGAATGATTCCTGAACCGTTTTCAGGCTTCGAGCCACGTAGAGAAGCCCTGATTTCTTGCGCTCCTCACTCATGGAGTGAGGAAGAAAAGTCAGGTGATCGCGAAAGGCCAGGATGCGTTCTGGGTTGCGCAACGCGACAGCTTCTCCCACTGCGGAGTTCAAGAAACTGGCCGCCATGGGGGTCACGTATTCATGGGAGAAGCGCCAGTCCGCTTGGACAAAAAGACCCTCTCCAGGTTGAACAAACTCAATACCCACCCGGTTGTTGGCTGCTTCCAACACGACATGGCGGGCGATGATCTTTTCCGCCAGGGTCATGGCCCGGCAAGCAGAGGACGGCGCTGGAACGAAGACTTCACCTTTCATCCGCGCTTCGTTGAAGGCAAACAACCCACCACGGCGGACGATTTCGGTAGAAACGGGATCCAGGCCACGGGTGAATTCGCTCAGAGGAATGCTTTCGCCCTTGCGGATGCGCTCGATCAGTCCGAAATCTGTGGACGTCAGCAGGCCCAAATTCTGACAATTCTGCTGGTAGATGCGTTCGAAGCTTTCCGCGATGACCAGACGAATTCCCGCGCACAACTCCGCGTAAGGGCTCGCTTCACGACTGCTACCCTTGCCCCGACGATGCCCTGCCACGGAAACGGCAAACCCGCCGGCCTTCACCAGGCCTTCCTTCAAAGGAAATTGCTCTCCGCACTTCAAGCCGAGATAGGGAAAAGCTCCCAACCTTTCGTCGTAGTAGTAACAAATCCACGCAGGCGTGATTTCGTCCGTGCTGATCTGGTCCCTCAAGGGCAGGGCTTCTTCAAGGGAAATATCATCGCCCTTTAACTGGCGCGAAACTGCAACTGGGTTCTCACTCAAAAACAGAATGCGGCCTTCAAATCGCAAAGCATCCGGCTGTGCTTTATCCATCAATGGCACGCCCCCCGATTGGAATCCGAAGGGGACCGTCTGCTCGCTTCGCTCACTACGTCCCCCCCGCACCCCCCGCCACTTGGTCGGGGGACCCGCCCATGAGGTCTAAAGTTGATTCTGCGTTCAGTCCTTCTCTTCTTCAGCTTCGAGCTTAGCGGCCACTTCATCAAGATGCTTCATCAGCCGCTCGGCCATGTCTTCATCTTCCAGCGCAGTGAACATATCGTCCACAACTTCGAAGATCTCAAGGCTCAAACCATCTTCACTTTCTTTGCCGTCGCTTTGAGCCTGAACCTCTTCCAGGGGCGCCAGTACGCAGAAATGGCGGCCTTCGAAATCCACCTCTTCCAAGATGGCGAATTCTTCCTTTTCACCGTTTTCGTCTTCAAGCTCCACTACTTCGATTTCAAAAGAATCGTCGTGTTCATGATCGCAATCAGGTCCGTGCTCGTGTCCTTCGTGGGCCATGGGGCGCTCCTTTGGGCAATGTTCCAGAATAAGAGTAAAGGTCAGATGGAACCAGTATTTTTTCTGCTGCTCAGGGGTGGCGCTCCCCCCCCTCAATCCACATTGCCCCACCCTTCTGGTACTGCTCCCGTTTCCAAATGGGGACGCTTTCCTTGATGCGATCCATCAGCCAGGCAGCGGCCTCAAAGGCTTCTTTTCGGTGGGCGCTGGAAATAGCGATGATCACCGCAGCTTCCAAAATGGGTACGGGGCCGATGCGGTGATGGATGGCGCAGCGGCAGAGGGCGAAGCGATTCATGGCCTCCATCCGCAAACGCTGAAGCTCTGCTTCCGCCATGGGAATGAAGGCCTCGTAGGCCAGAGATTCCACGGCCTGATCCTGGTGATGATTGCGTGCGGTACCTTCAAAAATGACGATGGCCCCTGCTGCAGGGTCGGATACTAGCGCCCGTATCGCGAGCGCATCCAACGGAGTGCCAAGCACGGCCACAGCAGGAATCACGGTTCAGAAATCTCCTCCTCCACGTTACACTGGAGTGTTTTGAAAGGCCCGTGATGACCCACCTCAACATTCAGCCCAATGACGTTTTCGGCGCCCTGCAGCGCCATATTCTGGTAGACGGATTCCATCTGGTCATGGACCTGGAAAAATCCCATGGCTCCTGGATCGTGGACGCTCGTGATGGAAAAAAATATCTGGATTTTTATACCTTCTTCGCCACGGCCCCCTTGGGACACAACCATCCGAAACTGAACACGCTGGAATTTCGCGCCCACCTCGGCGCCATCGCCCTGCACAAACCCGCCAATTCGGATATCTACACCACCGATTACGCCGAATGGGTGGAGGCCTTCGCCACCCATGCTGCGCCGGACTATCTGCCTCACCTGTTCTGGATTGATGGTGGTGCGCTGGCCGTGGAGAATGCGCTGAAGGCCGCATTCGACTGGAAGGTGCGCAAGAACCTGGCGAAGGGAAAGGGAGAAAAAGGCTCGAAGGTCATCCACTTCCAAGAAGCTTTTCACGGCCGAACGGGCTACACAATGTCGCTCACCAATACCGCCGACCCGCGGAAGCACCAGTACTTTCCCAAGTTCGACTGGCCCCGGATCCTGAATCCGAAAATCACTTTCCCTTTGACGCCAGAGAACCTTGGCCAGGTCGTAGCTGCCGAGAAGGAGGCCATCAGGGCCATTGAAGCCGCTGTGGCGCTAGACCCAGACGATATCGCGTGCCTCATCATCGAACCCATTCAAGGTGAGGGCGGCGACCATCATTTCCGCGGGGAATTCCTGCTGGAGTTGCGGCGGTTGGCCGACGAACATGAGTTCCTGTTGATCTTCGATGAGGTCCAATCAGGTTTTGGAGCCACTGGAAAATGGTGGGCCCATCAGCATTTCAACGTACGGCCCGACATCATCGCCTTTGGCAAAAAGACCCAGGCCTGCGGAATTGCGGCGGGGCCGCGTCTGGATGAAGTGGACAGTGTCTTCAAAGTGCCTTCACGCATCAACAGCACCTGGGGTGGCAATCTGGTGGACATGGTGCGCGGCACCCGGATCATCGAGATCATGGTGGAAGAGCAGCTGCTGGACCACTGCGCCAAACAAGGCGAACACTTGCTGAAGGGCCTGCAGGAAATCGCGGCGGACTTCCCTGAATTCACTTCCAACCCCCGCGGCAAGGGGCTCTTCTGCGCCCTGGACATCGTCACCCCAGAGCTTCGGAACCAAGTCGTTTCAAAATGCCACGACCTGGGCATGATGGTCCTTAGCAGTGGAACCCACGGCCTGCGTTTCCGCCCTGCGCTGAACCTCAAGACCGAGGACCTGGACTTGGGTGTGGAACTGTTGAGGAAAAGTGTCGCGGATGTCCTAAAATCAGCCCATTCCTTGGTTTAGAGTGACCCTCAAGCCCAAAGTTGAGTTGTTTTGCGATGGCGCATGCCTTCGCAACCCAGGCCCCGGCGGGTGGGGCTACCTGCTGCGCATGGGGAAAAACGAACGGGAAGGCAGTGGTGCTGAAACCGATACCACCAATAACCGGATGGAATTAATGGCCGCCATTCGTGGCCTGGAAGCCTTGACGAAACCCTGTGACGTAGCGTTGTTCAGCGATAGTCAATATGTGGTGAAGGGGATCAAGACCTGGTTGGCTTCCTGGAAGCGCAACGGGTGGCGCAGAACCGACAAGCAGCCGGTGCTGAATGTGGAGCTTTGGCAGGCTTTGGATACTCAACTGCACCGCCATCGCGTCGAAGCCAACTGGGTGAAGGGTCATGCGGGACACATTGAAAATGAGCGAGTGGATGAGTTGGCGAACCGTGCGGCCCATTCGATCCAATAAAAAAACGCCCGTTTGATCAGTCGTTTTTTGTCTTTCATTTCAAATTATCAATCCATCAATGGCGACCTGAAGCCCCGAACATATACTCGACTATGGTGTAGCCTGCTACAGGTTTTCCATCCCGCGTGGCTGGAGTATAGGTGGAGCGTGACGCTGCGTCATTGGCGGCTTCATTGAAGCCCCAGGCTCCATCAACTCCACTGATGACCGTGACTTTCTGGGGTCGGCCTTGGGCATCCACGAATACTTTTACCTTCACGGAATGAGGCTTGTCTACTTCAAAGCGCATCTGTTTGGCACGCACCGGGAATGTGGGCTGAGCCTTGTTCAAGGCCGCCGCGGCGGTTTCCTGGACAATCGTGGGTGTGGCTTGGGGTTGTACCACCGCGGGGGTTGGTCTTGGTGGTTCCTGCACTGGCGCCGGCGCAGGCATGGGGGCTGGCGCTGGCTTGGGCGGCTCCACCCGAGCGGGCTCTGGTTTGGGTGCCTCTACCTTGACCGCTACGGGTTTTTGGACTGGAGGTACGACCGCAGCTTGGGCGATCTGAATTGCCTTGGCTCTGGCTTCTTCCTGTTGTTTCTTAAGGTCTGCTTTTTTCTGATCCAGCTCTTGTTTATTCCGCTCTTCTGCGGCGATTTGTTGTTCTAGCTTGGCCTTGTCCGCAGCGGACTTTGTTTCCAATTGCTGTTTCTTCAAAATGTCCAGTTTCTCCTTGCTGGCCTGACTTGCCCCGGCCAACTGCTGCTCCTTCTCGGCCTGGGCAGCCTGAAGCTGAGCCAGTTCGGTCCGCATCTTGATGACCTCTTCGCTGTCACCCTTTGGCCTGAAGGCAATAAACCCCAGCACCGCCACCACCGCTGCAACCGCCGCTAGCCCACCGTAGAGGCCTTTCTTGCTAACGCGTGTGGTCTGGGCTGCTTCAGCTTCACTGACTTCGGAACGAGGCCTGGACGCGTGGATGCTGTCGGCTTCAGAGGAATAAGCTGCAAAGTTGTCGGCTTGCTCGGCTTTTACGGAAGCGCCGTCCCGGTCATTTTCCTCACGGAACAACGTGTGCATGAAAAAGGCCATGTTGAAGGTCGTTGGGCTGTAATCGCCATCGTAAAGCACATGGTCCATCTCGGTACTGAAGGACTGGACATCCGCAAAGGGTTCACCAGCGCCCATCAATCGTTTCATCAAGTTGAGAATTTCTGGGGGAACTGCCGTATCTTCCTGCGCTGCTTTGAGGGTCGCTTTGCTTGCCGCGAAAGCTGGTTCAGCCATTACCGGCAGTTTTTCAAAAGTGAGCAGCTCGTAGAGCATCGCGCCCATGGAGAAGAAATCCTGTTGCAGCGCATTGCCACTGGTTTCGCGGAGATAGGATTCCAGCGAGCCCTTGGTTACCGGGCACTTGGGAAGCACTTGACGGAGGGCTTGGGAATACGGGGCATCCAGAATTTCGGTGGCACCCTCAAAGCTCACCCATACGCTGTGTGGCGTCAGCAGGCCATGGCTAAGCCCCTTAGTGTGCAAATGAAT
The DNA here is from genome assembly GCA_025361125.1 of Holophagaceae bacterium. GTDB lineage: Bacteria > Acidobacteriota > Holophagae > Holophagales > Holophagaceae > JANXPB01. Next base: position 10,660 of record JANYBM010000078.1, on the reverse strand, counting down.
GATTCCCTGGGCGATGCCCTGCAAAATTGAAAGGGAGTGGTCCACACCCAGGGGAATCTGCTCGACTTTGGCTTTCTCAATCATCTGCGCCAGTGTTCGCCCTGGCGTGTAATCGCAGGCTACATGGGGGGTCGTCCCACTCTCAATCCGATAGCCTTGGCCGAAGGATTTGGAGCCGCTGAGTTGGGGGAGTAGTTTACTCACCTCACCCAACTTGGAAGCCAAACCAGCCTGGAGCAGTTCATCAGAGAAGGTGCGCACTAGCCAGTGATGATCAAAGGCACTGCCTACGATGGACACGCCTCGTTGAATGTGGCCGATGGGGTCAGCGGTCAGTTCGTCAGCCAGAAGGAAGGAACCAAGCCGTGTGTAGGTAGCCATGTTGGGGCTCCGAGTGAGGTTCTAAAGATAGTCTTGATGAGCGAAAAACCCAAGCGCCCCGGGTTCTTCCAAGTCGGTCGCATAATTCACTTGCCACCCCCACTGGAAGGATAAGACCAAAGATCCCCTGTGGCACGGTAGATAAGGATCCAAATGTTGGCGGAAGCCTGGATTCCATTGGAAAAAGAAAGCTGTAAGAGCGCATATGGAACGGAAAGATCATCCCACTGTCCCAGTCGGCACCCCCTTCTGATATCAAAATATTCCAGCAACTGCCTGTGTCGAAAATATTTCAGTTTGGCCCATTCCTGTAGCTTGGGACTCGGATCCAGGTTTGCTTTCAGGGACCAGAAAGGCTCCCGCGTCACGACAAGTGTTTTCAGGCGCCCTTCTCCAAAAGCTTCAAAAGACTCTCGGAGCGGGTCCACTCCCATGGTGCTGCCGGGTGCGGTTATTTCCTGGACCAAATGGGCCAAGCGCCCCAGCTCCCGCACAATTTCTCCAGGGTTCTTGTGCGCTTCACTCAACGCAAGGATGCGGGTGTACTGATCTTCAACGTTGTCGGCGGACGGCGGCTGATCATTGCCAACGCCTCGGGCCCCTTCCATCAAGGCTGCTTGCTGGGATTCCAAAAGGGCCGCCATGGGCGTGGGAATCATGTGCATGGCCAGTTTGGTTTGAGCTTCATGAAAACGAGGCGTCCAGGCCAAAAGACCCACGGAAACCAGTCCCAAAGCCAAGACCCGTAATCCGCGATAAAGATGCTTCCCCCTGACCTGGGCTAAGGAGGGCCATGCCGGTATTCCCAATTTGCGATTGTCCATTACTGATTGCCTATGGAAGATGGCCCCCAACCGAATGGCCTCAAGTGAAAATCGAAAATCAAATATCTTGCCAGGTTTGTGCATGGTCTCGAAATCAAGGGACTATGAAATTTCCTGTTGAGCGACTTAGATGGCATGGGCAAAGGCTCCACCGCGGCCTGGCGACTGTCAAGACACCCTTTTAGAAAAGATCAGCCTGAAGCCCCGATCGACAATCGCCAATTGACCATCGACAATCAATTCATGCTCACAAGGGAAAGGCTCTGGCAACGAGCCAGCGGGAAGGACCTTTGGCCTCTGGCCTGGGCGTTAGCCGCTGCCTGCGCGTTGCCTTGGGTGGTACCGGAGGACTGGACGGGCCACCTCGAAAAGGCCTGGATAATCTCTGGTTGGATTATGGTGGTCTCCGCCGCCTTGTTGCTTCGCCATAAGCGGCTGGCGGTGATCCCACTAACCCTCGTACTGGTGTGGGGGACTTTCGGAAACCTACGCCAGCGGGCGCTTTGGGAAGTCAGCGTGCCGTCGGGTCTCCAGGTTCTTGAAGGCAGCCTAGACGCGCCCTGGAGCGCACAGGGCGAGCAACTGTTGAGCGTGTTGAAAATTTCTTCCCCAGGCGCATTGAAGGGCAACAGCTGGCGCCTTAGCATCCCGTGGCCGAGCGATCAGGAACGAATTCCACCACCACCGCCGGGTACTCCAGTGCGATTTCGTGCTGAGCTGCGACCCGTGGAACCAGCCCCAAGATTCCTGATAGAACGGCCGTTGTGGCGAGCCCGAAGTGATCGCGGTCCGCGCCGCATCCAGCTTGCATCGGCGCTGCAATTCGAAGTCCTGGGAACACCGACACCCTCTCCCCTCCTACGTCTTCAGTCATTCGTGAAAGCCCGGTTCGAGGCGTTGCCCTTGACAGATCCTACGGCCCGAGATCTCTGGGGCGCCTTGGCCTTGGGCATCTCACCGGTGCATGAAGAGACCACTTCGGCCTTCGCGGAAAGCGGAACCTTGCACATTCTCATCGTCTCTGGCCTCCAGGTCACCCTGGTGATGGCAGTCGTTCAAGCATTGTTGAGCCGGTTGCTGGGCCGGGGTGGCTCGGTGGGTGCAGTCGTCGCAGGCATTGCTTACGCGGCGGTGGTGGGATTTTCCGCACCTGTATGGCGAGGACTTTTCATGGGCCTTGCTTGGGCCGTGGGTGGCGCCAGCGGCTGGAAGCTGACGCCAGTACTCGGTCTCCATCTGGCCTTACTGCTTTGGCTCCTGGGGCATCCCGCGGCTGGCTGCGAGCCTGGGTTCCTGCTGGCCTGGTGGGCCCTGCTGGCCCTGATCTGGGGCACCGAACCATTGGCGGGATTGCTGGCTCCGCTGCTGGGAAAGATCGCGCTCACAGCGGCCCGTTTCACCACACCATGGCTGGCAACGCTGCCGTTGCTGGCGCTTTTCCATGGTGGCATCCCATTGTGGGGCGCTGTGGCGAATGTATTTGTACTCCCTCTGGTGGCTCTGCTGACGCCCATATGCCTTTTTCTCACCCTACTTCCGCTCCCAGGACTTGTGCAAGGTATCGGCCTGCTGTTGGCCTGGACAGGGCGCTTCCTGGTGCCCTTCTTTGCCCATGTCACCCCCATGGCCACGGCACAGCTATGGCCATGGATCCTCCTGATGCTGGGGTGGCTGGGGCTGGCTCAACTGCAAGCCAGGATGCGCCGAACGAGAGCCTGGACCATGGCTTTGTTGGTCGCGTCAGCCGTTCTGCTCATCACTGGGGGTATTGGAAGGAAAGCAACAACGTTAAGCCTTGAAGCCATGGATATTGGCCAGGGGGACGCGCTGCTCCTGAGGGTACCTGGGGGTGATGCAACCCTGATTGATGTAGGCCCAACCCCATGGGCGGCCCGGCGCATCGCCCGGGTGTTGAGTCGTCGGGGGGTCAAGGAGCCTTTGCACCTCATCATCACGCATCCTCACAGTGACCATGCCGGAGGCTGGGCGACACTCTCAAGGTTGCGGCCTTTCGCATCCGTGGCGCTGCCTGCGATGGCCGACCCACAAGACCCATGGGCCAGCTTTCGGCCTGCCCTCGATCCCACGCGAGGGAGCTTGCAGCGTGGGGATGGCTGGACTTTGGGAGAGGCGGACATTTCCGTACGATGGCCGCCAAAACCCTTCGAGTTGCCGGATGCCAACATGGTGTCCACCGTAGTGCGCGTGCGGTGGCAAGATCGGGAGCTTTGGCTCATGGGTGATGCGCTACAAATCCAGGAGCGGGACCTCATGGCTCTTGGGGAACCAGGGGCTGATCCCTATCACCGCCTTTTCAAAGTGGGCCACCACGGGAGCCGGAGCAGCAGCGAGCCCAGATGGGTTAATTCGCTTTCCCCAGAGGTAGCGATCATCTCAGCCGGTCGCCATAACCGCTTCGGGCATCCTCATGAGGAGACACTGGAAACCCTTCGGCTTGCATCGGTTTCCACGTTCATAACCGGTGCGGAACGGGGCTTAAAAATAGAAGCAGTAACGGGCGGATGGGAATTGGAATGCGGCAGTGGCGCCCAATCTTTCATTCCATTTCGAATGCACCTGAAGCCCGAAGCACACCAATGAGCCTCTGGCCAAGCATTTTATGGTTTTTCATCCATTGCTCATGGGCATTGGGCCCCACTTCATTCACCACGATGAGTGCTGCCGCCACGGGGACACCGGCTGCGTTGCAAGCCGCGAACACGCCATTCAATTCCAAGTGCTCAGCTGGACCCATGCGCCCCAGCAGCCTGACACCATCTTCACTGCGGGTAATGGCCGGGGGTGTGACCACCGGATAGTGGGGGAAGGGAAGCTCCCAAGTGCAAAGCCACCGCACGGCCTCGATGCTGGGACGGTAGGATTCGCCGCGCTCTTCTTCCACGGAGGTCGCCAACACACAATCCGGTGCGAAAACGGTGCCGATGGGCAACCGCTCGTCGTAGGCGCCACAGCTGCCCACGAAGAGTACGCGCTCTGGTTTTTTTCGTTCCACCAGAAAGGCCGTGGCGGCGGCGGCGGTTGAGGCCCCTACACCAGTCGTGTCCACGCACCAACCGCGGGGAGGGTCCTCCTTTAAATCCCCGAGTTCTGGTGCAAAAGCCGCTAGTAGAAGTTTCATCTTGTTCAGTTCCCTGGGTGTTTTTGCGCGGCCTGTTCTATGGTCGCTTGGGCGGCGGCCAGCATGGCGATGGGCACGCGGTAAGGGGAGCAACTGACGTAGTCGAGCCCCACCCCGTGGAAGAACTTGACGGATCTTGGATCACCACCGTGTTCCCCACATACCCCAATCTTTAAATGCGGACGCACGCCACGGCCCTTCTCCACCGCGATACGGACCAACTCCCCGATGCCATCCTGGTCCAAACTTTGAAACGGATCGTCATCAAGAATTTTCTTCCCCACGTATTCTGGCAAGAAAGTGCCCGCATCATCCCGCGAAAACCCGAATCCCATTTGGGTCAAGTCGTTGGTGCCAAAGGAAAAGAATTCCGCTTCTTCCGCGATCTTATCTGCGGTGATGGCGGCCCGGGGAACCTCGATCATGGTACCCATGGGCGCCGTGAAAGCCGTTCCGCGCTCCCGATTCACCAGTGCGATTTCATCCAGTAATTCGTTCTTCAAATAGACCAGCTCCCGCACGGTGCCAACCAGTGGGATCATGATTTCCGGAAGCGCCTTGATGCCCTTGATGGTTGCATCCAAGGCGGCCTCGACGATGGCCCGCACCTGCATCCGATAAATCTCCGGGAAGGTGATGCCCAAGCGACAGCCGCGATGGCCCAGCATGGGGTTGAATTCATGAAGTTGTTGCACCCGGCGCTTCACGGTGTCCAGGCTCACGTTCAACAGCGTGGCCATTTCCGCACAGCCGGCGTCATCGTGAGGAAGGAATTCATGCAAGGGCGGATCCAAAAGACGAATGTTCACAGGCAGGCCGTCCATGGCTGCGAATATTCCTTCGAAATCCCCTCGTTGCATGGGCAACAACTTGGCGAGGGCAAGGCGGCGGCCTTCCAGATCCGACGCCAGTATCATTTCGCGGACGGCTTGAATGCGCTCACCCTCAAAGAACATGTGCTCAGTGCGGCAAAGGCCAATGCCTTCGGCTCCAAAAGCCCGCGCCACCATACTATCGCCAGGTGTGTCGGCATTGGTCCGCACCTTCATTTTCTTCGCCTCGGAACTCCATGCCATGATCTTTGCGAACCGCATGTACACGTCGCTGTCCTCGGGCTTCAAGCGGTGGTCCACCAGCACCTGATTCACTTCTGAAGGATGGGCGCCCAACTGGCCCGCAAAGACTTCTCCGGTGGAACCATCAATGGATATCCAGTCCTGGCCTGCCTTCAGCGTCAGTCCGCCGACCTTCACCAGCCCGGCCTTTTCATCAATGTTCAAAGCCGAAGCACCACACACACAAGGCTTTCCCATGCCCCGGGCCACCACCGCCGCGTGGCTGGTCATCCCGCCCCGGGCCGTGAGAATTCCCTGGGCGGCGATCATTCCAGAAATATCTTCGGGTGAAGTCTCCACCCGCACGAGTACAACAGGGCCATCAGCCGCCATTCTTTCCGCTTCGGCCGCATTCAAGGCGATACGCCCCGTGGCTGCGCCGGGACCGGCATTCAGCCCAATAGTCATCAGTTTCCCCTCAGTGCGAAGGCGGTCCTTTTCCTTGTGATCGAAGACCGGCGCGAGCAGTTGGGAGAGGGAATCCGCGTCAACGCGCTGAAGCGCCGCGCTCTTCGAGATGAGACCTTCGTCAACCAGGTCCAGCGCGATACGAATACCCGCCATGGCAGTGCGTTTGCCGGTTCGGGTCTGCAACATGAATAATTTCCCGCGCTCGATGGTGAACTCGATGTCTTGCATATCCCGAAAGTGGGTTTCGAGGCGATTCGCGGTTGCCAGAAGTTGGTGGAAGATCTCCGGCATGGCTTGTTCCAGGCTCATCAGCTTGGTTCCTTTGGCTTGGACCATCGAGATCGGCTGAGGCGTGCGGATGCCCGCCACAACATCTTCGCCTTGGGCATTGATGAGATATTCCCCGTAAAAAAGCTTCTCACCCGTGCCAGGGTTTCGAGTAAAGGCCACACCTGTTCCACAGTCTTCCCCCATGTTGCCGAAAACCATGCTCTGCACATTTACCGCTGTGCCCCAATCGTCCGAGAAACGATTCAACTTCCGGTAGGTCGCAGCCCGTGGTGTGTTCCAGCTCTCGAAGACTGCTGAAACCGCGCCCCATAGCTGTTCCATGGGGTCTTGTGGGAAGGGCTTGCCGGTTTCATCCCGCACGATCTCCTTGTATGCGGACACGATGGTCTTCCATTCCTCCGCGGTCACATCCGGATCCTGGAGCTTGCCGGTGCGAAGTTTGAGCCGTTCCAATTCAGCTTCGAAAAGGCTGGTGTGGACATTCAGCACGACGTTGCTGTACATGGTGATGAAACGTCGGTAGCTGTCCCAGGCAAACCGTGGGTTGCCACTGGCTTTCTCAAGCCCCAAAACTGTTTGGTCGTTCAATCCGAGATTCAATACCGTGTCCATCATGCCGGGCATGGAAACCCGGGCACCGCTGCGGACGGAGATCAGCAGCGGTTTTTCCGCATCGCCGAAGGTGAGACCTCGTGCGCCTTCCAGCCATTTGAGCGCTTCCAGCGCCTCTTGCTTTACCGAGTCTGGAAGTTGTTGGCCTGCGGTGTAATACAGGCTACAGACCTCAGTGGTGATGGTGAACCCCGGCGGCACGGGAATGCCAAGACCGGCCATTTCCGCCAGGTTGCAGCCCTTCCCGCCCAACAGGTTGCGCATCAAAGCGCTACCCTCATTGCGATCACCACCAAAGGAATAAACGTGTTTGGTCATGGAAGCCTCATCGGATGCTACCAGGATAGCGGGAAGACCCGCCTCCCTTGACCCCGTGTGACCAGTTCCACTCGCTTCAAGAAATTTTAGAGTGGGTCCTGTGGAAGTAGGGGCCTGGCGATCCCAACGGGGACGGGTGCAGTGACACCTGCGAGGATTTCTGGGACTATCTGAAAATCTCCCTTCGATGCCAGCGCTATTCCATCATCCAGGGCGAGTCTTGCTCCCTCATTCACAGTAATCCTCAAAGAGACCCAACCTCTGTGAATCACGAACGCGGCGAAAGACAAACTTCGGAAACGTCCTGCGACGTGCCCACCCATCTGTTGGCTAGTCCTGCTCACTGGCGCGTGGCCAAATTCCGCGAGTGGATAGGGGCTGGGTCAGCTGGTGCCAAATTTGCCATCCTGCTGCTCTTCGTGTTCTCAGCCTTCGCCAGATCAGCCGACGCCTTAGACCCTTCAAGAATACTGTCGCAATACAAAAATGACCGTTGGCAGACAGAACAGGGGCTCCCCCAAAACACTGTGCAGGCGCTTTCGCAGACACGGGACGGCTACCTTTGGGTCGGGACGATGGATGGCCTAGCCCGGTTCGACGGGGTTCGATTTACTGTCTTCGATTCCCGCACAGTCCCAGAACTGGGCTCCGGCTCGATCCTTGGACTTATGGAGGATGCGGAGGGGAATCTCTGGATCGGCCGCAACGGCGGCGCCACCATCTATCGAAATGGACGATTCCAAGCCGCCTTTGCCGAGGAAGCGACCGCTGGAACCTCAGTCTGGTCGTTCTGCCAGGGCCGGGATGGGGTTGTTTGGGCTGCGACAGACAATGGCCTGGTCCGTTGGGAGAAGGGCTTAACGCGGGTCTATCGGAAAGCTGACGGGCTGCCCACCGATAAGCTCCGCTCCATCACCCTCGACCGCGAGGGCGTCCTTTGGATTGGCACCACTGGCGGAGGACTTGTTTCGTTTTCAGGCGGCCGGTTCGAGATTTTCTCTACGTCCAACGGTTTCCCGAACGACCAGGTCCGTGCGGTCTGCGCCGACCCGGGTGGAGGCGTCTGGGCAGCCACCGCAGGGGGTGGACTGGCCCATGTTGGGGCTGGAAAAATAACGACCTACACCAGCGCCGATGGCCTCCCAACAAACCAACTTTCGGCGCTCGCGCTCGACAGTAAGGGAACGCTCTGGATCGGGACCTGGGGCTCGGGGCTCTGTCGTATGAGGGCTGGTAGTTTTTCACACCTCTCGTCAGCGGAGGGCCTCTCCGGGGACCAGATCTGGTCCCTCTACACTGACCGCGAGGGCAGCCTCTGGGTCGGTACCTGGGTCGGAGGTCTGAACCGCTTGCGAAACAGGCATTTCGTCGTGTTCGGCACCCCAGAAGGACTCTCCCACGACAACGCGCGTTCAGTGCTGCACACACGCGATGGCGCAATCTGGGTGGCTACGGCGGGGGGTGGCGTAAATCGGATCCAGGGCGACAAAGTCACCGTGTTCCATAAGAAGGACGGCCTGCCCAGCGAGGAGACCTCATCCCTCTGCGAGGACAAGGATGGCTCTCTGTGGATCGGCACGTACACTTCGGGCATCGCAAGGCTGAAAGCGGGGCGGATTGTGACCTATGGGAGGGGCGAGGGACTTCCAGGTCTGGATGTCCGTGCGCTCTACCAGGACCGTTCAGGAACGGTTTGGGCCGGAACGGTGGCGGGCCTCGCCCGGTTCGATGGACGTGGCTTTGTTTCCGTGAAGATCAAGGAGGCGCCCATTGAAGGGGTCGTCACGATTCTCGAAGACAGGGACAGGACACTCTGGTTCGGGACAGTGGGAAAGGGTCTCGTCCAACTTCGCGATGGGATATTTCGCTACCTGACGAAGAAAGACGGTCTCTCCTCCGACAGAGTCTTGGCTTTGCACGAAGATCATCGCGGAAGCCTCTGGATCGGCACTAGCGGGGGCGGAATCAACCGCCTCAGGAAGGGGCAGATCATCTCCATCCGTCCCTCTGAAGGCCTCTGGGATGGAGTTGTCCAGACGATTCTCGAAGATGTCGCAGGCAATTTCTGGATGACTTGCAACCGCGGATTTTTTTGCACTCCACACTCGGAACTAGATGCCTTCGCGGAAGGGCGCCTTGCCAAGGTGACTTCAATCGGCTACGGCCCAGCAGATGCGCTGCGGAGCATCACTTTCGCGGGGGGGCAACTCCCTTCAGGCACCATTGATTCCCAAGGACGCCTCTGGCTTCCCACTTACAAGGGCCTGGTTGTCGTAGACCCGACAATACTGCCGATGTCTGGCCCTCCTCCGGCAGTCAGGGTCGAGGACATCGTCGTGAATGGAGTTGCTCGCCCCTCCGACTCGACCATCCTCCTTCCCCCTGGATCGGCCCCTCTCTCGATCCGCTATACGGCCATGACGCTCCTTGACGCCGATCGGGTCCGGTTCCGCTACCGGATGGATGGCCTACCAGGCGAGTGGGTTGACGCAGGAAGTCGGCGCGAAGCATTCTTCCCCAGCCTTCCCCACGGCACCTTTCACTTCCGGGTAGCTGCATCGGCCGATGGGAAGTCATGGCGCGAAGCACCCACCACCCTCACCATTACCATCCAGCCATTCTTCTATCAGACTCCATGGTTTCTGGCCGTTGCTGTTTTCGGGGTTCTCGGTGCCGTCGGAATGGTCTTTCGGCTTCGAACTGTCCAGCTCAGGCGTCGGCACACCGAGATGGAGCGGCTCGTCAAGGAGAAGACCGAGGAGCTGCGCCATGTGAACGAACACCTTTCCCAGCTTTCTTTCCTGGATGCCCTCACCGGCCTTGCCAATAGGCGGCGCTTCGATGAGGCGCTAGACGAGGAGTGGCGCCGCGCTCGGCGGTTCAAAACCTCCATAGCCCTTGTGATGGTGGATGTGGACTCCTTCAAGGCCTATAACGACGCCCTTGGGCACCCCGAGGGGGATCGTTGCCTCAAGGCGATTGCAGGTGTCGTTCTCAACTCGGTCAGCCGCGCCGGAGACCTCGCAGCGCGGTATGGCGGCGAGGAGTTTGTCATCCTCATCCCCGGCGCCGACCACCCCACAACCTTGGCCTTCGCCGAAATACTGCGCCACGCTTGTGAAGCTCTGGCGATCCAGCATCCGGCCTCTCCAACGGGGCCTTTTGTCACCATCAGCCTCGGAGTAGCTACATGCCACCCCTCAAAAGACATTACAACGGGCTCGCTTGTCGCAGACGCTGATGCCGCCCTCTACCGAGCCAAACAAGCCGGCAGAAATAGAGTTGCCTAGGGTACTTGGAACTCTTCCAATGCATTTATTTCATTCCAAAATTTCGGTATCGCCCCAAGGCTCGAAGATCAGTGCGTAACTTGGGTTAAATTTTATCCCATTACTCACAGGCTAATAAACAAAAAAAAGCCCCACACAGTATGTGTGGGGCTTTCCAGATATTTAACGTCGCAGCGACCTACTTTTCCACGTTTAAAAGCGCAGTATCATCGGCCCTCCGGGTCTTAACGGCCGTGTTCGGTATGGGAACGGGTGTGACCCCCGGGGTATAGCCGCGAC
>JANYBM010000070.1 GCA_025361125.1 Holophagaceae bacterium | reverse complement strand
GTGCAACTGACAGGAAACGACAAGGGCTGGCTCACCGAGGCGGTCTGCGCCGTGATGGAACTGACCGAACCCGGCCCCGACGGGCGCCGCGGCGTGCGTATGACCGATGAACGCATCACTATTCCCTGCGACACGTTGATCGTTGCGCTGGGCTTCGCGGTGAACCCCCTGCTCGCCAGGACCGAAACCGGGCTGCGCACCCTCAAGGGCGGCGTTGTCGTGGTTGATGAACTCACGGGCGAAACCACGGTTCCCGGTGTCTATGCCGGTGGCGACGTCATCACCGGCGGCGCCACGGTGATTCTTGCCATGGGCCAAGGTCGCCGTGCAGCCGCCGCCATGCATGAAAAAATCATGGCGCTTTAAAAAGCTCTTACCAACGTATTCTAGGCTTTAGCTTGGGCAAGGTATCTGCGGAGAGCCTGTTCCGTCTCTGGCCGCACCATTCCTGCCTGTTTCGCCATTGCCATGGCCTCTTCAGCATTCATGCGTGCATCCAGAACCATCCAGGCACAGGCCGCTGCGGCAGCACGATTCCCATTGCCGCAATGAATGAGAACCCGCGAGTTTGAAGGCATGCCCGTTCGCACCATGCGGAAGAGATCGAAATCATCTTTCGAGGGAACGCGCCCCAAGGCCACACGGCAATAAGAAATGCCCGTTTCGCCCACGGCGGAACCTTCCCATTCCGGGTCAAACCCTGGCTCGCCATCCTCACGAAGATTGATCACATGAGTTATTTTCGCCTCTTTCATGGCTGCGACGACCTCGGCTGTCATGGGCCCTTTCAGGACAAAGGTCCCAGGACGCACCTCCATGGCTCCTGAAATTCCATGGCTGGGGGCCGCAATCATTAATGCGGGTACCAGTAGGAGGATGAACATAAGCACCTCCGCATTTTGTCGCGAGTTTGTTGAGCCTCCGACACCCATAAAGATCGGTCAAACGCAAAGTTTAGGTAGTGGCCAGCCCATGGATTTGCTGAATGTCACAAGCCGTGACTGACTTCTAGCCCTGTACCCTGGCCAATAACAGCTTTCGCGTATAGGGGATCAAACCACCAGCATCCATGATGCCTTTGCGGGCGGCAGGGAGTTTCACCTGGTTGAAGGCCTTGCCCGTGGTCGTGTTGAGCACCCGATCTTCGGTGATCTGCAATTCATCACCCTCGGTAGCTTCGATTTCAGGGCAGAGGACAACCTGTAGCCCGAGGTTGATGCTGTTTTGCAGGAAGATTCGCGCGATGGATTTCGCCACCACAGCCACATCATAGCCCTTCAGCGTTGAGCAGGCCTGCTCACGGCTGGAGCCGCAGCCAAAATTCTCTCCGCCGACAATGATGCTGCCCACGCCAAATTCCTTGGCTCGCAGGCGCGAATTGAAATCGGTCCGATCGGCGAACGCAAATTGAGGTGTTTCTGAAGGCAGCACAGTGGCCATGTAACGGCCTGGGTAGATGTCGTCAGTGCTGATGTCGTTTTCGAGCTTGATGATGACTTTTGGCATGGGGGGGCTCCTGATGGATGGCTTCAGCTATTCCTTGGATCCGTAATGACGCCGGTGATGGCCGAAGCCGCTGCCACGCTGGGGCTGCATAAAAAAACCTGAGATTTTGGGTTGCCCATGCGACCTTTGAAATTGCGGTTGGTCGTGCTGAGGGCGGTCTCATCATCCCCCAAGGCGCCTTCGTGGACGCCCAGGCAGGGCCCGCAACCGGAGTTCATCACTACGGCGCCGGCCTTCATGAAATCGTGCAGGTAGCCCTTGTCGAGCGCTTGCGCAAAAATCTTCCCAGAGGCTGGAAACACCAGCATCCGTGTGCCTTCAGCCACCTTCTTACCCCGCAGGATATCGGCCGCGGCAGCCAGATCATCCAAGCGCCCGTTGGTGCAACTGCCGATGACAATCTGCTGGACCTTTCTTCCGGCTACTTCCTGAACGGGTTTTACGTTGTCCACCGTGTGCGGGCACGCGATCTGCGGTTCCAGGTTGGACACATTTATTTCGATGGTGCGGACATAGGCGGCATCCGGATCGGGGACCACGCAGGGAATCGCTTCCTCTACACCGGATTCATCCCGCAGGTAGCGCACGGTTTCCTCATCCCCTGGCACGATGCCAGAGGTCGCGCCTGCTTCCACGCTCATATTGCAGATGGCGATGCGGCCACTGGTGCTCATTTTACGAATGGTCTCACCATGGAACTCCAACACCTTGTAGTTGGCGCCTTGGGCAGTGAGCATTCCGATGAGCTTCAGGATCAGATCCTTGGGTCCCACAAACGGCGGGAATTCGCCATTCACTACCACTTTGATGGTGGCCGGGACTTCGATGTTCACGGCGTACCCCAGGCTCCACACAGAAGCCATTTCGGTGGCGCCGATGCCGAAGCTGAACGCCCCCAAGGCGCCATGGGTCGTGGTATGGGAATCGGTTCCCACCACCACATAGCCCGGCCGCACATAGCCGTATTCCGGCAGGATCTGATGGCAGATGCCACCCACATCGCCACGGATATCGTGAAATTTTGTGATGCCATTGGCGGCCACGAACTCCCGGATTTTTTTCTGGTTCGTGGCGGTCTTGGGCGATTCTGCCGGAATACGGTGATCAAAGATGATCGCGATGCGCGCCGGATCCCAGATGACTGGCTCCAGGCCTGTGCCTTGGAACACTTCCACAAACTGGTTGATAACCAAGGCAGCGTTCTCGTGGGACATGGCGAGATCCACCTTGGGTTCCACCACGTCTCCTGCGCTCACGGATTGAAGGCCTGCGGCCCGAGCAAGAATTTTTTCAACGACAGTCATGCCCATGTTGGCTCCTATTAAATAACGCCCTTGTGCTTGAGTTCCATCTGCTCGGATTCAGTAATGCCAAAAGCAGTGTAGATCTCTGCATTGTGCTCTCCGAGAATTGGTGGCGGTGTTTCAATGCTCCCTGGCGTTTTTTCAAATAACGCCGTGAGCCCGAATACCTCAATGTTGCCGAAGCCTTCCAGTGGCACTTTCTTCAGCACGTCCCGGTGGTTCATTTGCGGTTGATGCAGCGCTTGCTCCAAACTCAAAATTTCACCACTCGGAACATCCATGGCATTGAGTTCATGGACCCAAACCGCCGTGGCTTTCGCCACCAGCTTGGCCTCCAACAGCGGCGTGAGCAGCTTCCGGTTCTGCTTGCGGGTATCCCGCTCCTGGAAGCGCGGGTCAGTCTTCAGCTCCGGGCAGCCCAGCACAGCGCACACCGCCTCCCATTGTTCCTGCTTATTGGCAGCGATATTGATGTGGCCGTCCAAGGTTTTGAAAGTGCCACTGGGAGCCGCGGTGAAGTTGTCGTTCCCCATGAGGGTCGGTTGCTGTTGGCCGATGAGCAGATTCGCCGCCACCCAACCCATGAGTGGCATGATGCTATCCAGCAGGGCGATGTCTATAAATTGTCCTTCACCCGTGCGCTCGCGATGAAAAAGCGCCGCCATCACCGCAAAGGCCGCGTTCAAGCCGCCCACCGTATCGCAAACCGGAAAGCCCGTCCGCAGCGGATTGAGACGTTCATCACCGTTCACCGCCATCTCACCGGACAAGCCCTGGATGATCTGGTCGTAGGCAGGTTTCAGCGCATCCGGTCCGGTCTGCCCGAAACCAGAAATAGCGCAGTAGATCAGCTTGGGATTAATTTCGGAAAGCACCTTGTAGCCAATGCCCAAACGGTCCATAACGCCAGGGCGGAAATTCTCCACCACCACATCCGCGTCCCTGACCATCCGCAGAAAGATCGCTTTGCCTTCGTCGGATTTGGTATTCAACGTGACGGACTTCTTGTTGCAGTTCTGGGCAATGAAGCTGGTTCCCATCAGCCGTTTATTCAGTTCCGGCAATATGCCCAGGCAACGCGCCAAGTCGCCGCCCTTGGGGTTTTCCACCTTGATGACCTCGGCCCCCAGCAAGGCCAGATGCAGCGTCGTGAACGGTCCGGACAGCACATTGGTGAGGTCAAGAACCTTGATGCCTGCGAGGATTTTCCGGCTCATCCCCGCTCCAAGCCCAACGGTCCGGTCCTATAAACGCAGCCCGGCAGATCCCGCCCGAAGAACGTGGCCACATCCCTGGCCACACTGATGAGGCTAGCCAGCTTGATGTCAAGCCGGAGGCCAGTGCGCTGTAGGCCGTGGACCAGGTCTTCAGTGGCTACATTTCCAGCGGCCACCTTGGTGAAAGGGCAGCCTCCAAGACCACCGAAGCTCGTTTCGATGGCAGTTGCCCCAGCGTCCATGGCCGCATAGACGTTAGCCGTGCCAAGGCCGTAGGTGTTGTGGATGTGGGCTGTGATCTCAGCATTGGGTTCCATTGCGAGGATACGTTGGATAGAGGCCTTGACCTGCGCCGGGTGGGCGTGGCCTGCGGTATCCGCAAGGCTGATGGCCCTGAGTCCAGCCGCCAGATAAGCCTCGACGATGGCCATGACGCGCTGCTCTGGAATCGGGCCTTCAAAGCCGCAGCCGAAGGCGCTTTGGACACTGACCTGCACTTTCTTCCCGGCTGCTTTCACTGCCAGTGCCATGGGGATGATGCGCTGAGTGGCCTCCAGCGTGGACATGCCGGTGTTCTTGCGGCTATGCGTATCGGAAGCGGAGACACCCATGCAGAACATCTCCACACCGCAGGCCAGGCCCCGCTCCAAACCCTTTTCATTCAACACCAGGCCCGAAAGAACCGCCTTTGAATTGCCCTTGCGAATGCTGAGGCTGCGGAAGAGTTCATCTGTATCCGCCATCTGGGGCACTTTTCCCGGATGCACAAAGGAGCCCACCTGGATGATGTCAAGACCTGCCTCCATCAACCGCCCCAGCCAATCAAGCTTGATCTCAGTGGGCACGACCCGCGGCTCCACCTGGAGGCCATCCCGGGGGCCAACCTCGTGGATGAGAATCTTGCTCATAATTTTTGGGCGATGGCTTCGCCCATTTCGAGCGTGCTGGCGCTGCCGCCCATATCGTAGGTGCGCACCTCGCCAGCAAGGATGACCTCGGCCACGGCGGCTTCGAGCTTCACGCCCATCCGGGTCTCCCCGAGCCAGTCCAGCATCATCTTCGCCGCCAGGATGGTGGCGATGGGATTCACCTTGTATTGGCCAGCATACTTAGGCGCGCTGCCGTGGCTGGGCTCGAAGACGGCAAGTTTTTCACCGATGTTCCCTGAGCAACCAAACCCAAGCCCGCCGACCATCTGTGCCGCCAGATCACTGACGATGTCGCCGAACAGATTGGTCGCCACCATGACACCGTAGTTTTTTGGGTTCTTCAGCATCCACATGGTGATGGCGTCTACGTTGGCGTCGTCCATTTGGATTCCGGGGTATTCCTTAGCGATGCGCTTGCCGGTTTCCAGGAACATGCCTTCGGTGGCCCGCACGACGTTGGCTTTATGGATGATCGTGACTTTCGGATAGCCGAATTTCTTCGCGTACTCGAAAGCCGCGCGGATGATGCGGTCGCAGCCTTTTTGGGTGTTGATCTTGCATGTGATAGCGAATTGGTCGCCGGGAATATCGGCGAAATGGGCGAAGGGCTTGCTTAACTTCTTCAACGTCTCTTTCAACTCATCGGGCACGGGGCTGAATTCCACACCGGAATAGAGATCCTCGGTATTCTCTCGGAAGATCACCATATCGATGCCTTCCTTGTAGTTCAGGGAGTTGCCCGGATAGGCCTTGCAGGGCCGCAGGCAGGTGAAGAGGTCGAACATCTGCCGCATGCGCACGATGGGGCTACGGTAGATCAGGCCTTTGCCTTTGAGCTCGGGCACCAGTTCGGCTTCGGCATCCTTGACCGGCTTTGAGGTGATAGCCCCGAACATGGCGGCATCACTCGCTTTCAACAAATCTATGGTGCGCTGCGGAAAGGCTTCCCCTTCGGTTCGCCAGAATTCCCATCCAATATCGCCATGGGTATAGGTGGCATCAAGCTTCAAGGCATCCAGGCAGAGTTTGGCTGCCTCCATGACCTCACCACCAACACCATCACCCGGCAACCACGCGATTTTGTACTGGCTCATAGAAAACTCCTAAATGTTATCGAATTTTTAATGCCCACCGCAGGGTTGAACACCCCCCAGGCGAATGATCTGGCCATCGGTTTCAACCTTGCCGTGGGAAGAAAAGAAGTCCATCAACTGATCGAAGTTGAAACGGCCACCATGGCAGTTACAGAAAACCGCCTCAGCACCGAAGGCTACGGCGCTGGCGCTGCGCAAACACTCTACAGTGGTTGCGCCCCCAAGATCCACGAGCAGGTTCAGAACTTCATGGCCGTAGATTCCCTGCTCTGAAACGTTTTGCGTCCCATCATGCATGACTTCCTCCATGGCACTCTCTTCGTGGCCCTCAGCGTTTGATGAAGAGATCCAGAATCTGCTCTTTGGGCAGTGCGCCCTGGGAGAGCGCGGCCTGCCGCTCCTTCACCTGGGATTCGTAGGTGGGCGGTGGATTTGGATTCCGGTACAGGACACCTGTGTGAAATTTTTGTCCGTAATACTGGGCTATTTCCATAGCCTTCATACGGTCGGAGGAATCATGGCCGATGGCTGCCAGGGGCTCTGTGATGGCCTTCAATCCCTTGATCTGCTGGCTTTCCTCGCCGTAGGTCACGCATGGAGACTGAATGTTGACGAAGGCAAAACCAGGAAATCGGATGGCCTCCTCGATAATGGCGGTCATACCGATCAAGTCTGCGGCGGACCCCTGAGCAACGAAGTTCGCGCCGTAGCCAAGAACATATTGCAGCGGATTCACTGGTTCTTCGAGACTGCCGTACTTCGAAGTGCAGGTCATGCGCCCTTTGGGTGAGGTCGGAGAAAGCTGGCCTTTGGTCAACCCGTAGATCTGGTTGTCCATCACAATGTAGGTGATATCCATGTTGCGGCGGACCAGGTGCGGAACGTGACCTCCACCAATGGAAAAGCCGTCGCCATCGCCCCCCGCTGCGAGCACCAGCAGATCCGGGTTGGCGAGCTTGATGCCCTGGGCGATGGGAAGTGACCGCCCATGCACCGAATTGAAGCCATAGGCGGTCGTGTATCCAGGAATTCGGCTGGAACAGCCGATACCCGAGATGAAGGCTGTCTCATGGGGCGCTCGGCCGATGGCCGCAAGGGCGCGGTAGATTGCCTGGACCACGCTGAAGTCACCGCATCCGGGGCACCAGATGGGCTTTAGATCGCTCTTGTAATCCTTGGGCAGGAATACGTACTCAGGCGTCGCTGTAGGGGTGGTGGTTTCGCTCATATTCGACCTCACTCCTGGGGCTGTAGTTTGCCTGCCTGGCTGTGTTGAAGCTCAGCAAGGAGGCGGTGCAGGACAACGACGATCTCGCTGGGCCGGAATGGATTGGCGCCACTGCGGGCCATGGATTCGACGCCCTTGGGCAGATCCACATACATCCGCAGGAGCCGGTAGAACTGACCCAGGTGGGACTGCTCCACCACCAGACCACGCTGCACGGAGGCAAAGAACTCCCGGTACACGCCTTCCGCGATTGGATAGACCAGGTAAGGAACGAGCAGTTTCACATTAAGGCCTTCTTCCCGAGCGATCGAGACCGCTTCCGAGCAGACCCCAGCGATGCTTCCCCAGGCCACCAGTGCCAGGGGCGCGGTCGGATTGCCCTCAATGCTGAAAAGATCCCGGCGATTGTGTAACGGCTCGAACTTCCGGATCCGCTTCTCGTTCATGCGCTGGTGGACATCACCGCTGGCAGTAGGCGAGCCATCCTCATTGTGTTCAATACCGGAGGCCAGATAAGTACCACCCAGCATTCCCGGAATGCTGATGGGGCTGATTCCTGATTCAGTGATCTTGAAACGGTTGTAATCCTGCAGATCCGTCGCTGAAGCCCTAAGGCGATTCACGATTTTGAATTGGGAGGTATCAATAGGATCAAGGGTTTCTTTGCGTTGCGAGATCTCCTGATCGGAAAGGATGATCACCGGTGTCTGGAATTCCTCGGCGAGATTGAAAGCTTCAACAGTTATACGGAAGGTGTCGGCCACACAGGTGGGCGCCAGGATGGGCCGCACCACATCGCCATGGGCTGAGAAGGCGGCGGCAAAAAGGTCGGATTGTTCAGGCTTGGTGGGCATCCCGGTGGAGGGTCCGCCCCGTTGAACGTCCACGATTACCAAGGGAAGTTCCGCGATGCTGGCCAGTCCCATCATTTCAGTTTTCAAGGAGAGACCCGGACCTGATGTGGCGGTCATGGCTTTTTTCCCTGCAAAGGAAGCACCGATGGCGGCTCCAATGCCCGCGATTTCATCCTCCGCCTGAAGCATCGCACCACCGTATTTCCAGACATGCTCGCCAAAAAACTGCATGATCTCTGTAGAAGGTGTGATGGGGTAGCCGCTGAAGAACTGGCACCCTGCGAAAATCGCGGCAGCCGCGCACATGTCGTTGCCATCGGTCATGAGTTTGCCTGACACCGCACCCTTGGAAAGAGCGATGGTCATGGGTGCCTTCAGTGGATGCTCCTCGGCAAATTTGATGCCCTCGTTGAAGGCCCGTTCGTTGGCCGCGAGTACGTCTTCACCCTTCTTGGCGAGCTTCTTGCGAAAACCTGCCAGGACGGCTTCTCGGCCAATGCCAAACCAACCTGCAATGAGGCCCAGCACCACCGTGTTCTTGGCACGCTCGGTGCCGGCGGTGGCCTTCGCCATCTCCGAAATAGGAACTGCAATCACTTGCAAGGGCGTTACGCCCAGCAGGGGAATATTTTCGGGCTCGACTTTGGTAGCGGCCTCATAAATGACTACCGTGGAACCACTGACGGGCAGTTCGGCGCCGAATTTCAAGAAATCCTCCCAATTCAATGCCACGGCCACGTCCAGATCCCCACCGGGATTCAGCAGATGCTCTGTAGAAATACGCACCCGGCAGGATGATTCGCCACCGCGGATCTGGGATCCGAAGCTCTTGGTCATCATGCCGTGATAGCCCTCTGCCGCCGCGGCGTTAAGAAGGGACTCCCCCGCGGAAACGATGCCATCGCCGCCGGAGCCTGCCATACCAAATACGAGATCCTTGCGCATGAGTGCCTCTTGATGAGGAAGGAATGAGAAGGTGCCAGAAACCGGGGTGCGCCCAAGGCACCTAGCTAAAGCCGGGTGCCAATTCCACCCTAGTCCCGAAGTGCTGTACTTTTCGTCACACCTTGTCAGGAAGACACAAAGGAGCCGGGTTGAGCCTACTTTGCCTTGTGTGCGTGGGCCATTGGCAGGAATGAGGCATCAGCCTTGACGTGACATTTCTTGCAAAAAACCGCATCTGGAAGGATGAGGCCAGCTTTCTTTGCGGCCGCAAGATCTTTCATCACAGGGATTGCCTTGTAGTCTCCACCGTTGCCATGGCACCCCTCGCAGTCCAGGCCCTTGGCCTTGTGCTGCGAAGCATTCCACGAGTTGTATTGGAGCCGATGGCACATCATGCATTTCTCAGGTCCCACATACGGGTGGGCGGAGGCTGCTGGCGCCACGGGCGATTTAGCCGACTCCGGTACAGGTGCCGGTGCTGTAGGAGCCTTCGCCGACGGTGCCGCTGCAGCGGGCGTCGGTGCAGGTTCCTTGGCCACCGGCGAAATCGAAGCAGGGGTCGTAGCTGGTTTGGAGGGCATAGCTGTTGATTTCCCCGGAGCCGGTTTCGCTGATTCCTTCCCGGCTGGAGCAACCGGGGCGACCGGCACGGGCTCATTCACGGGCTGGGCCACGGAAGGTGGGGGCGCCACAACGGGAGCCTGGTCTGCGGGGGGTGGTTTAGTGGTGCCACAGCCCATGGCTGCGAGCCCCAAGGCACCTGCGCTGAGCATGGCAAGGAAGGAAGGTCGGTTCATAGGAATCCCCTGAAGGTCGGTCCCGAGGATAGCCCTATCCCAGCGCCTCCAAAAGCTTTTCTCTGCGCTCATCAAAATAGGTTTCGAAGGTCGGCAGCAGGTGGCGGTAGATCAGGGCACAGGTGCCTAGGAGCAGGGCCATCACGGGCAGCAGGAAGCCAGGTGCCTTCGACGCGCAGAGCATGAAAGTTCCACCGAACAGGCTGAAATTGAGAATGCTCAAACCCATGCCAAGGAACACCACCGGCATGGGCATGGTCCCGCTTTTCAAGCTGTCCCTGGGCATGGCCCGAGGCAGCCAGGAGGAAGTCCAATGACCTACGGCCATCTGCACAAAAAAGAAACAACCACCCAAGGCAAGCGCGGCCATGAGTTCGATGGGTGAGGGACGCATCAGCAGGGCGATGAGCAACAACAACAGGCCCGCCTGCAGTCCTTGGTACATGGCCAGCCCACCGAGCTTGCCCAACAGGATGTCCCGGGTACGGATAGGTAGGAGCAGCAAGGATTTCACACCATGACCATCAAGCCCGAACTGGTTGTATTGCATCTGGCTGCCCGCCAGGGCGAGGTAGGCGAACGCGCCAGGAATCGCCCACACTGCCTGGCCATGAATATGAGAAAAAGGGCCTTTCAGGAGCACCACGGTCATCACGGGCATCAACAGACCAAAACGACCAAGATGGCTACCCATCAGGGTTTTCCAATGCAATTTGGCAACACCCACGGCCGGGCTCTGGAAACCCCAAAGTTTTTCAGCCCCCTTCAATTCAGGCTTCAGTTGCAAGACCTGGGGATCGGCTTCGCGTTCCATCTGCCGGGCCTGAAGGATGAGCGCCATCAGCAACAGCGCAATGGGTGTCAACTGGTATAGCAGCGCACGGAACCAAGCCCCATGAAGGGCTTCACTGAGACTTCGTGCGGCGTGGGTGCTGGGCAGCATATTCAAGGCAGTGAGTGCCACGTTGCCTGCCTGCTTGACCCGAGCGAGCAGCTCCGGTGTCAAAACTCCGCTCAGGTGTTGGCCGGGATTGGGTTTGCCATACTTCGGGAGCATGGATGTCAGCACCGACAGCATCCAGAACAGGACCCCGAAGAACACGAGCGCGAGTTTCATACGCTTCATCAAGGCTGTGGCGAGACTCCCCACGAAATGCTGGATGAGCAACAACCACAGCACCGTTTGCAGCCAGAGCAGGAGCGCGAAAGGCAACAGGGATGGGTGGGCAGTTGAAAGGCCCAGGCAGAGGGCCAGAGTGCTGAGACTCGCCAACATCGGCCATGGGTCGCCGACGCCTGCCACCAATTCGGCAGCGAATATCTCACGCAACGATAGTGGATAGATACGGTAGCTCTCCCACTGGAGTTCCTTGGTGCCGCCCATGATGCCACTGATGGCGCCCACCAGGATCGCGCCGAAAGCCAACGCGCCACCAAGGATCAGCGGTGCTGTGCTGTGATCAAAGTGGCTGCCAAGCAGGTACCCAGCCACCGCAGAAATACCCAATGCCGGTAGCCCACCGAACAGCAACACTAACCCCATCACCAGCAGCATTGCCCATCGCCCACTCTTGCCCAGCTCCTTGGCAGAGCGGTTCCAAGTGGCCTGAAAGTGAGCCGCGAGAACAGCGCGGAAGGGCGAGACGGAATTCATAACCACGGGACCCCCTCCGCAAGCCGCAGGCGAGCGGGAGCATTGTCCATTGGACAGTGGGATCGGGGGGAGGGTTCCCGACTCTGCGAGCCCGAAGGCGAGCAGGAGGACGCAAAGCGTGCAATAGGCGGGATCAGGTGGCCTACAGCCATGACAGCTCACCGGTCTGCGCGCCACCCACTAATTCCACGAACAGGCTTTCGAGGCTCTCACCATTGGCCCTTCCCCGTATCTCATCGAGGCTACCGTAACCCTTGAGTCGGCCTTCATCGAGAATCGCGATGAGGGGGCAAAGCCTTTCCACCACGTCCAGGATGTGCGTGGTGAGGATCAGGGTCACGCCCCGCTGCTGCAGGGTCAGCAGGATGTCCTTGATGGTGCGGCTGGTGACGGCGTCGATGCCTTCGAAGGGTTCATCCAGGAAAAGAATCCGCGGCCCGTGGATGAGCGCGGCGCAGAGCGCGATCTTTTTCTTCATGCCGAAGCTGTATTCCGCCACGAGTGCGCCTGGGGCCGGCGAGAGATCCAGCTTCCCGAACAACTCTTCACGCCGCGCATCAATGGTGGCTTCATCCAAGCCGTACATGCGTCCCACGAATCGCAGGTATTGCGGGCCACTCAGGTACTCCAGCAGGGCCATATCCTCGGGCATCACGCCGATCTGCCGCTTCACCGCGATGGGGTCGGCCGCAAGCTCCAGCCCTAGGACGCGGACGCTGCCAGAGGTTGGCTTCAGCAGCCCCGTCACCATCTTCAATGTGGTGCTTTTCCCCGCGCCATTACGCCCCAGCAGGCCTAAAAACGTACCCGCTTCAAGAGCGATAGACAGATCATCCACGGCGGTCTTTTCGCCGAACTGCTTGGTCAGGTGGATTAGTTCTAGGGCAATCGTCATGGTCGTTTCCGGATGGGGTTTTTAGATGATGCCTTCATTTCCCGACCGCGCCGACGTAAGGCTTCCCGCAACAGAAATTCGATCTGTCCATTGAGGGAACGCAGCTCTTCATCCGCCATGCGTTGCAGGGCCGCGAGCAGCTCCGGATCCATCCGGAGCAGGAAGGCTTTCCGATCGGCCATGGAATCAGTTGTACAGCGTGCCGGCGTTCACTACGGGCTGGACGGCTCGCTCGCCGCAAAGCACCACAAGCAGGTTCGACACCATGGCGGCTTTGCGCTCTTCATCGAGATGCACCGCGCCATGCTCGTCCAGACGCCCCAGCGCCATTTCAACCATGCCAACCGCACCTTCCACGATGAGCTTCCGGGCGGCGATGATAGCGCTCGCCTGCTGGCGTTGCAGCATGGCCTGGGCGATTTCGGGCGCATAGGCCAAGTGGCTGATGCGGGCGTCCATGATCTCCACACCCGCCTGGTTCAAGACGGCCTGGACTTCCTCTTTCAAATGACCCGCCACGGCTTCGGTATGTCCACGCAGCGAGATGTGCTGATCATCATGCTGGTCGTAGGGGAAGCGCATGGCCAGGTTGCGCAGGGCCGCCTCGCTTTGCACCTGCACGAATTTCTCGTAGTCCTGGACCTGGAAGCTGGCCTCGGCAGTGTCCACCACCTTCCAGACGATGATGGCGGCGATCTCCACCGGGTTGCCGTCCAGGTCGTTCACCTTGAGCTTCTGGCTCTCAAAGCTCCTGACCTTGGTGCTGATCTTGACTTTGGTCAGGAAGGGATTTGCCCAGGCCATGCCTTCGCGACGCACCGTGCCCTTATAGTCGCCGAACAGCTGCAATACCGCGGCCTCGTTGGGATTCACGATGAAGAGCCCGGCCAGTACGAAAATCGCGGAAAGCAAACAAACAACCCCAGCGGCCACTAGCAGGGGCGCTCCGATATTTGCGGCAGTGATGACACAGGCAGGTACGGCGATCACCAGGGCAACGCCCAACACCAGCATGGGCAGGCCAGCAAGGGCGGGGTGGGTACGTTCTTGATACATCGGATCCTCCTAGAGCAATCAATATGATATCACTTTGATTGCTCGTCAAGGAACCGAACGCTCTCTTTCCATCACAGGAAGTCAAGAGAACCTGATTTGGAGGTGATTTCCTCTACTTCTTGATCCCGCTCACGGTCTGGAAGTAGTGCGCGAAGGCGACCATGCCGCCACCGGCCTGCTCCCAATCGTAATTCTCGTTGGGGGCGTGGTAGCCGTGCTCGGGAAGGCTCAGACCCAGGAAGAAGACTTGGCAGCCCAGGACATCCTCCATGGTCTTTACGGCGCCGATGCTGCCACCCTCGCGGGTGAAGGTGCAGGCCGCACCGAAGGCGAACTGGTAGGCATCGCGAATAGCCTCAGCGTAAGGCCCAGTCACGTGACCCTTGAAGGGGGCGAGACCGTGTTCTTCGTGGACCGCCACATCTGGGTTGTGCTTCTTGACGAATTTCTTGATGCGGTCCATGGTCTTGTGCTCGTCCATGTCTGGCACGAGCCGGCAGGTGAGTTTCACTTCGGCGCGAGGCGGTACGGCGCTCTTGATGCCGGGGCCAGTGTAGCCGCCCACCACGCCGTGGACTTCCATGGTGGGCCTTCCCCAGACGCGCTTAAGGATGCCGATGGGATCCTTGGTGCGCAAGCCTTTCAGCATGTGGTCCTTCATAAAGGTTTCCGTCGTGAAGCCACTGGTGGCCCAACCTGCCAGCTCTTTCTTGGAGGGCTTGACCACCTCCTTATAGAAACCAGGAATCTTCACCTTGCCGGTGTTCCCGTCCATCATCTGGCTCACCAATTCGATGAGTTCCGCCAGCGGATTGCGCGCCGCGCCGCCTACCACACCGCTGTGCAGGTCGTGATCCGCGGTTTCCAAGGTGAGGATGAATCCTTTCAACCCACGGAGGCCCGCTGGAGTGCTGGGTTTGCCGCGGGTGATCCAGACCGTATCGCTCACCACGATGGCGTCGGTCTTGAAACGATCCTTGTACTTTTCCAGACCGCCTGCAAAATTCGGCGATCCAATTTCTTCTTCCAACTCCCACAGGAAGTGGATGTTCAAAGGAACGCCTGCCTTTTTGGCGGCGAGGGCGCCAAAGAAGGCCGTCACTGCCGGGCCTTTGTCATCGGTGCTGCCGCGGCCACGATAGGTATCGCCATCTACTACAAATGTGAAAGGTTCTGCGGTCCACTCGGGCTCGCCTGCGGGTTGCACGTCCATATGGTTGTAGACAGTGATTGTAGGAAAGGCGGGATCATCCCCCAGCCAGCCATGAATGAAGGGATTGCCATCGGTTTCCAGGATTTCGGCCTGGCCACCGTGGCGCTCGAACAGGTTTTTGGCGGCTTCGGCGCAGCGGCGCACATCGCCCGCGCGGGTGGGGTCGGCACTGATGGAGGGAATCTCCACCAGCAGGCGCAACTCGGCCTCAAAGGCTTCACGATGGTCGGAAGCGAAAGTCAAAAGAGCTTCGCGGGTCAGCAGATCGGGATTCATGGGGGACTCCTTTTCGGAACCTTTACCTTATGCCGCCCCATCCAATTCACCAAGCCTTCCAATGGGTGATGGGCTGTGGGCTACCACGAAGCAGAGCGTCCAAAGCCCAAACCCCACACCCGGTGAGCCAAGCTAAACTAGATCAACCATCGGAGTCTTCATGGATCGTTTTGGCAGTTCTCGATTGCGCATCGTTTGGGCCTGCGTATTTCTGTTGCTTACTGGGTTGGTTTTGGCTGGCATTCGTTCGGACGGCACAAACTTGCTGGTCTTCGGGGGAACCGTACCCAAGGGCGATGAAACCATCAATACCTACGCCACTGCCAATCTAGGTGTACTGATTTATGGGGTTGTGCCCTTCGTCGTCCTCATGGGCGGTTTCATGGGTTTGGCCGCTTCTTTGGGCGCTTCAACCATTGGGGAGCGACTGAAGGGTCTTTTCCTGACCACAGGTTTGGCTTTCATTCATGGGCTTTTTTTGAGCCAGATCGCGCTAATCCCACTTTGGGCGGCAGCATGGAAATTACTCGGCACACCCTTTCCCGCAGCCTTGCTCCAGGCAGACCTGCTGGGCCTGCTGCTGGGCCTGCAACTCCTTCTCTGGACAGCCATCCTGATGCGCATCGTGCAGAGCAACGCGGGGCTTGCGGTTCTGCTTGCCCTGCTTTTGAAGGAAATCGGATCAAAGCTTGTCTACGTGGTTGATTTTGGTGAACAGATGGGCTTCGGCGCCAGTGGCGTAAAAGCCATAGGTGCGGTCGTCAGCATGCTGCCTTCGGGGCAGATTCCCAGTGATCCTTTCGCCCCATCGGCCCTGCCTCTTTCCATCGGTGGTCCGCTGCTCCTCGCGGCCTTGCTTTGCTCAATTCCCGCCCTGAAGGGTAAGAGAACTTGAATCCTCGCGCGGTCGTCCTGCTGCTGGTCCTGATTGCATCAAGCATCCCGGCCAGTTCGCAGGCGCCCAGTTCTAGTGACGCTACCCAGCTCAAGCAGCGACTCGCTGTGTTGCAATCCCGCATGACCCAGGTGGACCAACAGGTGGAATCGCTCAAAAAGCGGCGTAAGGGGGTCATGGTCGAATTGCAAGGCATCTCTTTGCAACGGGACCGAGTCAGGGCCCAGCTCGATGGCGCGAAGTTGAAACAAGATCAGGCCCAGCTTGAAGCGCAGCGGATCACCGCGGATCAAGCCAAGATTCGAACTGAAATAGATAAGTTGCGCAAAGATCTTCGCAGGCAGATTCGCTTGATCCAGGCCCAAGGTGAGTTGGGTGATCTGGCCTTTCTGCCAGACCCACGCGGGTTTGAAGCCTATTTAGAAAATACCCGCCACTTAACCTGGTGGCGGTTACAAGAGCGAAAACGGATCACCCAGATCCAGCGGCTTCAGGAGGACCTTGCCCAGCGTGAAAAGGAGCTGAAGTCAGTGCTCGCTCGGCTAGCTTCAGAGCAACTGGAGGCGGCCAGGTATCAAGGTGGACTGACACAGAACGAAGCAAAACTTCAGGCTTTCCTTGGGGCGCTCCAGCAGGATGAACAGGCCCAGAAGCAAGTCCAGGCAGAGTTGTCAGAGGAAGCCATCCAATTGGAGCGCATGCTCGCCAACTTGTTGGGGAAAGCCAGGACTGAGGCTTTCGAAGCCTCGGTGAGCTTCACGCGGCTTCGGGGTGAATTGCCGGCGCCCGTGGAGGGCACCTTAGCCCTTGGGTTTGGCGAACACCTGCACCCCCGCTTCCACACCAAAACATTCCAGAGCGGTCTGCTTATAGAAGCCTTTATCGGATCCCACGTCATGGCGGTGGCCGATGGGAAAGTACTTTTAGCCGAACCCTACCAAAGCTACGGCCCCATCGTCATTGTGGACCATGGCAGCGGTTGGTTCACCCTTTACACGCATCTGCAGGGCACCTCCGTATCCAAGGGCCAGACCCTACGCCAAGGTGACATGGTCGGCACAGTCGGTGAAACCCTGGATGGTCCCCGCCTGGGTTTTGAAATCCGCTACCAGACCAAGCCTGAAGATCCGAACAAATGGTTGAAGAAAAAATACCGGTGAAGTGGGCTGATAGCTCATGGCTCATGGCATTTACCTTACGGCATTACCCGCATTGAACAGCGGCACGTAGACCGCCAGGAGCAGCCCCAACACGGTTACGCCCATGAAGAGGATGAGCACCGGACCGATAAGGCTGGTCACGGCGGTGGTGGCCTTTTCCACTTCCTGGTCGAAGAAGTCCGCCACATGGTTGAGCATTTCTGGCAAGGCGGAAGCGCTTTCACCCACCCGGCACATCTCCACAGCGAGGGGATCCAACAACTTGGCCTGGTCCAGCGCCAGATGAAGGCTGGATCCAGCGCGTACTTGTTCCGCAACTATGTTGAGCCTTAATTTCATGCGTTCTGAAGCTGTGGTTTTTTGAATCACTTCAATGGATTGCAATACGGGCATGCCACCGGCGATGAGAACGCTCAAGGTCCGTGAAAACACAGAAGAGTGATACATGCGATAGAGCGTCCCCATGCGTGGAATGGAGAGCAGGATCCGCTCGTTCATCCGTCTTCCCGCCTCAGTGCTGATCATCCAGCGGATGACGAAGACCAGCACGATCACCAGGATGCCTTGGATCCATAGCGTGGAGCGCATGAAGGTGCCAATCCCAAGCAGGATACGAGTGGCCGCAGGCATCTCGATGCCTCCACTTGAATAGATTTCATTGAAGCGCGGCAGCACGACATTGAAAAGAATCATCAGGCATCCGAACAGCACCACCACCAGGAAAGCCGGATAGATCAGGGCCTCGGTGATGCGGCGCCGACTGACCTGCGCAAATTTCTGAAAGGTGAGCCAGCGGGAGATGACCTCTGGAAGCGTGCCACTGCGCTCGCCGGCCACCACGTTGGCGCGGTACACAGCGGGAAAGGTGCCAGCCTGCTCCAGCGCCTCCGAAAAAGCCATGCCCTCCTTAACCAACTCCACCACGCGTTCCAAACTGCTGCGTAACAAAGGGTCCTTGCCATGGCCCTTCAACAATTCAAGGGATTGCAGAAGCGGGATGCCCGCCTTGAGCAGAGCCAGGAGTTCCTGGTTGAAGAGAATCAGCGTCTCGGCCTTGAGCTGCTTGGTGCTCCTGAAAGCGCTGGAGGACTTGCTGATCTCAATGGGGAAGCCGCCTTCGGACATGACGCGAGACCGTACCTCCTCAGCGGAAGCAGCTTCAAAATCCCTGGTCTGGATGTCGCCATTGGGAGTAGTCAATTTCACCGTGAAACGCATGGGCCTCGCTCGCTCGAATGCATGAACTCTCCTTAGAATACCCGCTTGGCCTTCGCTTCCGCACAGCGCCTTACCTGGTCAGAATCAAGATGGTGTTGTCTCTCGAGCGGAGTCCTTGTGATGAATAGCAGAAGAGCCGTTTCAGCTCTAGTGGTGTTGGTGTTATCAGGGACCGCGCTAGCACCCCTGGTAAAAGCCCAGGCACCCATTCAAGTGGGGACGCCGGAGCCCATGCTGCTTGACTTGAGAGATGCTGACGCGCGCACTCTGGTTCCCATGGATAGCCGTGATCCTGCCCAGACGGAGGCCGCGAATAAAGCTTGGTCGTCTCGCATCGAAAGATTCCGCGAGGTTGCTTCCGTTCGGATACTGTTGCCAAAGTCCGGACCGCGACTGCCTCTCTTGCTGGCTGCCAGCCAGGCTCTTCGCGCCCAGGACCCCGTCAAAAAACTATTCATCGCCTTCGATGCGGACGCCTCATCGCTGGTGGATGAAACAGCCTGGGGCGCCGTGGATGGCGGCGCTCTGTTGCCACTGGAGCTCGGCAACAATCCTGATCATTGGAGAGTTCTGCTCGCCAAAGCCCAGGAGAGTTTTCCCGGGCGTCCGTGGTTTCTTTGGATGCCAATGGACCCAGGGGCTTCAGCCTCCACAATTCTTGGCGATGGAGGCCGCATCATCGTTCCCGAGGGTGGCCCCGCCGCACGCCTTGCCAAGATACTTCCCATCGGATTTACCGAGGTGGAAGGCGGCAATGGCGATCTCATGCTGCGCAAACGTGGTGGCCATGAAGCCAAACGCTGGCGCTTCATCAAGGATGAATGGAGCTCAGCCGAGTTGCCCAGGGAGCGCACCGAGGTGGCAGTTTCGGCGGAGGATTCCTACGACGTGGGCGCCTTGTTGGCGAAGATGCGGGCCGAGCAACTGCGTAGCCGCGCCGCTCAGCTGAACCTGACGGCCAGGTTTGATGTGGACCTGCACATGCAAGGCTCCCAGGGCATGGGTGTGGATCTCGGCTTCACCTTCAAGTATTTCGAGCGACTTGGTGAAACCCCCGAATTATTGCAAGAACAAGTGCGGTTCAACGGCGTGAAGGCAAATCTCAAGGGCGAGGTCCAGCTACCCATCGTCGAAAGCCGCACCAGCCTGGCGGCGCCGTTGGCGTTGAACCTTACGGAACGCTATCGCTACCGTGATGGCGGAGCGGGAGGTCCGAATCGCCGCATCATCCACTTTGATCCGGTGGATAGGGAATCGACCCTTTTCAATGGTGAATTGCTGGTGGACGAGATTACCGGGCGCGTCATCGAAGAAAAAAGCGAACGCTCGAATCTGCCCGGCACTGTGAAATCCGAGCGCCGCATCTTGAGTTATGGACAGCCCACGCCTGGCGTGTGGCGCATCCTGAAAACCCAAACTTTCGAGCGTTGGGTGAGTCCTGGCGGCGTGACCCAAGTTCAGCGCAAGCTTACGTTGTCGAATGTGGAAATCAATAGTTCGAATTTCGATGTGGAGCGCGAAGCGGCCCATCACTCCGAAAAAACGATGTTGAAGGAAAGCCCGGATGGCATCCGCTACTTCACCAGGCAGGCTGATGGAACCCGCAAGATGGAAGCAAAACCACGAACCTCGGGCCGTGCCATCGCGGGCGTCATTGTGGTGGACCCAGGCCTGAAGCCGCCGGTGCTCCCTCTGGCGGGCCTGGTCTATTACGATTTCAACGCTTTTGATCGCGGCATCCAGATCAATGCGCTCACGGCTCTGCTCTTCAATACGGCTGCGGTAGCCGTTCCACGCCTTCCTGGAGGCTTCGATCTCAATCTGGATTCAACAGCGTTGTTGTATCCCGCGGGTGAGCGGCCCGTCATCAATGGCAAGCTCTCCAGCAAAGATGAAGTGGCCCGGCGCTTCGGCACACTCAATCTCAATCTCGGCCACGATCTTGGCAAAGGTTTTCGCTTCGAAGCCATGGCCCGGTTCGAATACGACCACTTTTCCGAATCCAAGGACGACGCCGCTAAAACGCCTGGTTTCGCGTTGCCCCCTTCAGGCCTCACCAGAGAGCTGCGGGGCGAGTTGGGTTGGCTCTATCGTGGATTTCAGGTCCAAGGATTTTATGGCAAAGGCCAGCGACCAGAGGGCAGTTATGGAACCGCGGACAATTCACAGTCAGTCCCAGAGGCAGGCCGCTTCACGCGATGGGGCGGGACGCTTGGCTATGACCATCAACTTTCGAGTGGGCTTTGGCTACATGGAAGTGGTGGCGTGGTGGGTGGCTCTGGCTTCGATCGCTTCAAAGCTCTGAACCTGAATGGCATCGTTAGCGGCATTCGCAGTAATGCCATCACGGCCGATCGAATTGCCTACGCCCGGCTGGGAGCTGTGCTCCCAGCCGGCCCAAATCTGCGCCTTTCCGTTTTTCTGGATCACGGTGAAGCCCGCAGCCTGGATGATCAGAAAACCTATGGCCTCACTGGCCTCGGCGTCGCCGGTGATCTCCCTGGTTTCTGGTGGTTCACCGCCTTACGCCTAGATATCGGCATCGGCCTGAAAAGCGACATCGCCGGTGTGAAGACTGTGAATGGGTTCATTGCACTGCTGCGGGTGTTCTGAAAATAATGTACCCACCGACTGAAACCTCCCGCCTGCGGGCTGCCGAAACCATCAAGGTTTCGGGGATGCGCATTGCCGGCTGGCAGACCTTGGCTTGGACGCTCGCGGCTACGGTGCTGCTGTTCATGGTCGGCCTGGGCAACCACGGCCTCTGGGGATTCCACGAGCCCTACATGGGCGGCATCATCCGCGAGATGGCCTCCAGCGGCGATTGGGTAGTGCCCACCTTGAACGGCCACCCTTACCTGGAAAAGCCGCCGCTGTATTACGCGCTGGGGGCTTTGGCCTGCCGTGCGTCGGGAAGCTTTGATGTGTTCTGGCTGCGACTCCCCTCGGCTTTGCTGGCCATCCTTACCGTCGCCTGGATGAGCTTTCTGGGATGGAGGGTGAGTAGTGCACGAGCGGGCGGCTGGGCGGGTTTCATGGTTGGAACAAGTTCGCTGTTTTTCCAGACGGGCCACGACGCGGTGGTGGACATGGCGCTCACCGCAGCCGTCAGTTTCGGTTTGGGACTCGGCTACCTGGTCTGGGTGGAACCGCACTACCGGCGCCGCTGGGCGCCGCTTTTCTGGATCGCGGTGGGTAGCTCCTTCATGGCCAAGAGCTTTATCGGGCCGGTTTTGATCCTGCTGCCAATGACCCTGGCGCTGTTACTGAAACGGGATCGCCCGGTGCTATCCACGGTGTTCCGGCCCAATTGGGGAATGCTGGTGGGGCTGGCACTGCCGCTCACATGGATCGTTTTGCTTTATCACCGAGGCGGCCAGAATTTTATGTCTGAAGTTTTTCTTCGCAACACACTTGGTCGATTCCTGCAGGATCCAGACCTGGTGCCCATGACTGGGCGTTTAGGAGAACACAGCAATCCCTTTACCTATTATTTCACCCACTCCCCCGGAAGCGCCCTGCCTTGGGTCGCCATGTGGGGCGCGGGCCTCTGGTCTGCCTTTCCTCGCCACAGGCGGCATCCCCTTTCCATGAGAAATCTTTTCCTGCCACTCGCTTTCGTCGTGGATCTCCTGCTGCTCTCACTTTCAGATGCCAAACGCGGCGTCTACCTACTCCCATTAATGCCCATCACCCTACTCCAAGCCGCACTATGGCTGGATCTTGGAGTACCTCAACACAAAGCACGCATCGAGCGGGGCCTGGTTGCGGTTATCGGTTTCACGGTGGTGGTCGTGGGCATCCTCGGCATGGGCTTTCCCTGGTTCGTACTCCCACTATCCGGGAAGCAATGGATATTCCCCCTCATCGCCTCGGTGCTTGGGGCGGCTTTATCTGCACTTTCGATCCGTTTATTGTGGCAGCGCAGATTTCATGCCGCGCTGGATTGGGTCATGGCCCAATGGACTGGCGTGCTCCTGTTGTTCCTCATCTTCGGCGTCCCTATCCGGGACAAAGCCGATGAGATGCCTTTGCGTGAGCCTTATGGAGTCGCTCTGAAACTAGAGCAACAGGGGGCCCGTGTGATGGAGGCCCACCTTACTGAAACACAGCTGGGATTCGCGAGCCTGACCCTCAGGCACACACTGCCTTCACTGAAAACTGAAGCTGAAATTCGGCGAGCATTGGAAGGGCAAGAGTCCGTTGTGGTCCTGGCGGACGCGGTATGGTGCGATCAGCATCCTACCTTGGTGAAGCTGGGGGAGGAACTGCGGTTGGAAGCTTCGCAAATCCCGAAGCTGCGAAACCGGATGCCTTTGATCCTGGTCAAACGGCCAGATTAAGCTCCTTGAGGATCTTGATCACTTCGAGATCCTCAGGACGAAGATCAGGGTCTTTTTGAGCCAATCGCTCCACCAGGCGAATCAGCGCCGGAGGTACATCCTTTCTCACGGCGCGGATATCTGGAAGCGGATAGGCCCGATGGTGGTCAAGCACCTCGAAAGGCGTTTCACCTTCGAATGGAGGTGTGCCCGTGAGCATCTCGAACAGAATGATCCCCAGGCTGTAGCGATCCGCAGCCGGGCCAACGTGGGATCGCTTCTGCGCTTCTGGTGCCGCATAACCCGGCGTTCCAAGAAAAGCATAAGTACTGGTCACCGTAGCTGAATCGAGCACTCGTGCAATACCCAGATCCATCACCCGCGCACGTTCCTGCTGCAACATCACATTGGCTGGCTTGAGATCTCGGTGGACCACACCGAAGGTATGGGCGTGGGCCAAGGCTTCGGCAAGATCCAACCCGATGGAAATACATTCACCTATTGGCAACGGTCCCTCTGCTCGCATATGAGCGTCGAGAGTCATTCCTTCCACATATTCCATGGCGATCCATGGCGGGTCAGAAGGGCTCGCCCCACCTGGAAATGCATCCAGGATGGAGACGATGTTCGGATGTTTCAGCATGGCGCCAACCTTTGCTTCCTGCCGAAACCGGGTGAGCATTTCCTCGTCATCCCAGCGATGGGTATGCAGCACCTTGAGAGCAACCAGTTCTGACGTCTGCTCATGCTTGGCAAGGTAGGTATTGGCAAACCCGCCTCGGCCCAAAACGCGTTCAATGTGAAACGGCCCCAAACGAGTCGGATGAATCTTAAAAATCTCGGGATTCTCCAAACTTGCTCCGCGTCGGCGCAGAAAAAGGATTCCTGCGGCAGCCACTCCCAGCAAAATCGGGGACAGAATCCATAGCCAAGTGGGCAAAGGCCTAGGCGCCACGCGCTCCAGCGTCGGCGATGGCTGCGACCGTAACACGGGTGCTGGCACCGCAGCCATTGTAATCATTGTGAGCTGTGAACTAGATGGAATGGGTGAACGCACAGGTTTTTCAAATGGCAGCTGATCTTTGGGTTGGACGTTGAGCGGCTGAAAAGGTTCGTGGTTGGGCACGCTTGGAGAAAGGACTTGCGGTGGCTGCATCACGAGCGTTTCAGTTTCCCCCGCCTTGGGGCTGATCACCGGTTCTTTCGGCTTGGGCGCTTTGGTTTCCGCTTCCTTCATCCGCTTCAGGATGGGATCTCGCATGGCTGTTGGTTCGCCCTTGGCCTCGGATTCCTTGAGGTACACGGTCACGAGTTTCCAATCCCCCAGCTCTGCAGCGCAACGTGCCATGTGGGCATAGGGATAATAGTTCACTAGCCGGTTATTGCCGTAAGTGAAGACTCCGGAAGTGGGCCGTGGGCGGAGCACGCTGGCCCGTTGGAAGGCTGTGAGGGCAACATGCCAATAGCCATGGATCTCTGCTTCGAGACCATCTTCGTACGCCGCATAAAAGGTGCCTTGAGATTGAGCAAGAACAGGTGAAATCGTAGCCAGAAACATGAGCCCAGAAATGACGCCGCCTATCCAAACTCGCGTCACGGTTCAGTCCCCGACAAACATATGCCTCAGCCACCGCTCCACGGGCTGCCGGTCGAATTGGTAGATGAATGAGATGTCGAGCCGATGCATTTCCAATCGCTCGGTTCCCCGGGATCGCACTGTAGAAGCCTTCACCAGCTGATCCACATCCAGGAACTGAGTGGTATTCCGGTGGTCCCACCCATAGCGGTAGGCGATGTCCACGGAAGTGTTCCCGCGCTTGATGCCGGTCCCCAAGGCGATATTGAAGACCACCCTTTGATCTCCGGTAGTCCTGTCCACCACTGGCTGCGGCTCTCTCGAAAGGCCAAAGCGCAGAGGAATCACGCTGCCGCTTTTCGCCAACAACAGGTACTCGACTCCCGCATGGATTGAAGTAACACTCGGCGTGCGGTTCGCGCGATCCAGATCAAAGAAACTCAAGTTATTCAGGTTCGCGACCGGAGTCATGTACCGCGCATCAGACCAGAGCGTATGCTGGAGGTCCACCGTCATAAGCCAATGTTCCTTCGGCCTCCAGGCATAGCCAACCCCGGTGCTGGCGGGCCAATGGAGGCCGTAGGTTGAATAGGGGCTGGACTTGAAAGTAACGCTGGTGGCATTCGTGTCGAGTGCGGTGCCGAATGAATAATCTGCATGGAAGGGCGTCCGCCGCACCAGTCCAATACTCCAGGTGGGCCAACGCCAAATGATCCCAAGATTGAAGTTCTCACCATCAAGGGCATTCACCTGACGATAGTTGGCAAAAGTGTTGCTCGAGCCCTGCTGCTTTGAACTATCCGAGGTGAGTTCCCAGCGGCCCCGCCACTGGTTGTAGCTCGCCCCCACAAGGATCCGCTCTGACACTTCATAGGCCATGGCAAATGAATAAACATCAATCTGGCCGGTTTGATCAATGCGCTGATGCACGAAACCTGGTGTCCCTCCCGCCACATCCGTTTCCGTCAGATCCCGGTCACTGGATTCCGCCAGGGCGAACTGCCGCTGCACCGAAAACTGCAATACCAAGCTATGCCCACTGATCCTAAGTGGAATTGTTCCCGCAATAAAGAGTGGATCGAAGCGAGTCTCACTTGCAAGGGAATCGCTCAGAGCTAATTGCCGTCCTTTGCTGGTGGTTTCAAAATCCTGGAATGACAATCGTTTTGAAAGGCCACGTCCCACAAAGCTGGCTTCGGGTTTAAGTAACTGCGCAAGTCCTGCCGGATTGAAAGAAACCGCCGTGGCATCATCGGCCACCGCTATGAAAGCACCGCCCAGACCCATGGCCCTGGCCCCGGCACCCTGCACATCAAAAGTGGCTCGCGATTGCTCAGATATCAGAACCCCAATGGGACTTTGTGCCAGCAAGGGTGCGGCCGCTGAGAGAATCAGCGGCCACAGGCAATGGATCCAGGGGAGCTTAGGCGTAAAAACCACGGTAGTGCATAGCCTGGCTCACCCGATCCAGCGCAAGGATGTAAGCGCCGAGACGGGGATTGGTCTTGTACTTGTCCGTGGTGGCGAATACCGAGTGGAAGGCATGGGTCATGTACTCCACCAGGCGTTCATTCACTTCGCGCTCCCGCCAATAGAAGCCCAGACGATTCTGCACCCATTCGAAATAGGAAACTGTCACACCGCCGACGTTGGCCAAAATGTCAGGCACCACCAGAATACCGTTCTCCAGGAGGATCGGATCCGCTTCGGGTGTGGTAGGGCCGTTGGCACCCTCCACCACGACCTTGGCGCGGATTTTAGCTGCGTTTTCTTCAGTAATCTGGTTTTCCATCGCAGCGGGCACGAGGATATCCACGGCCAGTGTCAGCAGCTCGGAGGGATCCAAGGCCTCACCACCCTTGAAACCAGATACGGATTTCGCTTCTGAAACGTGCTTGACCAGCGCGTGGATATCCAGGCCCCGATCATTTTTGATGGCACCGCTGGCATCACTCACTGCAATAATCCGCGCGCCAGCCTCATGCAACAGCCGCGCGGCCTGAGATCCCACATTGCCGAATCCCTGCACCGCCACCCGTGCGCCCGCTAGGGGTTTGCCAAGGCGTTGCATGGCCTCTCTCGCCACGATGAGCACGCCTCGGCCAGTGGCTTCATTGCGACCCAAGGAGCCACCCAAACCCACGGGCTTGCCGGTGACCACCGCATTTTCAGTGTGGCGCACATGCATGGAGTAAGTGTCCAGCACCCAGGCCATGGTCTGTGAATCCGTACCCATATCAGGAGCTGGCACATCACGGTCAGGTCCGATCACATCCATGATCTCGGCAACATACCGCCGCGTCAGGCGCTCTAGTTCCGCCTTGCTCAATTTCTTGGGATCGCAAATGATGCCGCCTTTGCCACCACCAAAAGGCACGTCCACTACCGCACACTTCCAGGTCATCCACGCAGCCAGTGCTTTCATTTCGTCCAGGTTGACATTGAGATCAAAGCGGATGCCTCCCTTGGCAGGGCCCCGGGCGATATTGTGCTGAACGCGATAGCCGGTGAAAACTTCCCAGCGGCCATCGTCCATGCAAACCGGGAGACTCACGATCATGGACCGGGTGGGCGCCATGAAGACCTGAAAGAGGGTGTCATCCAGACCATAGATCTGCGCTGCCGCGCGCAACCTCGCTTGCATAGCCTCGAAAGGATTGTGACTATGAATGTCAGACATAGGGTGCTCCCAAGAATTCTAGGAATTAGTTGGTGGCAGAGGATTCTGCGGGCAACTCCAGCTCCGTTCCCTCTTTCCATAGCTCTTCAAGGTTGTAATGGCGGCGTGTTTCTTCGTCCATGACATGAATGATGAAATCGCCGAAATCCAGTAGGATCCATGTCCCCGCCTGTTCGCCTTCCCGCGAGATCACCTTGGTGCCCTTTGCTCGCAACTCTGCCTCAACTTCATCGGCGATGGCACGATTCTGTCGGTCACTGCCACCGCTCATAAAAGCGAAGGTATCCGTGAAACTCGCCAGACCCGACACATCCAGGAGTCGGATTGCAAAAGCCTTCTTGGACCGGGCGGCTTCCACCACAGTCAAAAGGCGATCCGTCAATGTCATTCAAGACTCCCGTACGCTACGCCGTTGCGACAATACAACTTTAATCATTGTGGTGGCGGACCGGCATAAGGGGCTGAAACGAAGTGACCAGACAAGCGCTGGTGACTTCATAACGGCCCCTACTCACGATAATGGTTTTCGGCTGTGATGACAGCCATTACTTGGGGCGAAAGTCCTTCGACCTT
This sequence comes from Holophagaceae bacterium, assembly GCA_025361125.1. Lineage (GTDB taxonomy): Bacteria > Acidobacteriota > Holophagae > Holophagales > Holophagaceae > JANXPB01. The sequence continues at coordinate 4,264 of JANYBM010000070.1, read as the reverse complement.
CTCGGCCAGATCCGAAACCTGGCCCAATCGGTACCGAAGGATTGAGGATGCGAATGGCGATTCAGTGGCTGGTAGCCACACGATTTCACCCGGTGCGCCGGACCAATAAGGCCGTTCTGCGTTTTTCAAGGCATCGGGCAAGGCATCAGAAAAACCAGGCCTGGGTGCCACTGCGATGGAAGCCAACTCCATCACCCGGGGAAAGTAGTGCCAGCTGGGGAGGCCGGGCAATTGATCACTACCGAGTAAAAGGATCCATTGGGTTTCTGGTTCGCGTTCGGTCAAGGTCACTAAGGTATCCAAGCAATAGCTGGTACCGCCGCGCTCCAGTTCTGCCATTTCAATGCTCACCGGACCCGGAAAGTCCTTCAGCGCGGCTTTCAGCAGCGCCAATCGGAAGCTGAAATCAGTGCCTTCGACCTGGGGCTTGTGCGGCGAGATGGCCGTGGGCACAAAGCGCAATTCATCCAATTCAAGATTCTGAAGCGCCAGCTCGGCAAGCTTCAGATGTCCCAGGTGAGGAGGGTTGAAGGCGCCGCCCAGCAGTCCAATTCGCATCAGATCAGGGATTCTTTGGGTATGCCGGCCAGCGCTGCACCGAGTTTGAACACAAGCGGTCGCAAGCCTTCACCGGTGACCCCCGAAATCACGATGGGCTCTTGCCCACGCTCACGACACAGGGCTTTGAATCGCTCCAACCGGTCTTCGTCCTGCAGTGCATCCAGCTTGGTACCCACCAGCCAGCGCGGTTTCTGGAATAGCACTTCGGAAAAAGCCTTCAGTTCGCCTTCGATGACACGGATGGATTCTTCCGGCTCGCTCATGGGGTCTGTGAGATCCACAAGATGCAACAGCATCCGCGTGCGCTCCACGTGTCGCAGGAACTGGATGCCGAGTCCCGCACCTTGAGATGCACCCTCGATCAGCCCCGGAATGTCAGCGATGACGAAACTCACCAGTTCATCCACTTCCACCACCCCCAATTGAGGTTCCAAGGTGGTAAAGGGATAGTTTGCGATTTTGGGCCGAGCAGCGCTGATGCGGCTCACCAAGGTGCTCTTCCCTGCGTTGGGATAGCCCACCAAGCCCACATCCGCGATCATTTTCAGTTCGAGCGCCAAGGTACGCAGTTCGCCATCCTCGCCGGGCTGGTGATGCATGGGCACGCGATTGGTGCTGCTCTTGAAATTGTTGTTGCCAAGGCCCCCACGACCGCCTCGCGCCACGCAGATTTTATCCCCGGGACTCAGCACTTCAGCCAAGACTTCACCGCTATCCGCATCCTTCAAAACGGTTCCAAGGGGCACATCCAGAACCACGTCCACGCCATCCCTGCCCTGACGCCGCCCCCCCTCGCCACCGGCACCACGTTCAGCTATGTATTCACGCACGCTGCGGTAGATATTCAAGGTATTGAGAGATTGATTGGCCACTACGTAGACCGAGCCACCCTGACCCCCATCACCGCCATCGGGGCCGCCTTTTTCCGCGAACTTCTCCCGCCGGAAGTGGGTAGCCCCCGCCCCACCGTGACCGGCTTCAACCTTCAATTGGACTTGGTCTAGAAACATTGAGCCTGTCTACTAAAAGACGCCGACCTTGGGTCGGCAGAAGGGGCCGTAACGCATTGGTCAGAAAAGCGCTGACCAATGTGTAACGGCCCCTAAAAATCGCGCGCGACCAATCAGTTGATCGCGCGCTGAAATTGGATGGATGATCGCGGAACCATCTTCAGGGCCATCAGGCCTCGATCGGATCCACATGAATGAAGCGACCATGCTGGCCCCGGTCCTGGAAGCGGACTTTGCCTTCGATGGTGGCGAAAATCGTGTGGTCCACGCCAATACCCACACCCTTGCCTGGGTGAAACTGGGTTCCGCGCTGGCGAACGATGATCGCACCTGCCTTGGCGAGTTGGCCGCCAAAGAGCTTGGTGCCGAGACGCTGGGAATTGGAATCGCGACCGTTGCGGGAAGAGCCGACGCCTTTTTTGTGTGCCATGGGAATACCTCGTGATCAATTTTGAAACCAAGACTCGATAAAGGGGTTCTGAAGCCTGAAGTCTGATTTTAGACCTTGATGCCCTTGATGCGGACTTCGGTAAAGCCCTGGCGATGGCCCTGGGTGCGTTGATAGGTGGTGGTACGCTTCTTCTTGAAGATGATCACCTTCTTGGCGCGGTCGTGGCGGATGACTTCGGCCTCGACCGTGGCGCCCTTCACCGTGGGTTGCCCGATGGTAACGGCATCCCCATTCTCCAAGAGCAGCACCTTGTCGAAGCTGACAGCCTGCTTGGGTTCCTTCTCCAGCAATTCGATGCGGAGGACATCGCCCTCGGCCACGCGGTATTGCTTGCCACCGGTCTGGATGACTGCGTACATGAAAACCTCGAAATATGACTGGCGTGCGGGCGGCGATCCGTCGGATGCACTTTTGGAGCCCGGTACCTAGCAGGTCAACCAGAATGACAAAGAAAGCCATAGGTTTCAAGGCTTCATTTCCATTACCACGCCAGGCTGAGACCCGCCACCAGCATCCGGCGGCTGAAGTAGCTCTCCTCCCGACGCCGCTGGCTATAGTCAGGACTGTAGCTGTAGTTGGAGACGTTGTGCCGGTTCAGGATGTTCATCACCTCCGCGAAGGCCACGCAGCGGAGCCCATGGAACGGAAAGAGCCGGGAGAGGCGGAGATCCATGCGGCCGTAGGCTGGCAGGCGGTCCGAATAGCTCTTGCCTTCCTGAGGCTCGAAACCGCCATTGCCATCAGGGAGGCCACCCTCGATGGGTGTCACCGGAGCCCCGGTGGCATAGCGCCAGGACCCGCCCAGGTCGAGGCCCGGCTTCACGGACCAGGTGCCAACCACCGTCAGGTTATGGGGCACGCTGGTAGGAACGGGGCCGACTTCGAGCTGCTTGGCCTCCCTGCGCTTGGTATCCAGGTAGCCATAACCAATCCAGCCCCTGAACGAACCACGGGAAGCCTTCAATAACAGATCCAAGCCCTGAGCATAGCCGCGCCCACTGCTCAGGTAACGAGCCAGCGGGTCCTCCACCACCAGATGATCGTAGTCCTTGCGATAGGCCTCAAGCCGCACCTGGGTGTCCCAACTCCTTTTCCAGCGGGCATCCAGCGCGAGAACAGCGTGGGTCGCCCGTAATACTTTGAGGTTCTGATTACCCGCATGGGGGTCCAGCTGCATGAGTGGCGGGGCTTGATGGAAACTACCCCCCGCTAGACGCAGCGTGATGCCCTCTGAAACCTGGTAGGACACCGTGGCTCGGGCATCCCGCGTGGACTCGTTCAGCAGGCCGTAGTGATCCGTACGGCCGCCGATGGAAAGACCCCATCGGCTTGAGATGAGCCAGCGCACCGTTGCATAGGCGCCGGTGCGGACTCCATCGATGCCATAGGCAAAGACCCTGGGTGCTGCATCCGGATTCCAGTTGGCCAGATCGAATGGGACTCTGCCCCTGGGATCCAGCCGTAGCTGGTCCCGATCCAGCCCCGATTCGATGGTGATGGCCTCACTCACCTGAATGGCTCCTTCGGCCCTCAGGAAACCATCGTGCTCTTCCTGGGTGATGCCCCAGGGACCAAAAGACCAAGCCTCGTGGAAGCGTGAATCCGATACGGTGAGGCTCAGCACCGTGTGCTCTCCCACGGCTTGCGTGAACTGGCCCGTCAGAAACCGCGTCCGGCTGCGGTTATCATAGATGCCGACAACATTCGCGATGCGGGTGTCCACCGCCAGATGGTCCTGAGATAAAAGGGCGGTCGTGGTCAGGCGGCCCGTCCCCAGGGGGGTCTGATGGTTCAGCTGCAGGTCATCGCTGATAGGGGAATCCGTGAAATTCGGAGCGAGCCCGTAGAGCTTGTCCAGCAACACCGGCGAAGCGTGTCGATAGGAACCCCGCAGCACGCCGCCACCCACCGGTTCATCCTGTTGGATGCCCTGGCCAGCCAGGTTGATGAGGGCGCTGCCTGCGCGCACGGGGGAGCTCTCCTCGGTGCTGAGGTCCAGCACCGCCGAGAGCGCGTCCCCGTACTTGGCTGAAAAACCGCCGGGGATGAAGTCCAGGCGCGTGACCATGGCCGTGTCCACGGAGGAAAAGATGCCGCCCTGGGTATTTGGGTGGTGGTAGGGCCTCGGCAGGCGACCCCCATTGAGATAGATGCCCACTTCCTCAGGTTTGCCACCCCGGACGAAAAGCTCAGCGCCTTCACTGGCGTTGCTCACGCCGGGCAGAGCCTTGGTGGCCTGGAA
>JANYBM010000044.1 GCA_025361125.1 Holophagaceae bacterium | reverse complement strand
TGCAGGGCGCAGAGGTGCGACTCTCCAAACTGCCGGCGCTCACCACCTGGCCTGAAGATGGCGGGCCTTTCATCACCTTAGGGCTCAGCCACACACGCAACAAAGCGACGGGCCACCGCAACCTGGGCCTTTACCGGCTGCAGGTATTCGATGACCGGACCCTGGGCTTTCACACACAGCTTCACCACGATGGCGCGAGAAATCGCCACGGCTACGACGACACCGAAAAAATGCCCGTGGCCGTAAGCTTCGGCGGGGATCCGAATCTGACCTATTGCGCCACCGCCCCATTGCCGCCCTTTCTCTCAGAACTGATGTTCGCCGGATTCCTGCGGGGAAGCGGCATCGACATGGTGAAGTGCATCACCAATGATCTGGAAGTCCCCGCCGATTCCGAGATCGTCATCGAAGGCTATGTGAATCCCCGTGAACTCAGGAATGAAGGCCCCTTCGGCGATCACACGGGCTACTACTCGCTTGCGAACGACTACCCGGTGCTGCATGTGGAAGCCATAACCATGCGCAAGAACGCCATCTATCCCGCCACCATCGTTGGCCGCCCACCGCAGGAAGACGCCTACCTGGGGCTCGCCACCGAGCGCATCTTCTTGCCGCTGCTGCGGATGGTATTGCCGGAGATCCGCGATATGCACCTGCCCGCCGCGGGCGGCTTCCACAACCTGGTGATCGTCTCCGTGAAAAAGGAATATCCAGGCCACGCGCAAAAAGTGATGAGCGCCATCTGGGGCACGGGCCAGATCATGTTCAGCAAGTGCGTGGTGGTGGTGGACGAGGATATTGATCCCCACGACATGAACGAGGTCCTTTTCCGCATCACCAGCAATGTGGATCCGCGCCGGGACATGCTCTTCACCGATGGGCCCCTGGACGTGCTGGACCACTCCTCGGACCGTTTCGCCTTCGGCAGCAAGGTGGGCATTGATGCCACGCGCAAGAACAAGTCTTTCGATGATTTCAAACGGGAATGGCCGCGGGATCTGGTTTTCCCCGAGGAAATCCTGGACCGCATAACCGATCGCTGGAAGGAATACGGGTTATGAAATGTGAAGGCGGGAGCACTGCCCCCGCCTCCGGCCAATGAACCGTATTTAGAACATCTACGTGATGCCGAAGTTGTAGGCGTTGTAGCTGGTCTTTTCAGACCCGTCAGACAAATCTACGCTGGTGAGGCGAAGCTGGGATCCCCAGTGCCGGTTGAAGTCATAGCCGAACCCAACCGCATAACCCAGCTTGTTTTTCGATTTAGCGCGGTGTTGGTCCGTGAATGTCGGCTCGCCTGTGATGGACTCACTGTAAGTGTCCTTGATCTCGTAGCGGCTTTGGTGGATTCCAACGAGAAAATAGAACCCCTCGGGTTTCCCCGCCGTGTAGTAGGCATAGTCAAGGCCTAAGCCCGCGCTGTTGACGCTGTACTTGTCGGTGTAGTGATAGGCGATGGAGCCGAATGAATAGGCATCATCCGTGTTCTTCTCTCGGTAGTAGATGTAGTCGAAGCGGGGACGGAGGACGTGGCCGCCAGAAAGGGGGATGTCCACGGTCAGGGCCGCGCCATACCCTCCCGAGGAGGTCACGGATTTCAGATCCGCGCTGGGAATGCTGATGGTGCCCTGGAGCCCGAAACGCGTGTCTTACGCGTGGGCCATTCCCGCTGTAAGCAGGGCAATGGACAGGGCTAGCCTGCGATTAATCATGGTGGTTCCTATCAATAGTCCAAAGAGGGATGAATGACGTGGCGTATAAGTGGCAAGACCAATCTTTGTTCTGCTCTTCGTCGAGAGTAAGAACGGGATTAGGCCCCGACCGTGGAAGGGAATATCAGAAGCGGTATAAAGCGGCCACTTGCACCGCACCCGCAGTTCGATCCATAGCGCCTTGCTTGAACTTGGTGGCCACATATCGGGCCTCCACACCGAAGCTGGGATTGAAGTTGAAGCCTGCTCCCGCGGCACCGCCAACCTTGCTGCTGGTGCTGCTGGAACTGTCGCTCACCGTTACATTGCCAATCTTCACGGCGTAATCGTATTCAGCCTTCCATCGATGCCAAGCGAGACCAGCCGTGAGGTAGAAACCACCATCCTTGCCGCCAAAATCGTAGATGTAATCAAGTCCCAGGGATGCGTCACTCACCTTGGACTTCCCAGAAGCGGAACTGCCGAAGGCGACATCCGCGAAAGCCTTATTTTCCGGGTAGACCACATAATCGAGGCGAGGCCGTAGCATATGGCCTTCTCCAAAATCAATGGTCATGTGAGCGCCGCCGCCAAAGCCGGCTTTGCTGTCAGCCGCATCTTTCAAGTCACCCATAGGGACGTTCCCATGGACCTGAAGGCCGTAGCGCACATCCTGCGCTATTAGCGCAGTAGTAGAGCCCAATAGTGCCAACAAGGCACTAGAGATCAGAACAGAAGAAGGTTTCATGGCAGCTCCAAAGATCAAGACCGCATCAAACGGTCGCTCTCTTTAGGAATGGCCGAAAACCAGCTAGAGTTCAAATAAAAAACGCCCCGTGATTCGGGGCGCTTGAAAATTTTAGGGTCGGTTACTCAGCTGCGTGGTGCTGCCGTTCCTTGAGGCGCCCGGCCTTGCCGAGCTTGGCGCGCAGGAAGTAGAGCTTGGCGCGGCGGACCTTACCACTGCGGATCACTTCGAGTTTGTCAACGGTGGGGCTGTTCAAGGGAAAAACCCGCTCGACACCCACGCCACTGGAGATCTTGCGCACGGTGAAACTGGTGCGCATGCCGCCACCTTTGATGCCGATGACCAGACCCTGGAAGATCTGGATGCGCTCTTTTTCGCCTTCCTTCACCTTCACGTGGACCTTCACGGTGTCACCGGGCGCAATCTTAGGAAGATCCTTGCGAACAAGGCCCGCTTCAATTTTATCAATGATGTTCATGTATTCTCCAGGGGGCCCAGCGGTCCAGTTCCTTCATGGAAACAGCGGACATGAGACGCGAAAGCTCCGCACTGCGGAGTCCACCAGTGTATCGAAATCCAAAGGGAATGAAAGCCCTAAATCCCTTTCCAGCCTTTGGGTTTGGGTTGATCCCAGCATTCAGGATGCTCCACCTGCCAGACACACCACTGCTCTGTCCGACCTAGGGTTCCCAACTGTCCAGCCAAGTAACGGCCCCATAGGTCTGGCCGCAACGCCTTGGTCCGCGCCATGGCTTCCCGCAGGCGCCATAGCCGGATGGCTTCGTGATTGCCACCCTGAAGCACCAAAGGTACTTCGCGACCCTCGAATACCGCCGGCCGTGTGTAATGCACGTGATCCAATAAGCCTTGGGCGAAACTGTCTTCAGCTGCCGAATCCTCGTTACCCAAGACCCCTGGCAGCCAGCGACATACCGCATCTATGAGGAAGAGCGCCGGAAGTTCACCACCGCTGAGTACCGCCTCCCCAACCCGTAATTCTTCGTCCACATAGGTATCCACGGCCCGCTGATCCAGGCCTTCAAAGCGGGTACACACCAAAATCAATTGATCAAAGCTTGTCAATTCAAGGACTTTCGCATGATCCAGCGCAGGCGCTGCGGGGCTGAAGTGGATGACGCGGCTGGAAGTCTGGCGCGGCACCGCTGCAAGGGTGTCTCGCAGCACGTCTGGGCGCAGCACCATTCCCGGACCACCGCCAAAGGGCGCCGAATCCACATGCCCGAAGGCGTTGCCGGAAAAGGGCCGGTAGCTGTGGGTATGCAGCTCGTGGCCTAGTGCCCGAAAGGCACGGCCTGTTACACCGAGCCTTGCGGACTCGAAGTATTCCGGGAAAAGCGTCAGAGCATCAAAGCGCATGGAAGCCATCATCCCAAAATAATTTCATCGACCACGGTAGGACCATCGGCTTAAGGGGCCGTATCGCGGTGACCAGAACAGCGCTGGCCATTACTTAACGGCCCTTAACCAATCAAACAGGTGGTGAAGGCTCTTCAGAACTACATCGAAGGAATAGCCAAAGTAAGTGGTGACGCCCAAGCTTCCCACTATTCCTAGCCAACCCCACAAAGGGCGCTCTTCCATAAGCGCCGCCCCCAGCAAGCATAGAGCAGCCGCTGGAAGGATGTTCCCGAAGGGCAACAGTACGGGAAGGAAAAGCAGGAAAGCTGTCCAAGTCACCCATAGGCCTATCCAACGACGGTTCAAAGGCCGCCTCGAGCCACTGGGCAGGCGATCCAATTGGCGTTCGAAGGCTGCCAAAGCCTCCTTGATTTTCCCCTTGTGGAGGCTTTGATTTTTGAGGCGAAGGGGTAGCGCCGGTTTTCCCGATCCAAGCATCATCTGGAGCCCCAGCCCTATGAGCGCTAAGCCGCCCAGCAACGCCAAGGGCACATTCACACCTGGGATCAGGCTGGGAAGCGAAAGCAGTAGCACCAGCAGCCCAAACGTCTGATCGCCTGCTTCTTCAATGAAGGCGCCTAGCGTCAAGCCTGCTTCCAGGTCCAGGCGGGCATGGAGCTTCTCAAAGAAGGAACGGTTGCTCATCCGGTCAACTGCTCATGAATCCGGCTCATCTTCAGCTCCAGATTCCGGGTTCCACCCATCCCCCATTTCATACTCCGGTTTGTCCGGCACCCGATAAGTCTCCGAACTCCAGGCTGCCAGATCCCGAGTGCGGCATCGTTCAGAACAGAAAGGTTTCCACGCATTCCCTTCCCACGTTGTGGGTTTCCGACAAGCGGGGCACGGACGGAAGGTGGGCATGGCCTTCAGTTTAGCCACTAACAGCCAAATCGTAATTTGGGGGCAGGTGAACGTGAATAATTAATAAAATATGATAATTATTATGAAGATTTTATTGACATTTTTTTCCACTTTCCTAAACTGGGTGCTACGGGTGTTGACACCCGTCGTCCAAACACACAAGGAGAATTCATGGCAAAGATCATTGGCATCGACCTAGGTACTACCAATAGCTGCGTCGCCGTGATGGAGGGCGGCGCGCCCAAAGTCATTCCCAACGCGGAAGGCTCCCAGACCACACCCAGCATCGTGGGTTACAACCCCAAGACCACCGAGCGCTTGGTTGGCGCCGCGGCCAAGCGACAAGCTGTGGCCCAACCCAAAAACACGGTCAATTCCATCAAGCGTTTCATGGGTTTGCCCTACGCAGATTCCGATAAAGAACAGAAACTCGTACCCTACGACGTGGAGCGCACCGAGAGCGGCGCTTGTGCCGTCAACATCATGGGCAAGCACCTGAGCCCCGAAGAAATAAGCGCGGTCGTTCTTGTGAAAATGAAGGAAAGCGCCGAGGCCTACCTGGGCGAAAAGGTCACCCAGGCCGTCATCACGGTGCCCGCTTATTTCAATGACGCCCAGCGCCAAGCCACCAAGAACGCCGGCGCCATCGCGGGCTTGGAAGTCATGCGCATCATCAATGAGCCCACAGCCGCAGCCTTGGCTTATGGCATGGACAAGAAAAAAGATGGCACCATCGCGGTTTTCGATTTCGGCGGTGGCACCTTTGATATTTCCATCCTCGAGGTGAGCGAAGGCGTGGTCGAAGTGAAATCCACCAATGGCGACACCCATCTGGGTGGAGACAATGTGGATCAGGTGGTCATGGATTGGCTGGTAGATGAATTCCAGAAGGCCGAAGGCATTGATCTTCGCAAACAGCCGGATGCCATGCAGCGCCTCAAGGAAGCTGCGGAGAAAGCCAAAGTGGAACTTTCCGCCACCACGCAGACTGACATCTCTCTGCCCTACATCACCGCAGATGCATCCGGCCCCAAGCATTTGACCCAGACCCTTACGCGGTCTCGATTTGAGGCCATGATCGAACCCATTCTGCAAAAACTCCGCCCCCCCTGCGAGAACGCCATCAAGGATGCCAAGCTCAGCCACCACGAGATTGACGAAGTCATCTTGGTGGGCGGTTCCACCCGCACGCCTAAAGTTCAGGAACTCGTGAAGGCCATCTTCGGCAAGGAGCCCAACAAGAGCGTGAATCCCGATGAAGTCGTAGCTCTCGGTGCTGCGGTCCAGGGCGGCGTCCTGGCCGGCGACGTCAAGGGCGTGCTGCTTTTGGATGTGACGCCACTCAGCCTTGGCATCAACGCCAACGGTGGCCAGATGAGCGTCATCATCCAGAGAAACACCACCATCCCCACTAAGAAATCCGAGATCTACACCACCGCCGTGGACAACCAGCCCGGCGTCGATATTGAAGTCTTCCAAGGGGAGCGCCCCCTGGTTGAAGGCAATAAACTGCTAGGGCATTTCCACTTGGGTGGCCTGCCTCCGGCTCCCCGCGGAATGCCTCAAATCGAAGTGGTCTTCGACATTGACGCCAATGGCATCGTGCATGTCACCGCCAAGGACAAGGCCACGGGCAAAGACGCCAGCATCACCCTGACGGGCAGCACCGGCCTTTCCAAAGATGACATCGAAGCCAAGGTCAAGGAAGCCGAGGCCCACAAGGCTGAAGACGAGGAGCGCAAGAAACTGCTAGAAGACAAGAACACCCTCGACCAGACCGTCTACCAAGTGGAAAAACTACTCAAAGAAAGCGGCGAGAAACTTCCCGAGGCTGATAAGAAGGAAGTCGAGGAATCCCTTGCGGAGGCGAAGGCAGCCCTCAGCAGCCTCGAAGCAGGCCGCATCAAGAAGGCGCTCGAAGATCTCAACGCCAAGTCCCACAAGATGGCCGAGCATCTTTATCAGCAGGGAAATCCCGCCCCCGGTGAGACACCTACCGCAGAAGAACCGAAAAAAGAAGACAACGTGATCGACGCCGAAGTTGTGAGTTAAGAGACAGAAGCAAGAGGGGTCGGAGCCCATCCGGCCTCTCTTTTTCTTCACCCATTACCTGAGTCTCATACACGCAAATCGTGCTAGCGTGAAGCCATGGCCCATCCTGATTACTATGCGCTGCTGGGGGTTTCCAAAAATGCCTCCGCGGAAGAAATCAAGAAGGCCTATCGGAAACTCGCCAGGAAATATCATCCAGATTTGAACCCCAACAACAAAGAGGCTGAAGCCAAGTTCAAGGACTTGACCGCAGCCAATGATGTTTTGTCCGATCCGGAAAAACGCCGCAATTATGACCAGTTCGGGGATCCCTCGGGAATGCCGGCGGCCGCCGATTTTGGCCATGGCCAGGGCGGTGGTTCACAAACATTTGATTTCGGGAACATGTTTGGCGATCTTTTTGCCGGCGGAGATCGCCATCGGCCTAGCCCGATGAAGGGTGAAAGCCTTTCACACACCGTACGCATTCCGTTCAAGGAGGCCTTTGCTGGCACCAAGGTTTCTCTCAATCTCCATCGCACGGAGACCTGCAAAACCTGCCATGGAAGCGGTGAAAGCAGCGGCTCCAAAAGCATTTGCCCGACCTGTGGTGGACGCGGCCACTTTGAACAAGGCTCGGGATTTTTCAAGACTCGTCAAGCCTGCCCTGACTGTGGGGGCACCGGCAAGAAGGCCCCTGCCTGTCCATCCTGTGAGGGCCGAGGCCGCAATCCAAAGCACGAGTCCGTCACCGTGGCGATTCCCGCCGGCGTCGAAGATGGAACCAAGCTTCGCGTAAAAGGAAAAGGGGAAGCGGGTCGTCGTGGGGGTGGGCCGGGGGACTTTTTTTTGGAAGTGCAGGTGGATGCAGATCCGCGGTTCGAACGTCGTGGGGCCAACCTGTATTTTAGGCTATCCATCAGCTTCAGCGAAGCCGCGCTCGGAGCCAAAGTGGAAATCCCAACACCCGAATCCACTGCCAACATCAAAATTCCGCCGGGGACTCAAAGCGGTGGGAAACTCCGGTTAAAGGGTCGCGGAATGCCCATTCCCGGTAGTGACCAGCGTGGCGATCTCATTGCAGAAATCCAGGTGGTCACGCCGGCTATCCACGATGAGCGCAGCAAGGAACTGTTGCGTGAGTTGGGCGAAATCAATGATGACGAGCTTCGCGCGAAATCCGGGAGAACGTGATGCGCCGTGATCCAAAACAAGGCGTCTACATGATTGGCGTGGTGGCCGCGCGCTATAACATCCACCCGCAAACGCTTCGGCTCTATGAGCGTGAAGGCTTGCTCCGACCTAGCCGCACCGAAGGCAAGACACGGCTTTACAGTGACGAAAATCTGGAACGGCTGGAATTCATCCTCAGCCTCGTCCGTGATTTAGGCGTGAACCTCGCAGGGGTTGAAGTAGTGCTGGATTTGCGCAGCCGCATGCAGCAAATGCAGGGAGAATTGGGTGGTGCCCTTGAAGCCATGGAGCAACGCATGCGTGACGCGGGCCTTGACCCCGGCAAACCTCACGCGCCCTTGAAATCCACGGGGCTCATCAAGCTGCCGCCCCAAGGACTCATCAAGCGCTAAGAATCGCTAATCGAAATTTCCAACACTCCTCTTGTATGCTGGAATCTCCCCGTCAGGATTCTCTGTGCCCATTCGGCATCTCGAAGAGCGCGCGCTCGACAAATATTTCGATTCAATCCGCCACCTACCCCTGCTGACGGCTGATGAGGAGCGCTTCTACGGGCACATGTGGCAGGACGATCGCAATGCCGATGGGTTGCGCAAACTTGTGGAAGGCAATCTCCGATTTGTTGTGAAGGAAGCGCGAAAGTTCGAAGGCATGGGCCTTGATCTGCTGGATCTCATCAGCGAAGGCAATCTTGGTTTGATCGAAGCAGCCAAGCGTTTCGATCCATTACGCGAAAACAAATTTCTGACCTATGCATCGTGGTGGGTGCGCCAAGCCATTTTTCATGCGCTGGCCGAACATGGCACCAAGATCCGCTTGCCCCAAAAAGTCGCTGGTCATCTGGTGCAACTCAATCGCCATACCGGTAGGTTGGCGCAGGCCCTGGGGCGCCAACCGACAGTGGCGGAGATCGCAGAAGCCAGCAAATTCTCGCCCGAAGAGGTGACCCGGCTCCAAGTGCTTCAACAAACCACGAACACCATCTCTACCGAGCAGGGAATGGGCGATACAGACCTTACGGTCGGTGACAGCCTTGAACAGGAAGTAGAGCCCAGCGCCATGCGCTCCCTGGATCACGAGGCTTTTCTCTCGCAACTCCAGAAGTGCCTGGACAGTCTTTCTGAAAAAGAACGACGAATCCTGAGTCTGCATTTCGGACTCAACAACCATGAGCCTATGACTCTGGAACAGATCGGTCGCAGTTTCATTCCACCCATCTCGCGAGAGCGGGTGCGCCAAATCGAAGAACGGGCTTTCAATAAAATCCGTGAGCGAAGGCGGGAAGTGCTTTGTGATTTTCTGCGAGGAGAACTGCCTTGAAGCCAGATCCCGCTTGCCCGAAGTGCGGCGGCAAGGGCTTCATTTTGGATCCCGATCCCATGAAGCCTGCTGTGGCCTGCGGCTGCATGGATGCCGCTGTTGCTGGGGGGAGCGACCTGGGGATTCCCGAGCGCTACGCCGGATCTACCTTTGAAAGTTTTTGGGAGTGGTGGAAGGACCGCCATCCCCGGGAGTCCGTATTGTTGAGCCTGGGAAAAGCCCAAGAACTCCTGGAACATCCTAATGGCCGCGAATCCATCGGCCCTGATATCTCATCCAAGCTTAGCCATATCATCAATAAGTGTGGTGGACAAAACCAGGTGAGCGGAGAGAAAGGCGACACCTGGAAAACTATCCGGCCGGCCCAGTCACCTTCGGGCTTCCAACCCTTCCAGGCCTGGGCCCAAAAAGATCGCACCGAGACAGACCTGTGGTGGATTGATGGCCCTACGGGGAGCGGTAGATCCACCCTTGCTGCGGCAGCGCTGCGGGCCTGGTGCGCGCGCACTGGGAAACAGGGGCTTTTCGTTTCAGTGCGAACCTTCAGTCAGGAACTGAAAGACACCTATTACGACGTGCGAAGCTTTCAGAACCAGGGGTTTCAATCCGAGCGGGACCGCATGGCGCCCCTGCTGGAAGCACCCTGTCTGGTACTCGATGATCTCGATCGCTTGGACACGGACATCCGTGTAGCCAGGGCCATGGCCCAGTTGCTGGATTTCCGTTATGCCGCCCTGCGGCCCACCGTCATTACCGCTTCGCGCTGGGCCGAGGGCCTCGAAGGTGACGATGGTTATGCCCTGGGACGCCTCAACGATCCGAGCCTTTTGCGACGCTTGGGACAAAGCCATCGGGTGGTGCTGCAACCCACCTTGGACCGCCTGCTGAGCCACCAGTGAACCGCCAATGAGCAAGCAATGCTGAATCGTTTGCTACGTGCCCTGCTGCGGCTTCAACTTCGGCATGCAAGACGAGTCGTGGCCTTCGCAGTCCTACTCACCGCTTTTTTGGGCTTGGGAGTGCTGCGTGTTGAACGGCGGCTTGATTTGATGAGCTTGTTGCCCACGGACCACCCCGTGGTACGCGCCAGCCTTGAAGCAGGCGTGGGCCAACAGGAATTGTTATGGCTCGTAGCCGAAGGCGATGCTTCGACGCTGGAATCCCGCGGAGAATGGGCGGAGGGCCTGGTGGGTCGCCTGCTGGACCGCGGAACGTTGCCTCTCAATGGACTCAGTGGCGAGGGCCATCTCTCAGCCCCTCGGCCCGTGCCCGGTCCCCAAGGTGTTTCGTTATGGCCGCCATTGCTGGCCGCCGGAAGTCTTGTAGATGGCGATGCGGCCGTGGGTCGCCTCATTACTGAACAGCTTTATGCCCTGGCTCCCGCGATCCTTGGGGACCGGTTGGCACCGCTCTTAAATCCCGCCGAAGTGAACCGGCGATTGCAGGCGACCGCCAAAGCCCTGGCATCCCCCAATCCCATCCAGGCCCGCTTCGCGCAACTGGACCCCTTGAGTCTGCGGGATCTCATTCCCACCAATCAAGAAGCCTTATTACGCGCCACCTCAGCGGGAAAGAATTTCCCGCTGCACATGAAGACCGGGTATCTCGAAACCAAGGATGCTCGCTATGTCTTGGTGCCCCTGGTCGTGGATTTTCCAAGTGCGGATGCCAAGGCCACGGCGCGCATCGTCCGGTGGTTGGGCGATGGTGGCCAAGGCGAGCTGCCAACCCACGCGTCGCTTGGGAATGTCGAGGCCGCCCTCGCGGCTCACGGAGATCGCGCTTTCCCCTTGCAGGTCACTGGATCTCACGCGGTGGCCTTCTGGGAATCCCAGCGACTGACCAAGGAAATTCTGCTCAGCCTTTCTCTCAGCTTCGTGCTTATTGGAATCGTCTATTGGATTGGGTTTCGAACCCTTTCAGGATTTGGATTCGTGGTGGGTCCGCTGCTGGTAGGCATGGTTTGGGCCCTGGGTCTGGTGGGTTGGTCCTTGGGTGAGATGAACATGATGAGCGCCGGCTTTGGCGCGGTGTTGCTGGGGATTGGCGACGATGTGGGCATTTTGCTTTACAGCCGATATCGCGACGAACGCAGATCAGGGCGGACCAAGGCGCTCGCTTTGCGTGCGGCCATGCTGGGCACAGGACCTGGGGTGGTAGTAGGGTGCGTGGCCACCTCGTTGGCCTTTTTATCAGCCATCGTGGCGCCCTTCCCGGGATTTCGTGATCTGGGCATCACGGCAGGCCTCGGACTCCTGGCTTGTCTCCTAGCCAGTTTCATACTGTTGCCCCCCTTGCTGTTGACCCTTGACAAGGGTCATGGGGCCTTCGCGAAGGCAGCGGAGGCGCCCCTTCCAGCTCACCATCTTGCCTCTTGGAAACCCTTGTTGGCAGCAGGTCTGTTGGCCTTTTCGCTCCTGGGGACCTATCGCTTGCACTGGGAAGATGATCTCCGTCGCTTTCGTATCGGCGGTAATCCTGCCCTCGCCCTTCAAGAAAAGCTTGGGAAGGTTTTGGGTTCCAGTCTTCAGCCCCTCGCTTTGCAACTCACCTTGAACGATGCTGGGCAGCTTCCCAAACGATGGAACCATGCGGCGGGATTGTTAAGAAAAGAAGGCATGCCCCTACCCACCTGGGAACAAGGTGGTGCCGAATTGCGACGGATGCTGGCTTCAGAAACCTGGCGCCACCGAACCCTGAATGCCGCTTCCGATGCGGGTCTTGACCCCACAGCCCTGGAACACCCCCTTGCGGCCCTCAGTCACAGCCTGGAAGACCCACTCGCCGTTCCCGAATCCCTGCAGCAACTGTTCCCCCCCATCCAAAAGCCTGTGCTGGCCCAGCGCTGGACCTTGGCCAATGCTTTGAAGACCAAGACTCTCGCCGCCGAAATTCCTGCCGTCACCATTCCCATCCGTTTGCCTGAAGAGGCTCAAGTCCGGCTTGCGCCAATGCTTGCGGCCGATGACGCGCGATTGGTGGGCACGCGTCCTCTCTTCACTGCCATCAAGGAGGTGGCCCGGCAGTCCACGCGAGACTGCGTGTTCTTGGCCCTCGCCCTGGTGCTTTCCATCGTGGCCTTTTTCGGGCGCCGCCTGCGTTTCGTGCTGCTGGCTTTGGTGCCCATCGCCGCGGGCCAGATCGGCCTGCTGGGCATCCTGGCTTGGACCAATGAGCCCTTCAGTTTTCTATCGCTTATGGCCATCCCCATCGCGCTGGGGGTGAGTGTGGACACGGCCTTGAACCTGCTGCACCGCGCCCGCATGGAAACGGGAGCCGCGGCTAAAGTCGCCCGGGTCAATGCCGTTTGCGCGGGCACCACCTTGGCAGGCTTCGGAGGCCTCATCTTCAGCAGCTATCGTGGCCTCCGAAGCCTTGGCTTAGCCTGCGTTGGAGGTGTCGCCCTGGCCCTTATCATCACCCAATGGGTGCTGCCTTGGATGCTAGAGAAATGGCCATTGCAACGGGAACGGACTTGAACCCCTTAACGTCCGAGCTGAATGAACGGCTGACGGCGGGTCCGGTTTCTGCAGCCGATGTGATGGCCTTGGCGCTCTACCACCCGCTGCATGGATATTACCGCCGGGGGGCCGGACCCTGGGGGTTCGAGGGTAAGGACTACTACACCGCGTTGGATCTTGGTCCCCTGCTCGGACAGACTCTGGCATTGCGTTTGGAACAGGCCTGGCAACACCTTGAGCGACCCGCTCAATTCACTGTCCTGGAGGCTGGCGCGGGCCGTGGTTGGCTGGGCCGGGATATCCTCAATGCGGCCACACCACCCTTCGCCACAGCGCTGCATTACACCCACCGAGATGACAATCCGGCGGCTCGAAAGGCCGCAGAAGAGGCGCTGGCGCCCTTTCTTGCGACAGGTCGCGCACGCTTCATGCATGAAGCTGAGAGCATCGAACCGTTCATTGGGGCAGTTCTCAGCAATGAGTTGTTCGATGCTTTGCCTGCACAACCCTGGCGCTGGGATGGCACACGGTGGGTTCGGGAAGTACTCACGCAAAATGGCCCTCAATGGCACCCCCACCATGAGCCCATCAGCACCACTTGGTTCGAGTCCCAAGGCGACGGTATTGAAACAGGCGATGGAAGCGTGTGGTGTGAGGCGCTTCCCTTGGTTGCTTCAACCCTTGCAAAGGCTCTGCAAGCTGGGCTTTTCATCACCATTGACTACGGCGATCAGGCTTCCAATTTACTGGCCAAAGGCGCGGACCTCCGCCGTTTCAAGAGCCACACGGTGGATGGAAAATGGTGGGATGAGTTGGGGGAATGTGACCTCACGGCGGATGTGGACTTCACGCGACTCATTGGCATTCTTGAAGCGACCGGTCTGAGACAAGTCGCCCATGAGTCCTTAAGCCACTGGATTCGAGCCCACGCACCACTCGGGCAATGGGAAGCCGAGTGGCGGGAATTGGCAACGCAAGCGCGCATCAAGCGCATGGAGAACCTGCTGCAACTCACCATGCCCGGGATGATGGGTGAACGCTTTCGCGTACTGGAGGGCTGGCGGGAATAGCACGTCAAGAGGATCTGGTTCTCTAGCTCCTCACAGACTTAATTGGCTGAAGCCGGCAGCCAGGTCAAGGCAACGCTTCGATTCATTTCTTTTGGGGGTCGACACCCTGAGCAGTCTGCCCAAATTTCTTCATCAATTCTTTGGAATTACTTTCCATATAGGTCTGCAAAATCCGACCTGATTCCGCAAGCACTGGCCCGTTTTTCTCAAGAAAGACTCTACCGGCAGGGGACACGTAGAATTCAGTTATCGCCCTGACCTCGTCAAGCGTGTAGTTACGGTCATAAACGCCCACCAATAATTGCTCAAATACTGCGTCGTTCACCGTTTTCTCAAGCTCTTTCCAAAATTTCGAACTAATACCGGGGCTATTCTTCGTCATAGCCTTGATGGACGCATGAGCGGCTTCCACGTTGCCATGAACCGTACCAGAAACCGCCAGCATTTCCTTGATGGCTTCGATCTTCGCAGCATCTGGAGCGGTAGCCACCTTGGCCAAGGGCTTCGCTGGTGGCTTTGAAGCAGGTGCGGCTTGCTTGATATCAGCGAAAAGATTTGTTGTGGACAGAAGGAAAGCGACCACGGCAAAGCAGAGTGATTTCAAAGGCATCCTGATACTCCTTGAGAGGTGATGTGAATTCAACCCAAACAATGATTGTCCCACCATGCCTGGCCTTCCGCCACATCAGAGGCTATCTGGGAGCGCAGGGCATCCATCCCCTCAAAACGCCTCTCGCCACGAATCCGGTGCAGAAAGCGCAGCTCCAGTGAAGCACCATACAAATCCCCTTCAAAGTCGGGCAGGAAGGTTTCCACGGATAAGGCCTGTCCACAAAAAGTCGGTTTCTCGCCAATGTTAGTCAGGCCCAAGCGGGGAAATGACCCATACCGACTGTGTACTTCAGTGACATAGACGCCGTGGCCAGGCAACTGTTCCTGTTCCCACCGAAGATTCGCGGTGGGAAATCCAAGGTGACGCCCGCGCCGTTCGCCCTCAACGACGATGCCTGTCAGGGCATAGGAATGGCCGAGAAGCTCCGCAGCCTGGCTCACATCACCGGCATCCAAGGCCTGGCGTATGCGGGTGCTGGACAACCGCCCACCATCCGGGGCTTTCAGGGCGTGAGTAAAAACCACACAATTCGACTGCTGGCCCCAGGCCTCCAGCGTGTGGAAATCCCCCGAACGATTGCGTCCAAAGCCGAAAGCCTTGCCCACGTGCAGCTCAGCTGGTGAAAGGGCCCGTTTCAATGCATGTAGGAAGGCACCGGGACTCAATTCAGAAAAGGATCTGGAAAAGGGAATCACCCAGGCCAGATCCATACCTGTGGACTGGAATTCGGCCAGACGCTGCGTCAGGGTCATCAGCAACAGTGGCTTGCGTTCCGGTGCCACCACAACGGTGGGATGAGGATCGAAAGTGACCACTGCGGCAGGCAAGTGTTGTTCTCTCGCTCGCTCGGCCGCACGTTCCAGCAGCTCGCGATGACCTCGATGAACCCCATCGAAATTGCCGAGCGTTACGACATACGGACCCACTGCTGGAGCCGCTTCCAGTTTGTGACGCCAGACCTCCATCACTCGTCCTTCGCATTGGCGGGCCAAGCCAGACTGACTACCACACTCAAGATCAGCACCGTGAGGATCACCAGCAGGGAAACAAGCGTGGGAATCTTCAACCATTCAGCAATGCACATTTTGACGCCCACGAAAGCCAGGATGACCGCTAGTCCCGTCTTAAGCCGGTAGAATCGGTCCATCATCTTCGCCAGCAGGAAATAGAGGCTCCGAAGGCCTAGTATGGCGAAGATATTAGAGGTGTAGACAACAAAGGGGTCGCGGGTCACGGCCAGCACTGCGGGAATGGAATCCACTGCGAAGACCACATCGGTGATTTCCACGCTCAAAAGCACCAGAAGCATGGGTGTTGCAAAGCGACGTCCATCCCGAACGGTGAAAAAGTGCTCAAAGCCCCCGTGTTCATCAAAGGGGATCAGTTGCTTGAAAAACCGCACCGCCGGGTGCTGGGAAGGATCTCGATCTTCATCCTTCGTGACCAGCATTTTGACTCCCGTGAAAACCAGAAAGCCGCCAAAGACGTAGATCATCCATTCGAACCGGTTCAGCAGAGCCGTTCCGGCCAGGATCATGCCCGCGCGCATCACCAGCGCGCCCAACACACCCCAAAACAAGACCTTATGCTGATGCCGCAGCTCCACCCGGAAGCTGGCGAAGAGCAGCACGAAGACAAAGAGGTTGTCCACGCTTAAGGACTTTTCCAAGAGGTAGGCTGTGAGCCATTCCAATCCTGCCTGGGGTCCTTCCGTCTTGAAAATTACCAGATTGAAGATAAGTGCCAGACTGATCCAGACAGCGCTCCAAGCCGCAGCCTCCTTGACGCTCGGCGCGTGGGCTTTGCGATTGAACACTTCCAGATCCAGGGCCAGCATCGCGAACACGAAAACATGAAAACCCAGCCAAGCCCACCACGGTGCCGCGTTTAATAATATTTGGATCAAGAAGCCTCCCCTTCCAGTCTACAGTTCGTGAGAATAGGGTATGAGCCTGCCGCGATTGATCGTCCCCTCGCCGGGTCCTTATTCCGAGGGCAGCTTGATCGCCCTCAGCCCCGAGCAGGCGCGGCATCTTCATGCGCTGCGATTGAAGCCTGGTGCCGCTTTAGAGCTGCTTTTGGAAGGCGGCCCCTGGGCGGTGGATCTTACCGCGATCACCCCACAGGCTGCCCAAGTCCGCCTCTTGTCACCTTTGCAGGAGGTCCGGGAATCCCCCATCGCGATCCATGCCTGCCTTCCTATCACCTCCCATCTGGCTACCTGGGAGGATTGGTTGCCTCCACTCGTGGAATTGGGTGTGACCCATATCCACCCAATCGCCTACAGACGAAGCGAATTCGATGCTCGTCGAACGTCGGCGAAAGAGGAGCGGTGGTCCCGGATCGTCGCTTCCGCCGTCGAACAAAGCCATCGAAGTCATCTCCCAGAATTGCTTCCCGTCCAGCCTTTCAATAGCCTGCTGGAATGGGGTATTCCACAACGTTGGGTCGCCTATGAAGTCGCCACCGGCAGCTTGAATCCCACGCTATGCATGCAAGCTCTGGCCTTCACCTGCGGTCCCGAAGGCGGAATCACCGATGAAGAATTTGTAGCTCTAAAAACCTCCGGTTGGTTGCCCGTATGCCTTGGGCGCAGCATCCTTCGCGCCGCCACCACCCCCGTGGCGATGTTGGGAGCCATCCAATTCCAGCTGAATCGTTGACAGCCTGGAAAGCTGACCGTTACCCCTTAACCAGGACCCAGACCCCCACAGCGATGAAAGCCCCACCGGCGATGTAGTGGATCAGATGCTCGGGCACCACACGGAACAAGGCCTCGCCCACGGAAACGCCTATGGCCGTGGCGACAATCAACGCGGCACTGGCGGCCAGAAACACTGTCAGCATTGCGCCACTCCTGGCCGTGGCGGTCATAGCCGCAAGCTGGGTCTTATCCCCCAGTTCCGCCAGAAAAACCGTCACAAAGGTGGACCAGAAAAGGGATCGCGTCATAAGACCTCCACCCTTATTTTCGATCAGATATCGCCAATTCCCGTCATGCGTTCTACGCCTTCCACTTTTCGGGTCCTGGCTGCACCCTGGCCTCCGATAAGCAATTGGCAGTTTGGAGGCAGGCGTTCCAAGAGGTCCATCAGCAAGCGCCGTGTGGGTTCCCCTGAACTTTGGATGGAAAGGCTCACGGCGACCCTATCCACCCTCAGTGTTCGCGCTGCGTTCGCAATACTCGCCACCGGCACATCTATGCCTAGCAACTCTACTCTCACGCCTTTGGCTGCGTAGAGGAGGGCCGCCATCAACAGACCCAAACGATGCCGTTCTCCCGGCAGGGTAGCCAATAACACAGAGCCTTTACTGGATTGGATTGGAAGAGCCAAGCGCATCTGCCGAAGAAAATCCTCAAGAATTTCCGTGACGAGATGCTCCTGATGAATGCCAAGGGAGCCTTCTGCCCATGCGTACCCAACCCACTCCAGGAGGGGATCCACCACATGCCCCAGAAAGTCCTTCAACGGATATCGAGAGAATGCATTCTGAAGCAGGGTTCGAATGTGTGCGCTATCCATCTCCACGACAGCCTTGATCAAGGGATCCACAATCGGTGTCCAGGTATTGGATTGCCCCCGCACGAGAAGCTTGCGCAAGGCGGCTTCATCCGCCTTCACGGCCAGTGCAGGACGATGACCATCGGCCACAGCTTCGGCGATCAAGCGCAATCGATTGAGATCACTGCTGCGATAACGGCGGTGCCCTGAGGGCAGCCGCACGGGCATGGGAAATCCGTATCTGCGTTCCCACACGCGCACCACATCCGGCGATAGGCCTGTCTCTGAACATATATCGCCAATACTGAGCAATTCAGCACCTAGATCCATGGACGCCTCCGCATCAAACATGTCTAGGTTATAATATCGACACAATAAGTCTATAAATATTTTTGGACAAAAAAACTGCCCTGTCGCGGCAGCTGTTCAGACGCTCAAAGGCAACTTAGGAGCCCACAAGGGCCTTTAATTCATCGTTCCCGAATTCTGAAGCACAGCTCACAACAATGGCGCAATGGCCGGGCTGACTTGGCGGTAATTCCACCTGTCCATGAAACGCACCCTCTTCATCTGTTTTGCCGTTAAGCAGTGGCGCGGCTTTTTTCAGGCTTGAAATCAAACGGATGGCCACGTCTGCACCCCGAACGGGATTCTGACTGTTGGTTAAACGGGCCCGCATCTGCACTTTGAAAAGCTTCCCAAAAATCGGCTCCAAGGGCTTTTCTAGAACCAATTCGAGGGTATCTACCTCGCCCTCGTGTTGCAGGAATTCAAGAATGGCTTGGTCCAGTGCCCGCTCGTTGAATACCTGCTGCTCCTGCAGATCAGGGGGGGTGCTATCGTATTTGCCATTCTTGATGTCGCGGATGATGGCCTTGTGCTGGTCATCCATCCGGACCTGAATGGCGGTATCTGACACAGGGGGATTCGCCAATAGATCTTCGTAAGAAGACCTGTAGCTATCCAGGATTTCGCCACCCACATAAATAAGCGTTTCAATCTTCGGATTGGAAAAACCCTTATCCTCGGTCTGGACGTGATAGACCCGATTGCCATGCCGGACGTCGGTGTTGTAGCCAGTGATCATTCAGGTTAAGCCTATGCGCGAAAGGGGTGTTAGCCCGGGATTGGTTCCGGATGGGGGATGAGTTCTGCCAATAACTGAACTATCGTGGCAATTTCTCAGCCAACTCCGGCATCAACTCCCATGCTATCTCACGAAGGGCCTGATCCCCCAGTTTGGCTACGACTGCTTTGGTCAAGACATCCATCAAAACTGGATCGGACAGCAAGACTTGGACTAGGGCCGTTGCGTCGTACGGTGGCTGCACGAGTTTCATGGGTTCCATGGAAGGGGCAACAGACACAGCGGGGGGGGCAATGGAGAGGGGAGAGGTCGGAGACTCTGACCCTGAAGCTGCAGTAGAGGCCATGGCTACAACGGCAGGCACAACCAAGGCAGCCGCTGGCAAGGCATAGGCTGCAGCAGACGGGAATCCTGGTTCGTCATGCGGTTCAACATACGAAGCGGCTTCTTCGAACATCGGCGGCGCGGGGCTTTCAGGCGCTGGGATCTCTGGTGTTGAATGCTCTGGTGAGGAATCCTCAAAATCCGGTATTTCACCCAGGTCTGCCAATGCCTGCGCTGGAATATCCTCAGTGAGAAATTCGTGAACACGCATGTCGGTAAGGTACGGTTCTGGGGTGGACAGAGCATGCGCACGTATAGCTAAACCGGGAATGGCAAGCGTCTCTTCCTCGAACGGTTCATTGAGTAACTTGTCAGCCCGGATTGATGCATCCGCAGCCAACTCAAACTCACCCGTAGAGGCCGGGATGCTCACGTCTTCGACCAGGGGTTCCGCAGATTCCTGTGCAGTGGAGACATCCGGGATACCTGGAGCTTCAGGCAACCGGAAGGATTCTTGAACTGGTTCTTCGTTGGGTAGGTCCTTTAGGGCATCCAGGTCCAATTCTTCCAGATCCAGCGTGGAATCCATGGGGCCCGTGAGGGACAGTGGAGCCTGGGATTGGGCTTCGGCCATGGCCTGGGCGGTAGCTTGGGCCATCTGGAAATCATCGGAATCAGGATCCTGCGGGGCTTCTTCAAACCAAAAATCTTCTGGCGTCAGAAGCAACAGGTCATCCTGCCCTTCCCCCCCATTCGAGTCATCAGATGGTTTGGTTTCATGGGAAGGACCATCCACGATGCCTCGGAACTCCGGCATGCTCTTGATTTTCGTACCCGGCACTGTGGCGAATGGAGAAAGTACGGTGGGATCCCCATCGGTCCCTTCGTGTTCAGAAAGGGTCACGGGTGTGGCAAGTAATTGTTGAACTCGTTCTGCCAGTTCGCGCAGCTCAATGGGTTTTTTAATGAATCCTTGGATTGGAGCTTGTTTGAGCTTTTCTGGATCCACTGTATCCAGCACGCCGGCCATCATTGCGATGGGGATGAAGGCTGAATCAGGATGCTTGCGCATTCGTGCAAGCAATTCCCAACCATCCATGGCGGGCATCGCAGTGTCCAACAAAGCGACGTCAAATCGTTCGCCGGAATCCAGCATCATCAGGGCTTCGCTAGCGGAGCCTACGCAAATCAACTCGATAGAACTCGAGCTAAGAAGCGTTTCCGCAATCTTGTGAATACTGGGGTTGTCGTCCACAAGGAGAAGGCGGGGCATGGTTCCCTCGGGCGGAGCACTTGATTGAGTTACTGCGATCACGCTACCAGAATCAAGGGGATGTCCGCGAATGAATTCAATCAGCGGCGCCTTTTAGCTTACGTACCCGCTCGGTGAGCACCAGACGCACGAGCAACACACGATCGCCCACCCAGACCCAAGCCACGCCATTCAGCTCCCGCAGCGCCACCTGGGGTCCATGGGGCAGCCAGCCACGAACTGATGGGCGTAAATTTGAAGCAGTCCGCCATTCGGCCCTGTAGGCACTCATCAGGGAACTCCGCTGGCGTTCTTTGGGAAGCGGCGATTCGCCTTCATTCCAGCGCAGATCCCAGGTGGTCAAGGCCCCTTGGGGTGCATCTTTGCGCCATAGCCACGCAGCATCATAGGCGGGCCACGGTGGCAGATTCGTTGGGGCCAATTCCCATTCCGCGGCGTCAACCCCACTGCGAGATCGCAGGGCGCCATCGGGAGAAGCAGCCACAAGCGCCATCCATGAAGGCGGTTGAGCAGACAAAACCCCAGAACCACTAGCCTCTCTGTGCCACTGTCCTTCCCGCAGCCGCCAAAAGGTCCAAACACCTTCAGTGGAGACCCAGAGGCGATCCCGTCGAGGCATCCAAAAGCGGCTGTTCGTGTACCAGGGGATGAGCAATTTCGGACCCGGTAAATCTTTGCCATCATCCCAGAGCTGCTCGAGACGCACCGCGAATCCACGCGGGGCCCCGGTCATGCCATCCTCATTCCAGGGGGCCAGGCTTGACTCAGGCCAATCTCGCTCCACTGGCAAGGCGGTCAGCAGTAACCGTGAAGCTTGAGAGGGGTCGGCCAAGCCCATCAGCACCGCCTTCCCGTCCCAACTGAAGCGGCTCCATGGGCCACTGTCCACGGCCCAAAGCACACGGCCTTCCGGAACCTCCAGAAGCCTGGTCTGAAACCGATCTCGGCCAAGTGCGAGCGTCACCAACAGGCGATTGTGCTTGGATGGGTCCAATCGCGCTGAAGCCAGAGGCGCGTCAAACCGGTAATGGCGCCATTCCAGGCCGTGCCAAAGCGCTACTTCACTGCGCCCGCCCGGCCCGTTCAGCGCTAAGGCCTGATCTGACATGAAGGGAGTGGCCGGTTCCCACGAGGTTCCGAAACCACCCTCTGAGGGCCATGATTCCCATTGATCCGGATCCTGGGCCGAGGTGAACCGTGGAACCCATCCATCCTCCAGGCGGAGATCCGCGATGGTCTCGAAACTGTCGAGATTCAAGCTGAGTACCGCCGTATCCTGTCCCACGCCGCCTTCCCTCGGTGGTTTGAAGGCCTGCACTACCGCTACCAGCAAAAGCATGCCGGCGATGAATAGTGTTGCAATGAGGTAGCGTTTCTGTGGCACCGATGACAGATTAACGGGATGACACAAATCATCCCGATAGAAACCGAAGTAAAACTCCGCATTCCTTCCACGGATGCCATGCAACCGCTACTGGCCGCTTTGAGTTTCCTTCCGGTGGAACCCATGCAGGACGAGGAAAGCACCTTGTGGGACCGGGATGGGGAGCTGCTTTCCAAAGGCTGTGCCTTGCGTCTTCGCACCTATGGTGGCAAATGCCTGCTTACCTGGAAGGGTCCCCAGCAACCAGACCCGCTGCTAAAGATCCGCCCAGAAATTCAGACGTTCATCGTGGACCGCGAAGCCATGGAGGGAATCCTTTCGGCTCTGGGCTATGCGCCGGTATTTCGGATAACCAAACGTCGAGCGACTTTTAAGCGGGATTCCCTCGAAGCCTGTCTGGATGAAACACCCTTTGGCTGCTACCTGGAACTGGAAGGCGACCCCCGAGCCATCCGCCTGGCCATGGAACACCTGGGCCTGAACGCGTCCCACATCGAGCCCCGCAACTACGCCATGCTGTTCCAGGCGCATGAGCTGGCAGCAAGAGCCTAATTCACACTCCAGTGCCATAGAATCTGCGAACTTGCCATGAAAAGGGCACGGTGTCTTCACATGCGTCTCCGATGCTGGAAACCCAGAGGTGCTCCATGGTTCCAGCTCCGCTCGAAACCAAGTCGACCCGATACCTTGTCCGTCCTCTCGAAAGCGAGGACTACTGGCATCTACACCGCCTTGAAAACGAGATCTGGGGCGGGGATGCCACAGGTCAACTCTGCCCCTATTACTTACGGCTTTGTACAGAGCTTTACCCGGAATGGTGTTTCATCGCCTTGGATGGCGAGCGTCCTGTGGGCTATGTTCTAAATTTCCCCACTGGCAAAGTCGCCTACTGCGCCACATTGGCGGTGCACCCGGACTATCAAAAAAGCAAGGTCAACTACCTGCTGATCCGCGCCATGTTGGGCAAGCTTTTTCAGGAGGACATGGTCGAGTGCCGCTTCCTGGTGGAGCCGGGCAACGAGGACGCCCGTAGCGTCCACAACGCCTTGGGAGCACGGGTTGTGTGCGAGGTGGACGACTATTACCAGCGTGGTGATCGTCGGCTCTGGTCTGCCATCACCAAAGCAGATCTCGACCGCGTGCGAGCCCGCTACAATCGTTTGCGGCTGGTGTCGTGACGAGTAGTCCGAGCCAGCTTGCCACGACCTGGAAGTTTGCCAATACCACTTCGGAGCCCAGCAGGTTTCGAGCGTATTGGCATCCTCGGACACTTTTGGCATGGGTGGAAGCCCTCGCAGTCACCGGCACCATCTTGCCGAGGCTAGGTAAAGCCGAAGATCCTGCCCATGTATTGAGTCACTGGTCGCGGAACCTGCTGCGTGCACTCCATGTGGAGGTGGAGTTCACCTCAGCAATTCCCACAGGGGGTCAACTTTGGGTCTCCAACCACCTTAGTTGGTTGGATCCCGCGGTCCTTTTGGCCCAACGACCCATGGGAACCCTGGCTAAGGCCGAGGTCGCCAGTTATCCATGGCTGGGCCGCCACGCACGCCGGGCCGGGCTTCAGTTCGTGGATCGGAATAAGCCACTGCACCGAGCCTTAGCCCTGCTAGAACTCGTTCACCAATGGCGGACGGGTGCGCCTTTTCTGCTCTTCCCTGAGGGCACTACAACTAATGGAAGGGAGCTGGCTCCGCTCTACGAAGGTGGTTTGCGGGCCGCCTTCCGTCTAGGTCTGACTGTCCTGCCCCTGCGCCTGGAAAGCCCCGACGCCCACTACCCCTGGATCGGAGCGGCCAGCCTGGCTCCTCATATTCAGGCCCTCTGCCGTGCACGAAGGACCCAGGTGAAGGTCCATCCGGGTCCCGTGATGGCGGCCATCGGCGATGAAGATGTCTGGCTGCTAGCTATACGCACCCATCTCAATCCCCATTCGAAATGAGGAATACATGATTCCCGACCTATTACTCCAGAGCCTCCGCACGGGGCTCACACCCTTTCTTGGTTTGCCCCTTCAACTTGAGCCTTCAGAGGCCCCGGGGGTAGTGCTGGGCGCACCCTTCGATGGTGGCGTGGTGAACCGCCCTGGCGCGCGCATGGGGCCATGGGCACTGCGCGCCGCAAGCTTGGGTATTGGAAAGCTGCCCATGCCCCTGCGCCTGCAAGGCAGCGGCACTGACGAAGTACCCCGAGGATTCGCAGCCCTGGATTGGGTGGACGGTGGCAATATCCCCACGCGCCCCTTCTGCATCGAAGAGGCGCTCTTGGCGGTGCAGGAAACCGTAACGGCCTGGATCAACCTGGGGGCGCGCACGTTGATCCTGGGTGGCGATCACCTGATGACGCTGGGTGCTTTGCGGGCCCACTGGCGGAAGCACGGGCAACTGGGCCTCCTGCATTTCGATGCCCATCCGGACGCGGGCACCGGCGAGGCCTGGGGCACGGCACACCATCACGGTACCTGGGTCCGAACGGCCGTTGAAGAAGGCCTTATTGATCCCAGGCGCATCGTACAAATCGGTCTGCGGGCTCCACGCTTCGAAAGCGAAGAACTGGCCTTCCTGGCCAACGCGGGAGTGCGCATGTGGACGCCATGGGATCTCCGTGATGGTCGTCTGGCGGCCCAATTGCAAGGCGACATCGCGCGAGTTGCTCAGGGACCTGCTTATGTGTCCCTTGATCTTGACGTCCTCGATCCCGCCTATTGCCCGGCTGTTGCAGAGCCAGTCCCAGGAGGCCTGAGCGTGGTGGAGATGATCGCGCTACTGCAATCCATCCACCGCTGGTCAGCACCCTGGGTGGGGGCCGACGTAATGGAGCTGGCGCCAACCCTGGAGGGCGCCGGGGACAGTGCGCGGGTGGCGGCCCACCTCGCGTTACAGCTGTTTCCCTGAAGCGTGGCACGGAAAGTCAAGAACCTTCACGGGCTTTTCACACCTGGAACCCATCCTTGGATTCATGCGAGGTGTTCCGTGCACATAAGCAACTGGATGGCCCTTCTACAGCGCCAGTCAAAAGCGAATGACCCCATCACCTGGAATGAGATGGTGGTGGGTTACGATTTCGGCTTTTTGAAACAGGCCGATATCCAGGCTTGGGTTCAAGGCCATGGCTTCCGCGGTCAGGCCTGCGAACACCTTGTCCGTCTCGAAGGCAATGAACTGGAGATCTTCGAGGAAATTTTTTGGGAGGCCTGCCGCGAAAGTACCGGCAAGCTGCCTCGTCCCGGGGGCACCAGCTGGTCCGCGGCACAGGATCATTGGCGTCTGGCCCTGATCCAGGACGCGCTGCAAGCTGACCTCACGAGCGAAGCGCTGGCCATCATCCTCGAAAGCATTTGGGAGCGGGTGGGTTGCCCCGAGGACATGGTGGGTCTGTGGCATATCGGTGCGCCGTGGGAAAAGCGCAAGGCCACCGTGGACTACAACGCCCTCCATGATTTCCTGCGCAAACGGCAGAAGGACGATGGGGACCTGGTGACCGCCTGATTGTCCGGGGTCTTGAGTCCTGGGTCTCAAGGCAACTTGGTGGCGCCTTCGGTGCACCCATCACATCGCGGCCTGAGGCCGCATCGGAACTGGACCCCAAGGCTCTAAGCCTTCAGTGCTCTCTCCAGATCTTCAATGAGATCGCGGACATCCTCGACGCCAACGCTCAGGCGCAGCAGAGAATCGGTGATGCCCAACTTGGCGCGATCGGATGCGGGGACGCTGCCATGGGTCATGGACACGGGATGGCAGATCAGGCTTTCCACGCCGCCCAGGGATTCCGCCAGTGCAAAAATATTGAAAGCCGCGGCCATCCGGCGGGTGCGCTCGGCGTCGCCGGTGTCGAAGCTGACGATGCCGGAAAAGCCTTTCATCTGACGCTTGGCCAACTCGTGTTGGGGATGGGATTCCAGGCCAGGGTAATAAACCGCCTTCAGATCCTTTCGCTGTTCGAGCCAGCGCGCGATCTCAAGCGCGTTCTTGTTATGGCGCTCCATCCGTAAGTGCAAGGTCTTGGTACCCCTCAAAACGAGCCAGCTTTCCATGGGCGAAAGGATGGCGCCAGCGGCGTTCTGGATGAAGTGCAGGCGTTCACTCAGATCAGTGGAATTCGTCACCACCACACCGCCGATGCTGTCGCTATGGCCGTTCAAATATTTGGTGGTGGAGTGGAATACGAGATCGGCGCCGAGTTCAAGGGGGCGCTGGTTGAAGGGCGTCGCAAAGGTGTTGTCTACCGCCAGAATCGGGCTGATGCCGAGTTCTTTCAATAATCCACGCACTGCCACAATGTCCGTGAGCCCCAGCATTGGGTTGGTGGGCGTCTCCAGCATCACGAGCTTGGTGTTGGGTTGAATGGCGGTCCGCAGTGCCACCTGATCGGATGTGTCCACCTGGGTGTAGGTCAGCCCGAAACGGGCCATGATCTTGTCCACCAGACGGAAGGTCCCGCCATAGACGTTGTCACCCAGCACCAAGTGATCGCCACTGGAAAGCAGCTCCAGCACGGCCTGGGTCGCGGCGAGTCCCGATGCGAAGGCAATGCCGAATTCAGCGCCTTCCAGCGCTGCCAGATTACCTTCAACCGCATCGCGCGTTGGGTTTCGGGTGCGGGCGTACTCGTAACCGCGATGTTGATTCAAGCCTTCCTGGATATAAGTTGAAGTGAAGTAGACCGGTGTCATCAGCGCACCACTCAACAAGTCCGGCTGCTGGCCCGCATGAATGCAAGTGGTGGCGAATCGCTGTGTCGTGGTCATGAATTTCCCTGGGGCCGGACATCGGCCATAGCTTTAGCTTAGAGCCCATGCGCAAGATCTCTCCCATCACTTGGGTACTTTAATGTTTAGCATAGAGCCCATGCGCCAAAACACCTTCACCACCTTGACACTTTGTAGCCTCGTGGCCTGCAAGCAAGGCACCCCTGAGGATCAAGTAAGAGCAGCCTTTGCTGCAACCATCGAAGCGGTGGAAAAGAGCGATGCGGGCGGAGCTTCCGAGCTGCTTGCCCAGGATTTCGAAGGCCCCGAAGGTATGGATCGTGCCGCGGCCCGGCTTTACCTGATGGGTATTTTCCGCCAGCAGAAGGTGGGCGTGACCGTGCTGGCCAATCGGGTACAGATCAATCGGGACGGTGCGTTGCAGGCGGTCGAACTGGTGCTCACGTCCAAAGGCGGGGGGCTCCTCCCCGAAGACATGGGGCACCGCAGCTATGTCATTCGGTGGCGGAAAACTGGCAGCCATTGGAAAATCCGAAGCGTTGAATCAGCCGGGCCGAATCCGTAGTTTCATCGTTACGACAAAAGCAATTCGCCGATTCGGCCCCAGACTGGAATAAGGGGCCGTAGCAAAATAACCTGAACAGCATAGGTTATTTGGAAACAGATTCTAATCCCCGGAATTGAAATCGTGTCCCGCAGCCTTCATGCGCTCTTTCAGACCCTGGGGAATGCGATGGGCCTGGGCCTCTTCCTTCATCATCATGCGATAGCGAGGATAGGCGTTGAAGGCTTTTGGGTTCACGCCATTGGCCCTGGCTTTATGAACAAGCGCAGCCATTTCGCCGTATTGGTTCAGGTGGTACAGCGCCACCAAGTCAAGGGCATAGGCCCGGGCATTTTGGGGGTCGCGCTGGTGAATTTTTTGAAAATGCTGATGGGCCCTGTGGGGATGACCCTCAATTTCTCCGGCCGCCTCATTGATCTCCGTTTTTTCGGGGCTTTCTTGAACGAGGTGGTCCTGCTCTGGAGTGCTAGGTGGTTGGGTTGTTTTTTCGACAATGGCGGAGAGGGGCTTGGGCAAGGGCTTCTCTTTGATCTCCGCCGGAGTCACCTTCAGCACTTCGGATTTTGGAACAGGTGTTTTGAAAGTAGAAGGGGTGGGGGGGGGTGTTCCACTCACTGGTGGGTTGGTCTGAACAAGGACGGGGGGTGCTGGAGCATGCTTCTGCCCACGCATCAGGCCCCAAGCTCCGCCGGCCGCAAGACCGGCGATGACAATGAGCCCCGCCGCCCAAAGCCCATGACTGGACGAGGCTTTGGGGTTGCGGGTGTCCGCGACCTTGGGGGGCGGGTTTGTCGGGTCGGACCTGTTGGTGGCCACCGTGGGAGGCATTTGCGCATCACGGTTGGATGGTTTTACAGACGCCGTGGTACCCAGGACAACGCCGCCCAGCCAATGGGGGTCCTTGGCGGAGCGCAAGGCCGCTGACATGACTTCGGCCCGCTGGTAGCGCTGGTTTGGATCCTTTTCCAATGCTTGGTCCAGGATGCCTTGCACCGCAGGGCTGATGCCGTTGAGATGGGCCGGGTCCAATGGTTTTGGCTGCTCGTGGACGATGCGGTAAAGCACCGTAGCAGTGGTGTCTCCGGGAAAGGGTCGTTCACCGGCCAGGGCTTCATAGAGAATCACGCCACACGCGAAAATATCCGCTCGCGGATCCGGTATCCCCGTCGAGATGTATTCCGGCGCCATATAGCCAAAGGTACCGAGGATCGTTCCTGAGCCCGTCATGTCCGAACCCGCGATGCGCGCAATGCCGAAATCCATGACCTTCACAAAAGGCCGCCCATGATGCCAATCCACACGGATATTGGAGGGCTTGATATCGCGGTGCATGATGCCTCGGGCATGGGCATAGGCCAAGCCATCGCAGACCTGGGCCACGATCTCCAGAATTTGCGGCCTGGTCAGGCTGTGGTCAACCAGCAAGTTATGCAGGTCCTGGCCCGGCACGTATTCCATGGCCAGAAAAAGTGTGCCGTCGTCTTCGCCGAATTCATGTACGGTGACGAGATTCGGATGATTCAGCGTCCCCGCCGCCCGGGCTTCGCGGTAGAAGCGTTCGCGGGCTTCTTCTCCGGTGGCGATCTGGGACCGGATGGTCTTGATGGCTACTTCGCGGCCAATGATGGGGTCCCGCCCAAGAAAAACTTCACCCATGGCGCCTTCGCCCAAGCGACGCTGAATTTCAAATTTGCCAATGCGGGTTCTCATGGAGTCTCGATCTTGGGTTAGACGCCCAAGCATAGCCGAGGGTTGACTGGGCGATTTCGATTATTGGCCGGGAGTCTATTTGAGCCCCAAGGCCAAGGCCTCAGGTAGCGAGTCGAAAACCTAGAGTCTATGGGTCTGGGTCCCAAGTCGGCGACCGATAGCTGACAGTCCACTGCCACTAATGGCTCAAAAGCCAACCCTCATCCTGCACCAGGATGCCCAACTCCTGAGCCTTGGCGAGCTTGGAGCCAGCCTTTTCTCCGGCAATAAGCAGGGTGGTTTTCGCACTGACGGAGCCAGTGACTTTAGCGCCTAATTTTTTAAGCAGAGCCTCAGCGGCTTCGCGGCTCAGGGATGGCAGCATACCGGTGACAACGGCCACCTGGCCTTTCAAGGGAAGTGCGCTCATGTCCCTTGGGACGGGTGGCTGCGGAACGATGCCCAGGCCCTGGAGTTTCATGGGAAGGTCCATATGCTGGGCGGCGAAAGCGCGGATGGCTGACGCGACTTTGGGACCGACTTCCCCTACGGCCTGCAGCTGATCTTCGGTGGCCTTCCATAACAGCTCAAGACTTGGGTGGGCCTCGGCCAGCAATTCGGAAGTCTTAGCCCCCACGAAGGGAATGCCCAAAGCATGAATCCACCGCGACAGAGGCCTGGTGCGAGCAGTTTTCAGGGCCTCGATAAGGTTCTGCCCGGATTTCTCCGCCATGCGATCCAGACCTGCGGCGAAGGGCACGCCTTCGCCTTCAAAATATAAAATGGTGAAGATATCCCAGGGTTGCGCGAAGCGACCCGAGGCCACCAGTTGCTCGGCCATGGCATCTCCCAGGCCCTCTATGTCCAAGGCGCTGCGACCGGCCAGGTGCAACATCCGGGCTTCAAGTTTGGCGGGGCATTCAGGGTTCAGGCAGCGGATGGCCACATCATCTTCGTCATCTTTACCCACGTCACCCCTACACACAGGGCACTGGCTGGGAATGGCCACCGGCGGCAGAGACTTCGCATCCTGGCCAGGCACCACAGCCACAACCTTAGGGATAACGTCGCCACCCTTTTCGATGAAAACCCGCAGCCCGGCCCGCAGCCCAAGTCGTTCGACTTCGTCCGCATTGTGCAAGGTGGCGCGCTTGACGGTGGAACCAGCTATGAAGACCGGCACCAACTCCGCCACTGGCGTGAGTTTGCCCGTGCGTCCCACCTGCCAGGTGATGGCCAGAACCGTTGTCGTCACCTGTGTTGCCGGGTACTTGTAGGCGATGGCCCAGCGGGGTGCGCGGTCGGTGGTTCCAAGTTGTTGCTGGAGAGCCGCGTCCCGGACTTTGATCACCACGCCATCCGTATCAAACGGCAGGCGCAGACGGGCTTCGGCCTGTTCCTGGATGAACGCCAGCACCGTATCGATACTCCCTTCGACCTTGCCAGGCATGGCTGTAAAGCCCCATACGGAAAGTTGGTTCATGGCCGCGGCATGATCTTCGGCACCCACTAACTGCCAGGGAAGAAACTGTAATCTTCGTTCCGCCACGATGCGGCTATCCAGCATTTTCATGGTTCCACTGGCCGCATTGCGGGGATTCACGAACCGCAGTTCGCCTTTCAAATCCCGTTCTGCGTTGAGTTCTTCCCAGCGTCGGCGAGAGAGAAAGACTTCGCCCCGCACCTCTACATCGGCGGGCGCAACCTGGTGGAGCAGAAGGGGAATATCAGCGATGGCGCGGGCGTTGGCTGTGACGTTCTCACCCACTTCGCCGTCGCCCCTGGTGAGGGCTTCTTTAAGCTTCCGATCTTCGTATCGCAGGCTCAGGGAAAGGCCATCTACCTTAAGTTCCGCTACGAACTCCACTTTTGATTCCATAGGTAGAAGCTTCAGCAACCTGGCATTCCAGTCCCACACTTCAGTTTCGCTGTAGGCATTATCCAAGCTCAACATGGGCGTGTGATGCCTTACTTTTTCAAATCTTTCGATGGGCGGCGCGCCGAGGCGCAACGTGGGGCTGTTGGGGTCCGCCGCTTCAGGATAGGCGGCCTCTAGCTCCCGCAGTTCGCGTTCCAACGCGTCGTACTCCGAGTCTGAAATCGTGGGTGAATCGTGCACGTAATAGCGCCTTCGATGCTCCAGCACCTGGTCGGCGAGTTCCTTCATGCGCGCGCGAAGATCCATGCCCCTACACTAACGGGCGATGGCTTTCCGCCAAAGCATCGGGTTGGGCCCATGCGGCAGGTATTCTTGGGCTTGGAGTTCCAATGAATCAAACGACGCTGACACCTGAAGCCAGAGCCACCATCGAAGCCGGGATCAAGAATTTTCCCTTCTGGTACCACCGCATCGAGCTCGCGGAGGGGCTGTTGACGCCCGGGTGGGCTCCCATTGACCCACGGGCCTACCAGGTGCCGGAAAGCCTGGCTGGATTGCGGGTGTTGGATGTGGGCGCCTGGGACGGCTACTGGAGTTTTGAAGCGCTGCGCCGGGGAGCGCGGGAGGTCGTGGCCATTGACGATTTCTCAGATTTCCTCGGCACCCTTGAAACCCGGCAGCGGAAAGGTTGGGAGACGTTCGATTTCTGCCGGGAAGCCTTGGGCTACGGAGAGGACCGCTGCAAGCGGATCGAGATGAGCGTCTACGATGTCACCGAAGAAAAACTCGGGCGCTTCGACGTGGTCTTCTGTTTTGGAACGCTCTACCATCTCCGCCACCCGCTCCTGGCTTTGGATCGTCTGGGCGCGGTCTGCGCTGGCGAAATCTACATCGAAAGTGCCATCTGTGACGATTTCAGCCCTTATCAGGGTGGCTTCGGCCATGGTTACCCAGGGAGCCACATGGTCATGGAGTTCTACCCGGCAAAGGAATACAGCAACAACGAAACGAACTGGTGGGCACCTTCACTAAATTGTCTGGCTTCCATGGTTTTTGCCGCAGGCTTTCCCAAGGTGGATTACTGGAAATTAATGCCCAAAGCCGAGCAACTGGCTTACTGCCGTGGTTTCGTAATCGGGGTGAAGGCCTAGGTCATGCGAAATCGCATTCAACAGATTTCTGACCGGATGGCAGCCGATTTCGCCTGTCGGCCTTCAACTACGGGGAAGACAGAGGTTCACCTCTAACGCTTCTGCGTTGGGGTTCCGTTACCACCCCCAATCCCACTGTCCCCGGGCGGGCAGCGCCCCCACTCGCCTTCGGCTCGCGGAGGAGGCCCGTTACCTCGATTTGGCCTGATGGTGGATATTCATGATGATTCCCAAAGCCAGGAAGAAGGCCAGTGTGCTAGAGCCGCCGTAGGTAAAAAAGGGCAGAGGAATGCCTGTGGTGGGGAGCGCGCCGCTCACCATGCCGATGTTGATCAGGATATGAAAACCAAAAATCCCCGCCGCTCCCACGCAGAAGTAAGTACCTGCCGCAGTGGTGGCTTCTCCTGCGATGGCAAGGATGCGATGCAGCAGCACACCAAATAGCGCCAGCGCCATCAGAATGCCCACAAAACCCCGCTCCTCGGCCCAAACGGAAAAGACAAAATCCGTGGTCTTCACCGGAAGAAAGTTCAGTTGGGTCTGGGATCCGCTCATATAACCCTTGCCCCACAACCCCCCTGCACCAATGGCGATCCGGCTTTGATTGACCTGGTAACCCTTACCCTGCAGGTCCCGCGAAGGATCTATGAACGTGAGGATGCGTTCTTTCTGGTAGACCTTCAGTTTGTAGTTCCAAACCACTGTAGAAAGCAAGGCAAAGCCCAAAACCCCCGCCACCACCCAACGCCAACGGATACCTCGTAGCAGCGGGAAGAGCAGCAAAATGGGGGTATAAGTCATCGCCACCCCCAGATCCGGTTGTTTGAGCACCAGGAACATTGGGAAAAACAAAAGCCCTGCGGCTCCCGCCAAATCCCAAACATTAAGGGCTTCTGGAGATTTGGTGCCTAGGCGATGGGCCACAAAAAGCAGCACCAGCCACTTCACAAATTCTGAGGGTTGAAGACTCACACCAGCTATAGAAAGCCAGCTTTTTGAACCTGCCACGGTGTGTCCGATGAAGAGCACCACAAGCAGACTCAAGAGTCCCGCTACGTAGATTGGCAGGCTGCTCTGCGCCAAACGCCGGTAGTCGAAGCGGGAGAACAGCAGCATCGCCAGCAGGCCGAGTCCATTCCAAACGCTTTGCCGGATCCACAAAGATTGATGTGTGGTGCCTTTCCCGGCCGAGTAAAGCGTGAGCGTACCAAGCGTGGTCAGGACCAAGGCCAGGAACAACAAAATGGGATCCAGGTTACGGGTGGATTTATTCACCACGCTCGGGGTCAGGGACGAGCTCATCGCTGCGCCCCGGCCTCTGGATATTTGGGCAGAACCTTGTCCGCTGGGGTGATTGGCTCCGGCAAGACACTGGACTCGGCCTCATCACTTTGGGCTTCATCAAAAGCGTCAGGCAATTTCCCACCTGGAGGAGGCAATGGTTTCTTCAATCGGTCCAGAAACCAGTACTGGCACAATTTCCGGGCGATGGGCGCAGCCGCGTCAGCACCAAAACCAGCGTTCTCAACGACAACAGCCCAAGCGATTTGCGGATTCTCGCGGGGGGCATAGCCTGCGAATAACGCATTGTCCCGAAACTGTTTGGCCAGGGTCCGATAGTGTGCCTTATCCACGAAGGTGGTGACTTGGCTGGTGCCGGTTTTACCGCACATGGTCACCCCCGGTAGGGCTGAATTATGGGCGGTACCACTGCGCACCACTTCATATAGGCCTTCATCCAAGGCCGACCATATCTTTGAATCGAGCCCGGTCTCCCGTGGTTTTGGAGGTGGCAAGATCACCATCTGCCCGGTTTGATCGCGCTGGCCGTAAAGCAGGTGTGGCGTGAGCACTTTTCCTTTGGCGCCGAGCATGGCATAGAACCGGGCCAGGGCGATGGGCGTGAGTCCATTCTGCCCCTGCCCGATGGCCACACTGATGGTCTCTCCGGCATACCATTTTTTTTCTTTGCGACCGTGTTTGGCCTTCCATTCCCGGCTGGGAATGCGCGAAGGCAATTCATTAGGTAGATCTACCTGGGTGAGTTCCGTCAGTCCATATTTCGCGGCGGTGGCATGGATTTCATCCACGTCAAGCCGCACCCCCAATTCATAGAAATAAATATCGCAGCTCCGGGCGATGGCCTGGATGAGGTTCAGCGTTCCATGCACCGCGTCGCAACGGAATTCCCGCCCGTAATAAGCTTTCTTCCCATGGCAAGTGAACGTGGTTTCTGGCGTGATGATGCCTTTTTCCAATGCGCAAAGCGCGATGAGCAATTTGTAGGTGGAACCTGGTGGGTACAGTCCTTGAGTAGCCCGGTCTACCATGGGCTGGGTGGGGTTGCGGACATATTGATCCACATCGTTTTGGCTCATGTGGCCCAGAAACGCATTGGGATCAAAGGATGGACTGGAATAGAGAGCCAGGATGCCCCCATCCCGCAAATCAATCACCACGCCCGCGCCACGCTCTTCGCCGTAAGCGTCCTGCATGGTCTTTTGCAGCCCCGCATCCAAGGTGAGATACAAACTTTGGCCGGGCGTGGAATTCTCCAGTCCGTAGAGCGCCACCTCCCGGCCCAAATGATCCACCAGGCTTTTCCGCTGCCCATCCTGCCCCTTGAGAAGATCATTGCGGGCAGCCTCAAACCCGCTTCGGCCAACGATCTCACCCAACTGATACCGCCCTGGTTCTTTGGCCATGAGTTGTGGATTAACTTCCCCAACATAGCCAAGCACGTGGGCGGCCAACTCATCACCCTGGTACACCCGCCGGGGTGCCACCTCAATGCTGAGAAAGGGAAATCTGGCTCGCAGATTTTCTGCCCGCGCAAGGCTAGCGTCATCCAGATTGTCCTGCACGATCAGCGATTTTTTCGTCCCAGCGACGCGCGCCAGCTGCACACGTCGCTTCATTTGTTCGGGATCTTGTTCCAAGGCTTGAGCGAGGGCTTCCACCAGGGAGAGGTCCTTCGGCAAATCTTCCTGCTGAATGACCAGATGCAGGGCTCGGCGATTATCTACAAGTCGGTGACCATTGCGATCGAAGATGATACCTCTGGGGGCTGGCGTGGTGCGCACCTTGACCGCCTGGCTGAGTGCCAATTTCTGCAATTCAGATCGCCGTACCACCTGCAACCAGGCATAGACAAGGCCTAAGCCCAACACCATGAGCCATGCGGCGGCCTGAAAGGTGGCCAGCCGTTCGCGCAGGAGGTTTCGTTGGCGTAGATCCACGGCTACCTCGGGTGCGCAGCGGGTTTAACGCGCCAAGCCAACATCGCCCAAAAGGGGGAAGTGAGCAAGGCCCAGAGCCAGCCGCGTCCCGCAGGATGTGAACCAGATGCCAAGGCCATGGATAGATATAACAGCAGCGAGTGCAGCAGTGTGAAACCCGCCAGTCTTCCCCACCAGATCAGTCGCCTATCCGGGGGCCAGAAGCGATTGAAGAACAACACCGTCAGGGTGAGCGTCAGATCCACCCACGCAGCGCCCCCGGGGTGGGGCACCATGCGCAACGTGACTTCCGCCACCCAGCCAGCCGCCACTGCCCAAAGTCCCGCCACCAACGGGACCGATTCCAAGGGTGCGAATCCCAGGACCAGGGCCACATGGAACACAGACTGGAGGGGGGGCCACGGCGCCGTGACAAAGATTCCCAGAAGCGCGGCAAAGCAAACCAAGGAGGATCGGATTGAAGCTGGTGCATTGCGAACACTCATTGCAGCCCCTTTCCAGCACCCACAGGCGGTGTCGAAGGGGGGCTGACCTCGATTGGAGGCTTGGCCGGCAGCACCAATAATAAATGCAGGCGATCCAGTGGAGCCGAAAGTGCAACCTCCACCTTCAGCTCGGTATCCCGAGGCCTCACCTGGCTCACAAAGCCCACCAACAGCCCGCGCGGGAAAACACGATCCAGGCCAGAGGTGTAAACCGCTTCACCCACCTGGACGCCTTCCTGGCTGCTGATGTACCTAATTTCGGCCTTTCCTGGACCTGTCCCCTGCAAGACCCCCGTGGCGCGGCTGCGGGCCAGCATCACGCCTGTGGAGGCATTGTAGGCATCCAGAGGAAGGACCGATGCCTGCCGCGAGCCAACACTCCAGATGCGCCCCACAACGCCTTCGGGAGCGATGACACCTTGGTCCGGTTGAAGACCTAGGTCGGATCCCTGGTCAAGCACCAGTCCACCAAATGGCGCAGTACGGGTATTCGCGATGACCCGCGCGGCAAGCGTTTCCAGGGGCAGTTGTCGTTTCAGCCCCAGCAGCCGGATGGCTTCTTCGGCCTCTGCCCGACGGGGGCCTTCACGGGCCTCTTGCAACTCGTAAACCCCAACTTTGGTTTTAAGCTGGGCGTTTTCCTGCTCGGCGCTGGCCAGGTTCTGAATTATTTGTCTCCGGGCCTCACCACGGGTCTCCCACTTGGCAGAGATCTTGAGAACCGGGCCTGAAACGACTGCCAATGCTTTAACCAGGCCCAAGCTGGGCCAGCGCCCAGTCAGTACCCAAAGACCATGCCCCAACCAAAGCAGGACCAGGATCCAACCTTGCCAGCCTGTGGAGCGCCATCCAGCCCGAGGAGCCATCAGAGCCTGAAAGGAAATAAAGTTGCCATCAGCACATTCCCCTTCAGGCCTTTTAGTCGAGAATCTGGATTCGCCTCAGGAACGGGATGTCCTCAAGCAGCATGGCGGTGCCTCGCACCACCGCAGTCTGCGGATCCTCCGCCCGATAGCACGGAAGGTGGGTCTCTTTGCGAAGGCGATCATCCAGGCCTTGAATCTTGGAGCCTCCGCCCGTAATGCAAATACCTCGCTCGATAAGGTCCGCCGCCAACTGCGGGGGCGTTTCGTTGAGCGCCTTGCGGACCAGATCGATGATGGCGTTGATGGGCTCCGAAAGGGCTTCGCGGATTTCCGAATCATTGAGGGTCAAGGTCTTGGGCAGGCCTTCGAATTGATCCCGGCCGCTGATCTCCATGGTGCGGACCTGGTCGGAGGGGAAGGCCGAACCCAGCTCCCATTTCACCCGTTCCGCGCTCGATTCAGAGATGAGCACGTTGTATTTCTCTCGAATGAACTTGATGATCGCCTCATCCATTTCATCACCAGCCACGGTGATGGAGTCAGAGAACACCTTGCCGTTGTATGAAATCACCGCCACATCAGTGGTTCCACCGCCCACATCCACGATCATGCAACCGCGTTTTTCATTGATGGACAAGCCCGCGCCAATAGCAGCAACCATGGTCTGATCCACCAGGAAAACCTCACCGGCCTTGGCGTCGTAGCAAACCTGCTTCACCGCGCGACGCGCCACCTGATGGGCCCTGGGGGGCACGCTCACCACAATGCGGGTTCGGGCAAGGCCCTTGTTGGGGCGTGCCTTCAGGATAAACATCGCGAGCATTTTTTCTGCGGCGTCCACTTCGAAAATCATGCCGTCCTTCATGGGGCGGACGGTCTTCACGCCCTGGGGCGTCCGACCCAGAAGCTGTTTGGCCTCATCGCCCACGGCTTCAACCTCGCCGGTCTGGGTGTTAATGGCAACAATGGAGGGCTCGTAGACAACAATGCGCCCCGCTTGTTTCGTGTGGATTAAAACCGAAGCAGTGCCCAGATCAATTGCCAGGTCCGATGTGAACATGTTGGACCAGAATTCCACTGAAAAAATAGACGCCACAGCTCAACCCCAAAGGAACCTCTTAGGATGCCATGGAGACTAGGCGGATCCTAGTGAAAGGCTCAAAACACATGGCCATAACGACCATTACCCTGGAT